>NZ_CP020867.1:643670-965505 GCF_002104335.1 Campylobacter cuniculorum DSM 23162 = LMG 24588 | reverse complement strand
ATAAGCTCCTCCGATTAAATCTATACAATAAGGTATCGCAGGAAACACCGGCTCCAAACATTCTTTTATGGCTTTTGGATTTCCGGGTAAATTGAGTATAAAACATTTTCCACGAATTCCTGCACTTTGCCTTGAAAGTATAGCCGTTGGGACATATTTTAAGCTTTGAATTCTCATCAATTCTCCAAAACCGGGCATCATTTTAGTGCATACTTTTTCGGTAGCCTCTGGAGTTAGATCTCTAGGAGCTGGACCTGTTCCGCCACTTGTAACGATAAAATCGCATTTTTTTTCATCGCTTAAAAAAATCAATCTTTCAACAATCAATTCATAATCATCACTAATGAGTTCTTTATGATAAATGATTTTATTTTTAATATAAGAATTTAATACTCTTTCAACTTCTGGAGTTGCTTTATCCTCGTATATCCCACTACTTGCTCTATCGCTTAAAGTTAGAATGCCTATATGAATTGTTTGCATTTATAACCAACCTTTTTTCTTAAAAAATATCACCGGTAAAATTGTAGAAATGACCATAATCCCAAGCACTATAGGGTAAGCATAATGAAGCCCAAGTTCGGGCATAAATTTAAAATTCATGCCATAAATTGTTCCAATTAAAGTCGGTGGCATCATTGCAACGGTGGCAACTGTGAATAATTTTATGACCTTATTTTGCTCGATATTCACTTGACTTGCTAAAATGGTTTGGATATTGTCTAAAATACTTAATTGAGAAATGCTAAATTCAACAAGAGAATTTAAATCTTTTAAAACTATAGTTAAGTTTTGTTTAATATCTTTATCGATTTTATCACTTTTTAAAAGCGAGGTCATAGCTCTACGTTTATCAAACAAAGAATCTCTAACACGCATATTAAATTCTTGTAAAGACGAAATGTCTTTAAGCATTTCATCATAACCATATTCGCCTTTTTTTTCTAAAACACTTGTTCTAAGCAATCTTGCATCTTTATCAATCCATTCTAAAAGGTCTGCGTCTTTTTCAACACGTACTTCAAAGATTTTATCGATAATATCATAGCCATCTTCAAAATTTTTAGGACTTGCTAAAATCCTTGCTTGTATTTCTTCAAAAGTGCTAAACTCACTATATCTTATGGTGAATAAAATTTTTTTAGTGGTTTCAAAAGTGATGATTTCATTACGAAGTTTTATGTTTTTTCTGTCATTCCCAACTCCAATTTCTCTTATCAAAAAATACGCGTTAATGGTAATGGTTGTATTATCTTCCCAGTATTTTGAGCTTAATTCTATCTCTTCTCTTTCTTCTTTTGTAGGAAATTTAAGTTTAAATTGAGATGAAATATAAGCAATCTCATCGACACTTGGATAAAGTAAATCAATCCATAAAATATTTTCAGGTAAAATTTTATTATCAAGCTTAAATTCCATTCTTTGCACTAAGGCATTTTTAGTTTTTGTATAAATATAAAGCATTGTTTTTCCTTTTGTTTATATTATAACCTATTTTTAAATAAATTTCTCATCTTTAATATGAAAAATTTATATTTTTACAAAAAATAATATTTTAACAATATTTAAATATCTATAAAAAATTTCTATTTAAATTTTGCATAAATTTAATATCCTAAAAATTTAAAATATTATAGTCTTGTTATTATAAATAAAAATTTTATCCTCAAAAACAAGTTCTAAAGCCTTAGATAAAACATTTTTTTCTATGTTTCTTCCTGCTTGTTGCATATCTTGCCAAGTGTATTCGTGACTGATATTTAAAACGGCTTGAGTGATTATGGGTCCCTCATCAAGATTGTTATTTACAAAATGAGCTGTAGCACCGATGATTTTAACCCCTCTTTCATAAGCCTGTTTATAAGGATTTGCACCGATAAAAGCAGGTAAAAAAGAATGATGGATGTTGATAATGCGATTTGTAAAATGCTTCACAAAAGCTGGAGATAAAATTCTCATATATTTTGCCAAAACCAGATAATCAAAAGAATAAAGCTCAAGGCAATCCAAAATCCTTTGTTCATGCTCAATTCTGCTTAAATTTTGAGTTTCTATGCTATGATAAGGAATGCCAAATTTAGACACCAAATTTTCAAGTGCGTCGTAGTTTGAAATGACTGCTTTGATATTTGCTTCAAGCTCATTACTATAATGCCTTATAAGCAAATCCCCCAAACAATGACTCTCCTTTGTAACAAAAATAATAATGTCTTTTTTTCTTTTTTCATGAAGTTCGATTAAAGAATGTTCGCCAAGCATTGTTCTTAATGCATGGATTAACGCGTTTTGATTGAATTTTCCTTCTAAAACCGCTCGAAAGAAAAACATCCCTTCGCCCACAAATTCATCATTTTTAATGATATTAATGTGATACTTAAAAATCACATCTGAAATTTTATAAATCAAACCCTTTTCATCTTGAGTAAAAATTTTTAAAATATAATTCATCCTAAACCTTTTAAGTATGCTTTAAGCTCTTCTTCTTTAAGTCTTTTGAGTTCTAAACCTAAATTTTTCCCTTTAAAACCTTGTTCTATGAGTTTTTTGCTTGAAATTTTACTTTGAAATTTATTTTCATAAAGCTTCAATTTCTTTGCCCTTTCGATACGCTCTTCATTCCAAAGTCCAAGCCAAGATTTTAAGGGCATTTGTATAGAAATTTTAGCCAAATCAAAATCGCTTATATCTTCTTCAAAATACGCTTGATTTACAGCCCTTAAAAAACTTTTTTTGAATTGAGTTTTTTCAAAAAAAAGCTTCTTATTGATTTTAAAATGATTAAGATACAAATACAAAAAAAGCCTCTCATCTTTAACAAATTTCCTTGCATTTTCAAGTAAAAAATAGAATTTTTCGTCTTTAAAATTTTGCCCAAAGATTTTTTGTTCTAAATTTAATTTTTGCAGATATTTATAGGACTTAAGCAAATATTCTCCCTTAAAGAGCTTATAAAATTCAGCATTGATTCTATGAAGACTTAAATCACTTATATCCATAGTTTTCATTAAATTAAGGGTTTCATCGCTAATATCAAAATTAAATTTTGCCACAAAATAAAGTGCCCTTAAAACCCTTAAACTATCCTCTTTAAAGCTCTTTTCATGGATATGCCTTAAGGTTTTATTTTCTAAGTCCTTTATGCCACCATAAAAATCTAAAAGCTCAAAATTAAAAAGATTCAACATTAAAGCATTGAAAGTAAAATCACGTCTTTTAGCCCCCTCTTTTTCATTCTCACAAGGTTGAATCTCAAAACCCCTATGTCCTTGAGAAATTTTATTTTCTTTTCTTGCTAAGGCTAAATCATAATTTTTAAATTTATACACAAAAAAGCTCTTTCCAAAGCCCTTTGCTCCAAGTTCTTGCATCAAATTTTCAAATTCTAAAACGGATAAATCATAAATTTCTATATCATAATCATCAATTTCAAGTCCTAAAAGCAAATCCCTCACACTTCCACCGACCAAAAAAGCCCTTTGAGTATGGGCTTTTAGAAAGTCAGTTATAAAAGAAAGTTCCGCATTATTTTTTAAGCTTGTCTTCGATATTTGCAAGTAAAAACTCTAAAAAATGAATTGTTAAATTTAATCTTTGTTCTAAATCCTCTTTTTTGATATGGTTAAGCCCTTCAAAAAGTACTAAAATACGCTCTCTTAAATTTTTTAAAAATATATCCTCGCCTAAACTCTGCATTTGCATTATAACCGAAGCGTTTAATACCTCACTTGAAAGTTCTTGTTTTTCTTCGCTTTCTAAATTTGAATGAAGGATTTGCTGTTCAATCTTAGAATGCTCTTCATTTTCTTGTTCTTTTTTTTCTTTCTCTTCTTTTGGACAATCTTCTTGAATTTCTGGCTGAATTTCCAAAGGAGCTTCTATAATTTCTAAATCCTGTTCTTCAGTCTTTTCTTCTTTAAGCTCTTGTTTTTTTAAAAGTTCTTTTTGTCTCTCTAGCTCTTTAATTTCAGAGCTTATTTCATTGATTGTTTTTTTTGCTAAATCCTCTAAATTCATATTTTAATCAACCACCTTTTAAATTCATTGATTTCTTCTTCGCTCTTCATATTGATGAAAAAATCTAACATTTGAGTGTTTAAATCTTTATGTTTTGACCTAAAACCACTTAATCTTCGTATCGCATCAATGGCATTTTGATTGGACGGGTCATCTTTAAGAATATTTTTATAAATTTCTAAAGCTTCATTTTTAAGTCCTTGTGCTTCATAAATCGATGCTTCTGTAATGGTATTTTTCATAAAATTCACCCATAAAGTTTAAATTTAAAATTCAATTTTAGCAAAAAGCTTTTTAAGTTTCTCTTATTCTAATGTTCTTAGAAGCAACATATAAAAAACTGTCCCTAAAATCACACTAAGAAGCATATTTTTAAATTTTATATGCAATAAAAATACAAAAATACAAGCCAAAATCAGATTTAAACCATAGGGAAAATGGGTAAAATCCACTCCATAAAAAGTATAAAAAAACAAAATAACAATGATGATTAAGGGCATGTTTTTTTGAATGAAAGAAAAATAATATCCGGGTTTTTTATTTTTAAAAAGCACATAAGCAAGTATCCTTGTAAGATAAGTTCCTAAAAATCCTGCAAAAATGAGAATTAAAATTTTCATATCAAACATATTTTCTTCCTATAAAAAGCAAGAAAATCGCTAGAGCTAAACAAAAGGCAAACATATAAGATTTATCGATAAAAAATAGAGCAATTAAAGCGATACAGCAAGTTCCTAAAAGAATTTTTAAATTTGGATTTTGTTTAAAAAGCTCATAGGTTAAGACAATAAAAAGTGCATTAAGGCTGAATTCAACGCCAGAATAATCAATTTTCACATTTTTTTGAAACAAAAAACCTAAAATTGAACCGATAATCCAATAATTTTGATTTAAAAAACAAATCCAAAAAACACGCCAAGATTTTTGAGCACGATTGAGCTTGATGAGTTCATTTCTTTGAGCACTTAGCAAGGCAAAAGTTTCATCAGTGAGTGAAAACATAATATAATGCTTTAAAAAATTCATTCCTTTCAAATCTGTAATCAAGGCTAAAGTATAAAAAAAATGTCTAAAATTGAGTATAAACAAAGTGATGAAAATTTCTAAAAATCCAGCCCCTGAAACAATCAATGCCACCAAAACAAATTGTCCTGCTCCTGCATAAACTATCAAAGAGCTTAACACAACTTCAAACAGACTAAAACCATTGCTTGAAGCTAAAATTCCAAAAGCAGCACCTAAAGAAATATAGCCCATAAAAATAGGTAAGGTTAGGATAAAAATATTTTCTTGCTTTATCATTTTTGCTTAAAAAGATTTTCAATATAATCTTGTTTTTGTTTTTCTAAGCTTGAATTGTGTTCAATTTTGTATTCTTTTTTGTCTGTTTGATCATTAAAATAAAAATAATCTATTCCAAAAATAACAGCGATAATAAGAAGCAAAGGTATCAAAAAAATCATAATTTTTCTTTAAATTTCTAAATTTTTATGAAGAAATTATAACTAAAAATTATGATATTTTAAGAAAATTTATTAAAAATTGTTCCGTGATATTCTATATCTTCGGCTCTTTCATTTTTTTCTATAACTTCAATGGCGTTACTATTTGTAACCTTTTGTATATCCTCATCTAAATCCTGATAAGAAAATACCATATTTATACTAATAAGTTTTGGTAAGGCTTCGATGGATTTATAAATACTCAATTCATTTTCTAAAGTATCGCTTTCAATCACAGCAATAATTTTTTCTTTTTCTATAAGCTCTATGCTACAACCTTTTATTTTCTTTAAATTTTTAAGAAATTCTTCTTGGTCTTCTTGTTTAACGATTAGCAATATACTTGAAATATTCATTTTATACTCCAAAAAAAGATTTTATTATTATAACCTGAAATTGAAAATTTATAATCATCAACAAAAAGTATATTTCTAACTACAAATTCATCATCGATATTTTCAAAACTTGCTACTTTTTCAAAATTTGAACTTTTTACAATTTCTATGGTGTTTTGATTATAATCGCTATAAGCTATCAATTCTCCATTAGGACTCAAAGCACAAGCATAGATAAAAAAGTCTTTTTGCATAAAGCTTTGTTGATTATTTCTTATCACTCCTAATTTCCCATCTATTGCACAACTTACAAGTGTATTGTTTTTATAATCGACTTGATAAATATTATCTTTATGCACAGCGTCAAAATTAGCAATCACCTCCCATTTTTTTATATCAAAGAGTTTTATCTCACCACTTTCAAAATCAACTTCAAGTGTGTTTCTTGCCAAATTGATATTAGAGCTGTTTAAAAGGGAATGATTGAATTTAAAGCTTTTTAAAACCTTTAAATTAGAATCAACAAGAGTGATAGTAGCACCAGAAAAGACGAACAAATAAGTATTTTCATCAATAAAATAAGCTTTTTTTAGTCCATCAAATTCAAATTTTTTTGTATTCAATACCCCGTCTTTTAAGGTGCTAAGATTTTTTGCACCAAAATCCGCTTCAGAAATAATCAAAAAGCTATTTTTATACACATCAATGCTATAAATTTGTGGAAGAAATTCATTATAAGAGTTTTTAATCTTTTCAAATTTCGCTACATTTTTTAAATTTTGTTTGTCAATGCCAAGATTTAAATCAATGCTTGAAATTTGTCCGTCATTAGTGCCTATATACAAGATATTCGCATCTTGTTTGAGTGTTGTTACACTTGCATTGAGCTCTAATGACTCATAAGCATAAAGATTGAATGCTAAAAAAAAGATTAAAAACAAAATTCTCATTTTTATTTTACTCCCTCATTCATAACATCAAATAAATTAGAACTTTTTTTGCTATTTTCATCTTTGAAATCTGCTTTGAAATTATTTTTAACCAAAGGTTGCGCATTGCTTAAAGCTATATGACACTGATCACAACTAAATCTTGTATCACTGATGGTATCTCCTGTGGATTTATTTTTCCTAAAATCATAATAATGTGTCGCAGGAGCAGGAGTCGCACCCACATCTTTAGCAATACTTTTATCATGGCAACTTAGACAGCTGTTATTATCTGTAGTAATAGGAAGCATACCTTCTATTGAATGTGAAATAAGAGGAGGAGCATTCTCAAAGGACCTTTCGACTAAAGCAGATTCTCCGGGTTGTGTCTCATTATAATTAACATTGTCTAAAACAATTTTGTTTTCATTTTCTAAAGCTATCTTTCTAAGTCCGATTTGTTCAGAGCTTACTCCATCATTTAAAGCACAAGCTGCTATAAATAAACTCGCAGCTGCTGAAAGTAAAAATATTTTCTTTTTCATCATTTTTTCCTTAAATTAAATATATTAAAATTCAAAGCATCATCATTGCATACTTCTATGCATCTACCGCATCTTGTGCATTCTCCAGAATTAACACTTGAACTTTGTTTTCCTATCATCCAAAGTACTTGATTTTCCGGACAAATTCCCACACATCGAAAACATTTAGTGCATTTATCTGTATTGTATTTCACTTTAAGTAAAGCAAAACGGCTTGTCAGTGCATAAAATGCACCCAAAGGGCAAAAATGAGAGCAAGTCGCTCTAGAACTTAAAAAAGTATCAATACAAAAGATAATAAAAGCAACAAAAAGCCAAGAAGTTCCACCAAAAATAATCCCTCTATGAATCACACCTATATAAGAAAAACTCTCAAATACAGGTATTGAAAGTATAAAAGAAAGGATTAAAACCAAAGCCAAAACATAATAACGCAAATTTTTACTAAGGATAAAAAATTTACTTGTTTTAAAATCCAAACGAGAGCGTATGAAAGCTGCAAAATCAGTGATTAGATTAACAGGACATACCCAAGAGCAAAAAGCTCTACCTAAAAATATACCATATAAAATCAACACAATTAAAGCACCAAAAACAGCCATTAAATCAATACTTAAGGAGGCTAGAAAAATTTGAAATACAGCAAAAGGATCGCTTAAAGGTATATTTGAAAAAAGTTTAGAAGAACTTAAATTTCCCTTTAAAATAAAATCAAAGGTCCCAAAAGCAAAAAGCATAAGAATTC
Source organism: Campylobacter cuniculorum DSM 23162 = LMG 24588 (assembly GCF_002104335.1). Taxonomy (NCBI): domain Bacteria; kingdom Pseudomonadati; phylum Campylobacterota; class Epsilonproteobacteria; order Campylobacterales; family Campylobacteraceae; genus Campylobacter; species Campylobacter cuniculorum. The sequence continues at coordinate 957,435 of NZ_CP020867.1, read as the reverse complement.
CTAATTGCACGATACGTCTTAAGATGAGATATTTCATAACAATCCTCCTTCATTAAGATAGTCTTGAGCCTTTTTATCATCAGTTTTCTTTTTGGAATTTATATCTTTTAAACGATTTTCGTCCTCTTTATCCCAACCTTTCACATAATGATTTCCTGCAAAACCTAAAACAAAATCTCTAGGCAAAACACGAATCGATGGCTTTTCTGTAATGCAAACTTTTTCGCATTTTCCGCAGCCTACGCAAATGTCATTATCAACTACAGGCACCATAAAAACATGTTTTGCGGTGCGTTCATTGTGTTTTAATTCCACTTTCAAGGCTTTATCTATCAAAGGACAGGCTCTATAACAGGCATCACATTGAATTCCCCAATGTGCTATGCAATTTGCATTATCAACGACAGCAATACCCATTTTTAATTGAGCATAACCCTTATCCATTTTAAGATATTTTTTATCTAATGCACCGGTCGGACAATCCCTAATACAAGGAATATCCTCGCATAATTCACAGGCTGTTTTTCGCGGCTCAAAAAAAGGAGTTCCATTTTTAGCACTATCAAATAAATTTGCAAGTTTAAGTGTATCGTAAGGACAGGCTTTAACACACAATCCGCAACGAATACACTCGCTCAAAAATCTCTCCTCATCTTCGCCACCGGGTGGTCTTAGATAATATTTATCATCAGCCTTTAATGCTAGAGTTGCTAAAAATCCACCTCCAGCACAAAGACACAGACCCTTAAAAGCAGTATTAAAAAATTTTCTTCTATCACTCATAGAATTTTAAGCCTTTGTAATTTTAACTGCACATTTTTTAAAATCAGTTTCGCCCGAAAGAGGACAAGTTGCATCTAAACAAACTTTATTAATAAAAACATTTTCGTCAAACCAAGGCACATAAACAAGCCCCACAGGTGGTTTATTTCTTCCACGCATATCAATTCTTGCTTTTACCTTGCCACGACGCGATTCTATCCAAATCACATCACCTTGTTTTAAAGAAAGTTTAGCACAATCATCTTCATGCATATAACATAAAGCTTCCGGTGCAGCTCTATAAAGTTCAGGCACACGCATAGTCATAGTTCCACTATGCCAATGCTCTAAAATTCTTCCTGTGCAAAGCCAGAATGGATATTCTTTACTCGGAGTTTCAGGAGCTTTCATAAATGGTCTAAAGAAGATTTTAGCTTTATTTGGCAAAGGATAAGTTTCTTCTGTTGTAGGCTTTGTCAAATCGCCTCTTTTAACAGCTTTGAGTAATTTTCCATAGAAAGCAAAATCCGAATTTGGAGCTGCTTTTTTTGCGTAATAGTCAAATTGAGTGTTAAAGCGCCATTGCGTTTCTTTACCATTTACCACAGGCCATCTTAAGCCTCTAACTTGATGATAAGTATCAAAGTCTGCTAAATCATGTCCTTCGCCCACACCAAATTTGCGGTATTCTTCCCAAAGATATTTTTGAACAAAAAAGCCATATCCTTTAAATTCCTTACCATCACTTCCTATAACAGCTCTTTCATCGCCTTTAACTTCAGTATTGTCAAAATCTCCTATAATCGGGTCGTTAGCACTGAATTTTTTTGCATCTGCATTAGCAAAAAGCACATCATAAAGGGTATCATCTTCGCTATATCCCATAGCTTTGGCTTCTTCTAATACATTTGGTAAAGTGAGTTTATCATCGACTTTTGATTCTTTCCATACCTCTTTAAGTTTAAAACGTTTTGCAAATTCCATCATCTGCCAAGTATCACTCATGGCTTGTCCCACAGGTAAGACTTGTTGTTTCCAATGTTGAGTGCGTCTTTCTGCATTACCATAAGCACCCCATTTTTCATAAATCATAGCAGTTGGAAGAATTAAATCCCCTACTTTGGCTGAAATTCCCGGATAAGGATCGCTCACTACGATAAAATTATCCATTTCCCTTGCTGCTTTAATCCAATGGTTTGCATTAGCAGTATTATGCCAAGGATTATTAACTTGAACCCAAATGAATTTAATCACTCCATCTTCTAAATCTCTCATAATTTTTAGATAAGGAGAACCCGGTTTTGGATTGAGTGTTTTTGAAGGAAGTTTCCAAACTTTTTCTGTAATTTCTCTGTGTTTTGGATTTGCTACAAGCATATCTGCAGGCAAACGATGCGAGAAAGTTCCCACTTCTCTTGCTGTTCCACAAGCACTTGGTTGTCCTGTAAGAGAGAAAGCTCCATTACCCGGTTTAGATTGTTTTCCAAGTAAAAGATGCACCATATAAGCTTGTTCATTCACCCAACTTCCGCGAGTGTGTTGATTAAAGCCCATAGTCCAAAAGCTTACCACTTTGCGATTTTTTTCTATATAGAGTTTTGCAAGTTCTTGCAATTTTCTTTTAAATTCATCAAGACTTTCATTATCATCGCCTTTTGCGACTTTTGCAACATAATCAAGAGTATAAGGAGCTAAAGCTTTTTTGAAATCTTCAAAGCTAATTTCCCAGTGTGCGTCCGAAACATCACTATGTTTCATTTCAAATTTATCCCCTACTTTTACACCTAAATAACCCAAAGACACAGCTTCATCATCATCGATAGTAATCACTTTTTGTTTCATTACTGTATCTTTTTCGCTCTCTGAAAATTTAGGATGATTTGGATTAGCTCTCATACCATAACCAATATCTGCAAAACCTGTGGCAAAAATACAATGTTTATCAACAAATTTTTTATCCATAGCTTGAGGGTGATTATAGACAATTTCTCTAGCGATATAATTCCAAATCGCCAAATCTGTGCTTGGTTTAAAAATAATTTCCAAATCAGCAATGTTTGAAGTTCTGTTTGAATAAGTGCTTAAATTCACAATCTTAACTTTATCAAGATTGTTAAGCTTTCTATCGCTCACTCTTGACCAAAGTATAGGGTGCATTTCAGCCATATTTGCTCCCCAAGTGATAATCGTATCTGTAAGCTCTATATCATCATAACAGCCTGCAGGTTCATCAACTCCAAAGGTTTGATAAAATCCCACGACAGCAGAAGCCATACAATGTCTTGCATTTGGGTCTATATTATTAGACCTAAATCCGCCTTTAATGAGTTTAACAGCAGCATAACCCTCTGGAATGGTGTATTGCCCACTTCCAAAAACACCTATGCCTGTAACTCCAAGCTCATTATAAACTCTTTTAAATTGTTTTTCCATTTCATCGAAAGCTCTTTGCCAAGAAACTTGTTTAAATTTTCCTTTTTTATCAAATTCTCCCTTTTCATTTACACGAAGCAAAGGCATTGTAATGCGATCTTCTCCATACATAATCTTAGCATTAAAATATCCTTTGATACAATTTAAACCGCGATTGACCGGAGCTGCTGGATCTCCTTTGACTGCAACGATTTTTCCATCTTTTCTTGCAACCATAATCCCACAGCCTGTTCCGCAAAATCTACAAACAGCTTTATCCCAACGCCATTCTTCTTCACCGGCGGCAAAACTAGGCACACTAAGTCCTGCAACACTTGCAGCACTTGCAATAGCGGTATTTTTAATAAAATCCCTTCTATTCATAACTTTAATCCTCCTAAAGTATTTTTAGTAAAACTCTAATATTATAGTATCTAAATAATAAATAAAATCTTAATTTATTGAAAATTAAAATATTTTTAAAGCAATATTTTAAGGGCTTTTTATATCTTATTTTTTCAAATTATAAATAAAATAAATTTATTAATATAATTTAAACTAAAAATTAATTTATTTATGTTGTTTTTGGCTTAAATTTTTAATGATTTTTTTGCAATTAATTTTTATTGAGAATTTAAAAATATTTTTTTATGTATCAATTGCATCAATAAAAAAGTAAAATTGTGAATTTTCAAAAATTTTTATATTTTTATGAGCTTATATTTTAAAATCGGTTTGTATCTGTATTGTGAAATTTAACGCTTATTGTTTTTTACAATAAAAACGAATTTTATTAAGTTTTCTAGGACTTGCTCTATTACAATTTATAATATAATGAAAACAATAAAAGAGTTAAAATAATTTACAAAATCCCTTTGGTTTTTATCGTTTTAAAGTTAAATTCCATATTGAAAAATAAAATTTGTTTGTTTTGACCTTATGATACTTAAATCATTTATTTTTTAAGTTTATATAATTTTATAACTTGTCTTTTTAATCAAAAGACAAGTTAATATTATCTAAAACTAAATTTTATTAATTTTGAAGTATTTATCTCTTAAGTCCATTGACTATCGCTAACATATCATCACTTGTAGTAATGGCTTTTGAGCCTGCTTCATAGGCTCTTTGTCCTGTGATTAAATCGGTCATTTCTTCTACAAGTTGCACATTGCTAAGTTCCACAAAGCCGTGTCTTATTTGCCCTAATCCATCTTGTCCGGCTATGCCTGCAACAGGAGCCCCACTCGCTCCGGTTTCTAAATAAAGATTATCGCCCATAGAATGAAGTCCAGCTGGATTGATAAATTGCACAAGCTCAATTTGCCCTATCTGTGTTTCTTCTTGTTCTCCTGCAAGCATAACCGAAACAGTTCCATCTGTGCCTACGCTTATATTTATTGCTCCTTCAGGCACGGTCATTTCAGGTAAGAGTCTGTATCCGTCTGAATTAACGATATTTCCTTCATTATCCTTAGTGAATAAACCATTTCTTGTATAAGCTGTTGTTCCATCAGGAAGCTGAATTTGGAAAAAACCATTTCCTGTAATTGCCATATCAAAGCTCTCTGTGCTTGTTGATTTAAAATTACCTGAAGTAAAAATTTTTGTTACAGCTGTTGGACGTGCACCTAAACCCACTTCTATCCCAGAAGGAGAAAGAGTGGTCGCCGAAGTAGAAGTTCCAGCATATTTCATGACTTGATACATCAAATCCGCAAATTCTGCACGATTTTTCTTATACCCGACTGTATTGACATTAGCAATATTGTGCGAGGTTACATCAATTTGTGTTTGCTGTGCTATCATTCCTGTAGCAGCAGTATGGAGCGATCTTATCATAATTTATCCTTTAATTTTTATCGAACACTTGCAAGTTTATTGATTGCTTCTTGGTTTAAATCATCCATATGAGCATTCATAACTTTTTGATACATTTCAACCATTCTGTTAGCTTCAATCAATCCTACCATTTCGGTTACGGGATTAACATTTGAGCCTTGAGAAAAACCTTGTCTGACTGAATTTGAATTCTCTAAATCTCTAATTCTTGTTAAATTGTCAATTTTATAGACATTATCTCCCTCTTTTTGCAAAGCCCTTATATCATCAACTTGTGCAATAAATAATCTCGCATTATCCACACCATCAACTGAAATAATGCCATTTTTATCTACATTGATTTGTAAAGCACCATTGTCGATTCTAATGCTTGCATTTTCGGGATTGTCAAAATAATTGCTATTTAAAACCTTGTAGCCTTGCTTATTGACTAAATAGCCCTCATCATCAAGCTGGAAATTTCCATCTTTAGTGAGTCTAAGCTCTCCATCTTTAGTTTGAACAAGGTAAAAAGTATCCTCTCTGACCATAGCCAAATCCAAAGGATTGCTCGTTGCTTTCATTGAACCTGCGGTAAAATCTGTGTATTCTTGACTTATTTGTGGAACTCTATCAATTGTAGTATTAACAAAACGCGAAGCATCTCTTGTGTGATTTTCTATAGGAAGCTCGTCTTGAGTTTCTTTAAAAATCCTTTTAAAATCTGCAATCACAACGTCATCTCTTTTGTATCCACTTGTATTGATATTTGCAAGATTGTTTGTGATAACATCAAGTTTGTTAAATTGAGTTACCATACCGCCGGTTGCTTGATAATACCCATTTTGCATTTTTCACCTGCTAAAATATAAAATTTACAAACTTTAAAGCAAAGAGTGTTCCAATTTTTTAAAATTTAATTTTCATAAGCCGATTATACAAAAATTAAGTAAATTTTGGATAAAATCAGCGACCGAGCTAAAAAAATAAAAGGAATTTGAATGAGTGCTAAAAATCCATACATAGAACTAGAAGAATTATTTAAAGAAAATGCTAAAGATTATCTCACTTATGAAAAATTAGTCAAATATTTTACCAAACAACCTAATTTAAGCAATGCAAAAAAAATAGAATCTTTAGCAAAAAAATACAAAGTTCAGCTTTTTTCTGCTGCTGAAATTGCACAAAAACAAAATATAGAAGATGCAAAGAGATTGCAAGAAGAAAAGCAAAAACTCCAAGATATAAGCTTAGAAAATGAATTTGATTTGGCAAATGAAAATGATTTGCTTGAATGGAGTCGTTCGGATTCTCCTGTGCGTATGTATTTAAGAGAGATGGGGCAAATTTCTTTGCTGAATAAAGATGAAGAGATAGAAATTTCCAAAAAAATTGAGTTAGGTGAAGATATTATTATCGATGCTTTTTGTTCTGTGCCTTATTTGATTGATTTTATTTTAGATTATAAAGAGCCTTTGCTTAATCGTGAAAGAAGGGTTAAGGAGCTTTTTAAAAGTTTTGATGATGAAGAAAAAAATGAAGAAAAACTCGATGATATAGATTTAGATGACGCCGATGAAAATGAAGATGATTTGTTAGATATGGAGCTTGAAGAAGATAATTTAAAAGCTAAAAAAAACAACAAAAAAGAAGATGAAAGAGCCTTAAAAGTCATTGAAAAATTTAAAGCCTTAGAAAAAGCAAAGAGAGATTGGCTTAAGGTTACAAAGGACAAAGAAAGTGGCAACGCTCTTTTAGATAAACTTAGCATAGCCTTTAAAAAAAATATACTTAAAGAAAAATTAATGGATCTTGGACCCACTTCTAAACTTATTTCAGAAATTGTAAAATCCATAGAAACAGCACTTAAAAGTGATGAGGAATTTGATAAAGAGCTTAAAAGACTTGAATATCGTTTGCCGATGTTTTCCGATGAGTTAAAAATGCGCCATGCTAACATCCTTAAAGATATCACAAAGCTTAGCAAAGAAGAAATTGCTGAAAAAGCATTAGAAACAACTATGGTTAGCACTTATATGGAGATTAAAAAACTCTTTCAAACAAAAGAAGCGAGTGAAAAAAGTTTTGATTTGGAAAAAAATCGCTTAAAAGAAATTTTAGAACAGATTAAAAGAGGTAAAAAAATTTCTGATGAAGCTAAGGCCAGAATGGCAAAATCAAATTTACGTCTTGTTGTAAGTATAGCCAAACGTTATACAAATCGCGGTTTGCCATTTTTAGACCTCATTCAAGAAGGAAATATAGGGCTCATGAAAGCTGTTGATAAATTTGAGTATAAGAGAGGTTATAAATTTTCAACCTATGCGACTTGGTGGATTCGTCAAGCAATTTCAAGAGCCATTGCAGACCAAGCAAGAACAATACGTATTCCGATTCATATGATAGAAACCATCAATCAAATCAATAAAATCATTAGAGAGCATTTGCAAAAAAATGGCAAAGAACCTGATGTGAATATCATCGCTAAAGAAGTGAATTTAACCATAGATAAAGTCAAACAGGTGATTAAGATTACAAAAGAACCTGTTTCTCTTGAAGCTCCTATAGGAAGTGAAGATGATGGTAAATTTGGAGATTTTGTAGAGGATAGAAATTCGCTTTCTCCTATGGAACACATCCTTAAAGACGATTTAAAAGAGCAGATTGACGAAGTTTTAGACCAGCTTAATGATAGAGAAAGAGCCGTGATTCGTATGCGTTTTGGATTGTTAGATGATGAGAGTGATAGAACCTTAGAAGAAATAGGTAAAGAACTCAATGTTACAAGGGAAAGAGTCAGACAAATTGAAAGTTCTGCGATAAAAAAACTCAAACACCCTAAGGTAGGAAGAAAGCTTAAAAATTATATCGAAGGTTGATTTTATCATCAACCTTGATTGATATTTTCTTGTGTATCATTGCCCATTTTTTCACTTTTTAAGGCTCTAATATGCTCGAAAAATATAAGTTTTCCGCTATGAGTTTTAAGTTGAGTGAAATCATTAATATCAAATTCCAAACAAAGCACAGAAGAAGTAGGAAAAGAATCTAAACATAAGGTGCTTAACAATTCACCGAGTTCTTTAAGTGCAGGATTATGCCCTACAATGAAAATTTCATTAAAAGCTCGACTCATATCCTTAATCAAATCATAAATTTGCTCTGCATTTGCTGTATAAAGTGAATTAATATAAGTAATTTTTCCTCGATTAAAATGATAAAATTTTGCAAGTTTTTTTGCTGTTTTTGCTGTGCGTTTGGCTGGAGAAGAAAAAATCATATCAGGATTGATTTCATAATTTTGCAATCTTAAAAAAAGTCTTTTTAAGTCTTCTTTGCCTGTATGATTGAGTTTTCTTTCAAAATCACTCTTAATTTCATCTTTTTCTGCTTTTGCATGTCTTATTAAATAAATTTTTTTCATATAACCCTCCTTAATTTTGCTAAAATATAACCACAAATAAAACCAAAAATATGGGCATACCAAGCTATATTGATACCCATAAATAAAGGAACAAAACTCATCAGCAAAATCGCTACAATCAATCCTTTTGTCGCACTTTTATCCCTATAGGCATAAAATCCCATTAAAACGCAAATCGCTCCACTTGCACCAACAATATTGATGTTTTGATTCAAAAAATCAAACGCAAAAAACACATAAAAAGCACTCAATAAAGAACAAAGCAAACCTCCTACAAAATAGAGCAAAGAAAATTTTAAAGCTCCTAAAAAATTTTCTAAAATTCTGCCAAATTGAAATAAAACCAGCATATTTAAAACCAAATGCGTTATATTCGCGTGCATAAACATAGAACTTAAAATTTGCCAAAAATATCCCGCTTTAAAAAATAAGATATTCAGCCCTAATATGATATAAATTTTATCATTTTGCACGAGAAAATAAACTAAAACATTAATAAAAATTAAAAAAAATGTAACCAAAATCAACCTTTTATAAAAAATTTTAAGATAATTGTCGTAAAATTCACATAAAATTCACATAAAAATGATTAAATAATTTTTAGAGATTATTTTTTTAATGGATAAGACTTTGAAATTTATATTTTTAACTTTGATTTTATTGTGTGTATTGTTTGCGGATTTTATCATTTCTCCCGAATCTTTGCCTCCTAATGCTAAAGAATTTTTGCAAAAGAATTTCAATGCTCAAATTGGAATTGTGCAAGTAGATAAAAATAATTACGAAGTGTATCTTAGTGATGGCACTGAACTTGAGTTTGATATGGACGGCTCTTGGAGAGAGATAGAGTCTAAATTTAATCCTCTAAATTTTAATATCCTGCCTCCGATTTTGGCTGATATTATCAAAAATAACTATCCCAATGCCACAATGCTAGAGATTAAAAAAAAGATTAATTATTATAAAATACAACTTAACAACGGCTTAAAAGTTATCATAGATTTTAATGGAACGATTTTACATCAAGAATTCGATGATTAAAATTTTATTACTTTCTTTCCCTCTTTTGCTTTTTGCACAACCCAAACAAGAACTCCCAATCATTTCTAAAGAAGCAAAAGAAATTTTTTCCATCAAAGAAAAGAATGTGCATTTTGATAACAAATCTTACAAACTCTTCATAGCACAAACAAAAAACAAGGCTAAATTCTACAAAATGCTTTTTGTTTTGGATGCAAATGTCCATTTTCCTATGGCTTTAAATCTTTATGCTAAGAATCATTTTAGTTTTGATTTGATGATAGTAGGTATAGCTCATAACACAAATTTAGCTTACGATACAGCACAAAGGACAAGGGATTACACACCCATTCAAAGAGAAGGAAAGGGCGGAGGAGCAAAAGAATTTTTAAATTTTTTACACAATGAAATTTTTTCTTTATTAAACGAGCAATACCCTATAAATGCATCATTTAAAGCCTTTTTTGGACATTCTTTTGGAGCTTTATTTGGCTTGTATGTGTTTTTTGAAAAACAAGATGATTTCAGCCATTATTTTATAGCCTCTCCAAGTTTATGGCGTGGTTTAGAGTATCATAAAATCAATTCTTGCAATTCTTATATATTCATAACAAAGGGTTCTTTAGAAAAAAAGACAGGAGTGAATTTAGATAAAGACATGGAAAAACTCTTAAACACATTAAAAAATTGCCCTTTTAAATTCACTCTTTTAAAAGATAAAACACACGGAGAAACCATAGAAGATTCTTTAAATCTTGCCCTTAAAATTCTCAATCAAGAATGAGTTATTTTTTTAAATCTTTACTTTATCATTTCAATCAACTTTGTCAATCTTTTCATTTAAAAAACAAATTCAAAAATTAATCTTTTAAGTCTTGTATTGATACATTAAAATATTGTAAAAATTATTTTTGTTTCTTACAAAATAAAAATAATAACCACATTTATTTTGCTTACCATTTAGGCAAAATAAGTGATAGGACTTGATTTTCTTTTGCTATACGTTTAAAAGATTTTAAAGATTGGTTTTAATGCAATATTTATTTTTGCATTCTTGTTTTTAATGCTTGTTAAAATTTAAATTTTGATTTTTTTGATAAGTTATGAAATTTTGTAATTTTAATTTTGCTAATAATGCTTAATTGTCCCTATAAAAGATTAATAATTTTAAAATTATACCCTATAAAATAATCCCACCTCCTAACAAATTTAAGAAATATTTTTATAAAAATTCATTGAGCTTTTTAAGCTAAAAAATTTATTCAAAGACATTTAAAAATTATGATTGATATTTTTGTTTCAATTTAAATTTTAAGACAATATTTAAATATATTTAATAAAAATTTTTTATTTTGAGTTAAATCGCTTTTTGTAAAACAATATTCATCTAAGATTTGATTTAAGTCTTTGTATTCGGGATTAAAACCTTGTTTTATTTTTTCTAAAGCAAAATTCACCTCATTTTGTGAGCAAATTGTAAATGATTCTTTTAATAATTCCAAAACACTTAAATTTTTACCAAAAATTAAAATAGGTTTTTTAAGCAAAACAGCTTCTAACAACACAGTGCCCGCTATAGTAGAAACAGCCTTTGAATTTTTAACAAGTTGCAAAGATGAAGTGTTTATATCAATGATTTTGACATTTGGAATTTGCTTAAGTTGCCAATAAAAACTTAAATCTCTATAATGGTTGATATTGCAAAGAAAACCTTTATTGTTTTCATAAATAAAAAATTGATCCGGATGCTCTTTAACATAAATCACATAATCTTTTGGAAGAGCATGAGATAACATTTTTATAATAAAAAGTTGAGAATTTAAAACAGCTCTTGGTATGATAGAAGCCTCTGGTTCCATATGCAAAGAATAATAAATGATTTTTTTATCCTCATTAAAATTTGGCTTTACGGATAAATAATCATATAATTTCTTAAGTTTCTTTATAAAACGAGCTTGTTTGGCGATTTCAAATTTTGGAACTCTTAAGAACTGATTTTTTCTGCATTCATAAAGATATTGAATTTTATGGGTTGAGAGTGAATGTATTAGGATTCTTGAGAGGGTTTTTATTTGTGTGTCAAAAAAGTATCGAAAAGGGGTTTTCATTCCTGCTTGATAATTTGCCTTATCCTTAGCAAGAGTTTTTATATAATCACTAATCCCCCCCCCATTTTCATATTCTTTTATCTCTTTAATGTTTAAAAAATTTTCTTTAACATCATTGTAAGAATTTAAAGTGTAGAGTGTGTCGTTTTTATTGCCAGAAATTAAATTTATGTTATAAATAGCTATCTTTTTACTTTTTGCAACATCAAGTGCAATGCTATCAAAAAGCCTACCATGTTCTATTTCTGTAGAAAATACCAGCTTTATATCATTTTTTTCAAAAAAATTAAGCCAAAAACCAAGGGCTACAAAATACCTATAACTCGCTAATCCTCTATTGATTTGATATCTATGAAAATAATGTTCCACCTTGAGTTGAGTGGCACGAAAAGATTCAATTTGTTCATAAGTTAAATTATAGTTATTATTATAAATTGATTCAAATTCATCATTTTTAAATACTGGAGGTAAAATAAAATCTATCTTATCTTGAAATTCTTTTTTAATTTCTTTAGAATGCGGTGTTACAAATAAAGAAATTTTTACTTCTGGTATTTTTAAAACTCCTTTGATAAATTCTTTAGTTTCTCTAAGCTCACTTGAGTGACCAAGACAGACTACATTCTTCATTTTTACCTTTTAATATCTCAATTTAATTTTAATGATAACCTTGGATTCTATCATATTTTTGCTTAAATTTGAAACAGCTCTTTAACATCTTCATAATCCAAACGTTCTTTTTCAAGTAAAATGTCTGCAAGTTTTAAAATTTTATCCTTCATAGGACTTAGAAATTCGTTTAATTCCTTCTTTTGTTCTTCTAAATTAAGCTCTTCTGCCATCCCAAAACTCAACATAAATTCAAGCAATTCTTTAATCTTAAGAAAATCACTTTGCGAATTTGTATAAGTCTCGTTGTAAATGAGTTTCATCGCACTTGAACCCGCTAAATAAACCTTGATTTTATTGACTAATTCTGATTTGGATTTGATATTGTGTTCATATTCTTTAAAACGATCTTCAATCAAAGTAATTTTTTCAAAACCTATATCAAAATAATAGGCACTCAAAGCCTTTGCTGCTTGATAAATAGCCTGAATTTTTTTCTCATTTTCATTAAAACTTAAAATTTTCTTTTTTCCTAAAAGCACCTTACTCAACACGGCGTAAAAATCATTCTCTTCAACCAAATTTGAATTCCTGCGCAAAGCATTGATGGCTGCTTCATTAACTAAAGTTTCAAGTCCTGCACCGCTAAAACCGACACTGACTTTAGCAATTTTACTTAAATTGACATTGTTTTTTTTGTTTTTCATGTAAATTTCTAAAATCTTAAATCTGTCTTTAAAATCCGGTAAAGATAAAAAAATGCGTCTGTCAAATCTACCCGACCTTAAAAGTGCAGAATCAATAAGCTCGATTTTATTTGTAGCAGCGATAACTATAACACCGCTATTATCCTCAAAGCCATCCATTTGGGTTAAAAGCTGATTGAGTGTGCTATCTCTTTCAACATTAGAAAGCTCACCTCTTGCTTTACCCACAGCATCAATTTCATCAATAAAAACAATGCTTGGAGCCATCATTTTAGCCTTTGAAAAAAGTTCTCTCACGCGTTTAGCTCCCATTCCTACATAAATTTCAACGAAACTCGAACCGCTTTGATAAAAAAATGGCACACCCGCTTCGCCTGCAACAGCCTTTGCAATCAAGGTCTTACCCACCCCGGGCGGTCCTATCATTAAAACACCTTTTGGCATTTTTACACCAAATTCTTTATATTTTTTGGGATTTTTTAAAAAATCAACAAGTTCGCTTAATTCTAACTTAACTTCATCAACACCTGCAACATCATTAAAATTAATATTTGAAATAACAGGTTTGATATTTGAGTACTCTAAATTCGAATTTTGCGGGGTAGGATTTTTAGAAATAGGAAATTTCTCAAGTTGTTTTTTGCGATTAAAATAAATCAAAGATAAAAATAAAGTCAGTAAAAATACCATTAAAATAAAGAAAATCCACAGACTATTATCACGTTTAATCTCAACAGGCACCTTAGTTAAAAGCTCCTTTAAATCCACGCCTTCCTTGATAATCGCATAATTTTCACCCGCAGCTTTGAGTAGAATTTTATCCTCTTCTATCACAGCTTTTTGTATGAGATTTTGCTTAAGTAAGCCTTCATATAAGTCTTTATCAATAAATTTTGGCTCATTTTTAAAATATAAAATTCCAAAAAGCAAACACAAAATCACAAAAGAGATGAGTATAATTTTTTTATTTTTCACTATGATTCCTTATAAAATGGCTTGATTAAATTTGTCTTTGACCTCATATTTATCAAGACTTATCCATTGTCTTGCAAGATTTTTTTGACTGATAATTTTAATCTTATTAAAAAATTGATCATAACCCTCATAAACCCCGTTTTTTAAATTTTCAACAAGAATTTCAAGTTTAACATTTTGCTTTTTTCTAAATTCATAATTATTTTTCTCCACAATGGCTTTTAAAATTTGAAGCCTTTCTTTTGCTAAAATAGGATTAACTTTTCGTTCAAGTGTCGCAGAATGCGTATTTTCTCTTGGACTAAAAACAAAGGCATGTAAATGAGTGAGTTTAAAATTCTTAAAATTTTCTAAAGCTTCATTCCAAAGCTCCTCTTCTTCGCCCGGATGCCCCACAATAAAATCAGTCCCCAAAGCAAAACCTTTATTTTCAAGGATATTAAAAAGTTCTAAATCTTTATCGGTGCGATTTTTACGACGCATAATACGGAGCATTTTTTCGCTTGTATGTTGCAAAGCAATGTGTAAATGCCTTTCAAGCCAATTTTCATCCAAAATTTCAAAAAAACTCTCATCGAGTTGAGAGGGCTCTAAACTCCCAAGTCTTATACGTTTAACCCCAGAAATCTGTCCCATTTTTTGCAGAAGTTTGCCTAAGCTTGTGCCTTCTTTTAAGCCATAACTTCCTATATTTGTGCCTGTTAAAACAAATTCACTGAAGCCATTTTGCACTAAAGTTTTGACTTGATTGAGTAAATTTTCTTCTTTGACACTTCTTGATTTTCCTCTCACACTAGGGATAATACAATAACTGCAGGCAAAATCACAGCCTTCTTGAATCTTCACAAAAGCCTTTGTGTGATTTTTATATTTTTCAACTCTATTTTCATCGATGAAATTTAAATTCCCTAATTCATAAAAACTTTTTTGCATTTTTAGAAAATCATTGATTTTATCTTTATGAGAACCTCCTAAAACTCCAAAAATTTTATTTTTATCTAAAAGCTCTTTGCCTCTACTTGCTACACCGCAACCTGTTAATATAATTTTAATCCCCTTTTTTTGCAGACTATTGATATAAGTTTTAACATCATAATCAGCTCCATTTGTTACCGTGCAAGAATTAATCACAACAATATGAGCTAAATTTTCATCATCAACAATCTCATAATCTTTCACATAAGATTTTAAAAGTTCAGTATCATAAATGTTCGTCCGACAACCAAAGGTTTTAAAAAAAATCCTTTCTTTCAAAACATTTCTCCTTCTTTAAAATTTGTAGGAGTGTTTTTTCCTAAATAAAGATTTTGACTAGGATATGCGATTTTTATATCTTCATGCTTATTAAATTCTTTGATAATTTCTTTACTTATAGCACTTCTTAAAGATAAAGCCGCGTAAGAATTTGTCATATACCACGCTGAAATTCTCATGCCCCAATTTTCAAAAAACATAAAAAATCGCGGTTCAACTTTAGGATTTTTAATGCTGTATTCATCTTG
The DNA here is from genome assembly GCF_002104335.1 of Campylobacter cuniculorum DSM 23162 = LMG 24588. Classification (NCBI taxonomy): domain Bacteria; kingdom Pseudomonadati; phylum Campylobacterota; class Epsilonproteobacteria; order Campylobacterales; family Campylobacteraceae; genus Campylobacter; species Campylobacter cuniculorum. The sequence goes on along the minus strand of NZ_CP020867.1, from coordinate 942,095 downwards.
AAGTTTTAGCATAGTTTTTTTGGTTAATTCTGTGTAACCTTTAGCGTGTTGAATAACGATTTTTTCGACAATCTTTCCTGCTTTTTCAAGATTAGAATCAAAGGTTATAGTAATATCAATACCATCTAAGACCGTTTTCATTCCATGATGAGTATAATTTGCAATTAAATGAGTAAAAACATAATTATTTGGGATAAAAATAATGCGTCCGCTGCGACGATTTTTTATATAACTTTCCCAAGTAATGTCTTCATAAATTGTAATTCTAAGAAAAGAAATATCGATAATATCTCCGACATAGGTTAAATCATTTTGTATGACTTTAATCCTATCTCCAACGCGAAAACTCCCGCCAAATACAATCACACACCAACCAAGCATAGACATAAACATATCTTTCATTGCGATAGCCAAACCTGCAGAAGCAAAACCTAAGATTGTAACCAAATAAGTGATGTTTTCAATATAAGCAAAAAGTAAAATTAAAAAAATCAGATTGATATTAATGAAATTAATAATCTTCGTTGCAGTATAATAACGCTCATTATCTTTAATATATTTTCTTGCTATAAATTTAAGTAAAAAAGAAACAACAATCACAAAAATGATAGTGATGAGTATATTAGCAGCTCTTATACTTTGCACTTTAATTTCGACATTGACTCGAGTGATTTCCTCATCGACCTTTTTTTCATAGACCGAAAAGGATACAGAAGCAAATTGCAAAGCTTGCTCAAATTCATCAAGCTTTTTATCTGAAAGCTTTAAAGCTTCTGTATTATTTTTATTAGGTTCAAGGGTAACAAGCTCTTTAAGCATAGAATTTTTTTCACGGATTTTTTCAACTAAATTTTTAAAATCATTGTATTTAAAAACATATTCTTCTTTTTCATTTGTTAATTTTTTAATGTGAGAAAAACCCTCAATAATCGCCAAAGGATTTGTAAGTTTTGGCAAAATTTCTATGGTTTCAGGAGCACTAAGACTTTGGATGAAATTAATATCCTTATAATCTTTTAAGAGATTAAGTTGTTCTTGTAAGGTTGCAATTTTTCTCGTAATTTCTTCTTTTTGATTTGGACTTAAATTCTTTTTAAGCTCTAAATTAAGTAAAATGAGTTCATCATTTATATGTTCGTATTTAATAAAATTGTCATAACGCACATTCCAAACACTTGCATTGATAATTGTGTCAAGATTTTCAATTGTTTGTCTTATTTGTGCTATATCATTACTCGCAAAAGCATAAATATAAAATGAAATCAAAAATAAAATTTTCTTCATTGAAATTGTCCTAAACTTTTTAAAATCATATCTTTGCTTATATCGTTTTTGATAATGCCTTGACCAAGCTTATGCGGTAAAATAAAATTAATCTTTTGATGATGTGTTTTTTTATCCAAAAAGAAAGCCTCGTAAAATTCATTTAAATTTTTGATTTTATAAGTTGTAGGAAGTTTAAATTTTTTTAAAATATTTTCCACCCTTTTGCATTCTTTTTCATCGATAAGCCCTAAATTTAAAGCCAAAGAATTTGCCATATTCATTCCAATCGCCACAGCCTCTCCGTGTAAATAAATTTTATATTTGGTTTGATTTTCTATGATATGAGCAAAGGTGTGTCCGTAATTTAAAAGCATTCTAAGTCCTGCTTCTTTTTCATCATTTTCAACAACTCTTGCTTTTAATGCGACACTTTTTGAGATGATTTGAGTGAAAATTTCATCTTTGCAATTTGCATTTAAAAAGGTTGTTTCATCAATATTTTCAATAAAATCAAGCAAATTTTCATCAAACATTATAGCCATTTTGATAAATTCAGCCAAACCCGCCTTTAACTCCCTTTCATTTAAAGTTCTTAAAAATTCACTTTGACAATACACAGCCTTAGGTTGATAAAATGAGCCGATGAGATTTTTACCAAAATGATTATTCACTCCTGTTTTTCCACCCACAGCAGCATCAACACAGGCTAAAAGAGTCGTAGGAATATTAATAAAATCAATGCCTCTTTGATAAATGCTTGCCGCAAATCCTCCCATATCCGAAATCACTCCGCCTCCAAAACTGATAAGCAAACTTTTTCTATCAAGTTTGGAATTAAACATTTGGTTTAAAATTTCCTCAATGCTTGCTAAATTTTTATACTCTTCTCCATCCTTGACGCTGATGATGAAAAGCTCCTCGCATTTTATCCTTTTAAGCAAAGAATTAAGGTGTAAGCCTAAAATTTTTGGATTGCTAAGAAGGGCTACCTTAGTGTTTAATTCTAAAAAATAAGGCTCATCGACAAAGACTTTGTAAGGATTATCTTTTAAATTCACTTGTATCTGCATTTTTTCTTCTTTATAAAAAGTTATTTTATCAATATTTTAACTCATTGGTATAAAAAGTTGGTAATTTTTTTTCATTTTATGATAATGTCTGTTTAAATTTACGCTCAAACTTCTGCTTAATATCCCATTTAAAAGCTCTTGATTAAAACTTATGAATTGAAGTAAATCTTCTCTGTATTGTAAATTTAATATAGGATTATGATCGTTTTTATCAATGATTTGAATATTTTTATCATAAAGTTTTGACAAACTCTCAAAATATTCTTGCATATCCGCTGTGTTTTTAGAATGAGGATTATAATGATACAGAGTAACATTGAATTGAAGCTGCTTACTTAAATCAACAATAACATTAGCTTGATTCTCAAGCTCACTTTCATCATCACTTAAAATCACAGATTCTTTTAAATCTTTAAAATCAATCTCTCCGATTTTTAAAATAGGAATCTTAAGTTCAAAAAAATTCTTTTTCTCTCTCTCAAAATGTTTAGTATCGGTTATAAACAAACCTATATCGTTGTTTTCTAAAAAGGATTGAAAATTTTTAAAATTTGTATTGAAAAAATCAAAAAATATATTTTCATTTTCATACGATAAATTTTTAAGTTTTGTATAAATTTGATTCAATTGAGGATTAATGATTCTAATAAAAAATTTCTTAGCATTAGTCCTTTGCACCAAAGTTAAACTCGTTTCTATAAGATTATTTTGCACCTTTTCACTCATATTTTTCATATCGATTAAGGTGAAAATATTGCTTCCAAAAGGCACAGGAAATTGTCCAACACTTGCTTTGATATTATGAAAAACACTTCTAAGAACAACAGGATCGCCGACAATTAAAATGCTATCATTAGGCTGTAAAATAAAAGAAGGTTTAGCAAAATTGATTTTTGAATTTCTATAGATTAAAACAATACGCCATCTTTTTTGATGGATAGAACTAATATGTCTGTAAGCAAAAATCGAACCTATAGGAATTTTAACCTCCATCACCTCGCCCACTCCAAGCCCTATGTATTGTGCGGTAAGAGCGATATTAGGCAAAAAACTTAAAAATCTGTGGCTTAAGGTTGCTCTTGCATCAATAAGATTGCAAAGCTCATCATTGATGCTAAGTCCCCAAAAATCCATAATATTAATTTCTAATTTTGTATCTAAGGAACGTAAAGCCTCATAAGTTTTTTGCGTTTGAAATTTATCTTGCAAATAAATAAAAACTTGTTTATAAGCCTTTTGCATAAGCAATTCAAGTCTTGCAACACTTGTAGAGTCAAATTTATGGAATTCTAAATACTCATTTTTGATATGAAGTTTTATATCTTCATCATCTTGATAAACTATGGTAAAAAAATATTCTAAATCCCTCTCCAAACAAAGCCTTTCTAAGAAATGCTTTGATAAAATACCGCCGATTATGATTAAAATATTATTCATCATTTTACTCCAAATTTTAAGGAATTATACCAAAATGGATTTTAAAATAAAACATAGAGATCAAAATGCAAGAGTTTGCGAGATAAAAACTGCCCACAGCAGTTTTTTAACCCCAATTTTTATGCCCGTTGGAACTTTAGGGGCTGTTAAAAGCCTTGATGCAAATGATTTGATGGATGAACTTAACGCTCAAATCATACTTGCAAATACTTATCATTTGTATTTAAGACCTACGTGTGCAGTGATTAAGAATTTTGGTGGTTTGCATAAATTTAGCGGTTTTAAAAGAAGTTTTTTGACTGATAGCGGTGGTTTTCAAGCCTTTTCTTTGAGTCAAAATTCAAAGCAAAATGAAAATGGAATTGAATTTAAAAGCCATATTGATGGGAGTTTGCATTTTTTTACTCCTCAAAGTGTGCTGGATGCTCAATATGATTTTAAAAGCGATATTATGATGATACTTGATGATTTAATCGCCTTACCTGCTGATAAAAAAAGAATAGAGCTTTCTGTTAAACGGACTATAAAATGGGCAAAAGAAGCTATAAGTTATCATTTAGAAAACAAAAATAATGGCATAGGAATTAATCAAAATATTTTTGGAATCATACAAGGGGGGACGGATTTTCATTATAGAAAACATTGTGCTTTGGCTTTAAATGAAATGGAATTTGATGGTTTGGCTATAGGAGGGCTTAGCGTTGGAGAGGAAAATGCTTTAATGTATGAAACCATAGAAAATTTAATGCCTTTTATGGATGAAAATCGTCCGCGTTATCTTATGGGAGTTGGAACTCCTGAAGATTTGGTTGAAGCTGTGAGTCGTGGTGTAGATATGTTTGATTGTGTTATGCCAACTAGAAATGCAAGAAATGGAACTTTTTTTACAAATTTTGGAAAATTTAATATTAAAAAAGCTGAATTCATCAACGATAATGAGAGTATAGATAAAACTTGTTCTTGTTATACTTGTAAAAATTTTTCAAGAGGGTATCTTCATCATCTTTTTAGAGCAAAAGAACTCACCTTTTTTCGTCTGGCAAGTTTGCATAATCTGCATTTTTACCTCTCTCTTACAAAACAAATGCAAGAAGCTATAAAGAATAATCGCTTTGATGCGTTTAAAAAAGAATTTTATAGGCAAAGAATTTCTTAAAATTTATCCTTTGTTTTGATTGCGTATTTTGGGATTGTAAAAAAGGAGGAGCCTAGTGTAAGAATTAAATAAGATGAAAATCAAGTATAATTTAAAATACAAAACCAAAAAAACTATAAAATAAAGATTAAAAATCATTTTAAAGCTTAACTCTTAAGAATATCAATAAAAAGCCTTTACTCAAAAATTCACCTCATAAACTGATAATTTTTAAGATATGTTTTAAATTTTTAATTTTTTATTTTAAAATAATCAATTAAAATCTTCTTCACAAATCCTTTCAAATTCTTTATAATATTTCCAAGATTCCACGATGTCAGGACGTGTTTGTTTAATGTGAATGAGTTCTTTATCAAGCATTTTTTTAAATTTCACCCTTAAGGCTTTATTTTCTTTAAAATATGCTAAGACTTGCTCCTCTGTGATTTGATTTTGCTCTTTAAAATCAACCCAATATTTAAGGGCTTGAGTGAATTCTGCAAAATATTCTTTCAATCTTTTTATTATATTTTGTGATTCTTTAATGAGCTTTACATCTGTGTCTTTAACCATAAGGGATATATCCACATAGAGCGGTGCTGTGTGCTCTAAAAGAGAATCTTTTATGTCAATGCTATTTTGTTCCCTCTCATAATCTTGCGTGTAATGGCTCTCAATGATTGTGATTTTTATATTTTCTTTGAGTTCTGCAAAGTCCTTTGGTGTGATGATGAGTTCAAAGGGCAAGTGTCCCTTAATCTTATTCCAAATCACTTGTTCAAATTTATCCCTATCCTCCTCTTTTGGCGGAGTGAAATTGAATTGCTCTGCTAAGTTTTGCATGGTTTTAAAGGCGACTTTTGGCATTAATTCCTTAACGTCAAGATAGTGAATGTTTATATGATATTGCGGGTTTAAAAAAGATAAAATGCTAGAATAATAAGTGAAATTAAGCTCACGTCTTAAAACATAGCTTAATCCTTCTACGCTTGGGGCCACAGCCTTGCTAGAATATCCTCTTTTATGCTTATAACGTTTTCTGTCTAAAGCAGTATGGGGGGGGGTGTTAAGGTATTGAGCGGGAAAACAAGAGCCACGAATGAGCTTGGAGCGATTTGGTGTGCCGTGATTGAGCATTCCTTTGCACCGCGAAATAGGATCGCGAAGCAGTATGAGTAAATTTGCATTGCGAATGACCCTCCCAAAATCCCACTTAATGCTTCTATAAGAGCGATGAATAATAAGGGTTAAGAAATAGTTTTCTTGTGTCTTTGGGGATTCTTTTAAGGTCTTTTTGACTTCATTTAAAAAGCAAATGTCATCATTATAGAGTGTAAGTTGCTTCAATCCGCATAAAGACAAGAATCTAAAAAGAGCGTGTTTTCCGCTCACTGCCCTCCCAAATACGATAAATTTATAATGATGAGGGAGGTTTTCATTAAAATAGCTTGAGGGAAAAAGTTTGAAATGCCACTTGCGTAAGGTTGCTTTTGTTCTTTTGATTTGAAATTTCAGATACAGCAAGGCATTTTTTGGAGTTATTTTAAACATAAATTTAATCCTTATAAAATCATAAAATCTTAATTATATCACAAAATAACCTTGTTTTAAGAAAAAAAATGTATAATTTAAGTTTGTTTTTGCGCCCGTAGCTCAGCTGGATAGAGCATTTGATTGCGGTTCAAAAGGTCAGAGGTTCGAATCCCCTCGGGCGTACCATTTGGATGATGATGAATTTAGAAACACTCTTTGAAAAGATTAAAAACACTCGTTTGGTTGCTGCAAGTAAATATGTTGATTACAAAATCATTAAAGCCTTTTATTATAAAGGAATCACAGAATTTGGAGAGAATAAGGTTCAAGCCTTAAAAGATAAAAAAGAAGCTTTAAAAGATGAGAATTTAAATATAAAATGGCATTTTATAGGAAATTTACAAAGCAATAAAATCAATGCTCTCATTAAGCAAAAGCCTATTTTGTGGCAATCTTGCAATGGGCTTAAAATTGCAAAAGCAGTCAATGAAAGACTTTCTTACACACTTGAAACCTTACTTGAAATCAATGTCGCAAATGAACAAAGTAAAAGCGGAATTAAGCCTTTAAAAGCTGTAGAAGAGTATTTGCAAATTCAAGAAGAATGCAAAAATTTAAAATTGCAAGGTGTGATGAGTATGGGAGCACACAGCAATGAACAAAGAAAAATTATAGAAAGCTTTGAAAAAACTTACAGAATTTATGAGGAATTGCAAAAATACGGAGCAAATATTTGCTCTATGGGTATGAGCAATGATTTTGAACTTGCTATAAAATGCGGTTCAAATATGATACGTTTAGGAAGCATTCTATTTAATGCTTAAAAGATTTTTAAATTCTAAGACAAATTAAAAGCCCTAAAAAAGGGCTTTTGTTTTTAATTTAATAAACTAGCAATTTTAGTTTGTAAAGCTAAATTTGATTGTGCTGCCGCAAAGGCTGAAGCATTTTCTTTGAGATAATTTGCGTTAAAATCATTAACATTTTGTGCCATATCATTATTAAGCAAATTATTTTCTGCTGCCTTAGTATTGACGCTATTTTGCACACTTGAATTAATATTTGAAGTGATAGCATTAATGCCTGAACCAATTTCAGATCTTAAACTTCCAAGTTGATCCATAAAACTTGAAATAGAACTTGGATTATCAATACTAAGATTATTTGTATTTAAAGCATTTAAATTTGTCGTTTCAGTGCCACTTCCCACAACGAAATTCATAGTTTGAAATACATTTTTTCCATTATAAGTTGCATTATTAAAAGAATCATTGATGGATTCTGTAATACGCGTAGCTTCACCCCTAAGCATTCCTTGTTGAGCTTCGTTTAAAACTCCGCTATTCATTCTAACTGAAATTTCATTAAGTCTGTCTGCACTCTGTGAAATATTTGTCAAACTTGCATCTGCAATTTGTAAAACACCGATTGCATCATAAGCATTCGCTATGCCTTGATCTATAGTGCTTGATTGAGATCTTAAAGAATCTGCTATCGACAAATTCGCACTATCTACCCCGCTAATAGCTCGAGCTGCGGCAATATTTTCTAAAGCCTTGTCTGAAGCTTTTTGAGCATTGTTTAAATAATAATTTTGTTGCGTAGCATTTGTATTGTTGATTGTCATAAGAACTCCTTTCTTAATGTATTTATATTTTACACTTTTTTAGCTATTTTAAAACTTAAAAAATACAAAAATACTTGCATAATTAAAATAATTTTCATCACAACTTCACTTGCCGCATGCATACTTTTAAATTCATCGCTTTGCGTTGCACTTTCTCCCAAAGCTTGAGCCTGTATTATAAAGGCAGTGAAATAAAATACAAAGAACAAACTCAAAATAAATATAAGCAAACTTAATGCCAATTTTGAAAATCTCAACTGAAATTTAGCTTCATCTTTAAAATAGCTATAAAGCTCGAATAAAAAATTTATCAAGGATATAACGATTAAAACATAGCCAAATTGAATAAAAATTTGACTCATCATTAAGCCACTTTGGAAGAGACTTAAAACCCCTTCACCGATTAAATTTTGAGGATAAAAAATCACCCTTGCAACCACAATGCCTAAAATTAATTCTATACCTACAAGAGCTGCAAGCAAGAAAAGATTTATCGCTTTCATTAAAATTTTCTCCTTAATTTTTATAGGCTAAAACCGCTCTATCAAAACCGCGTTCATCCTTGAAAAATTCAGTTTTAAAATCATTTTGATGAAAAATTTTTTCTAAAATATCTTTTTGATCAAAACCAAATTCAAGAGCCACAACCTTAGCCTTAGCCTTGACACTAAATTCTATAATTTCTTCTAAAATTTCATAGCCTTTTTTTCCACCAAATAAAGCTTCTTTAGGCTCCATACTCACCCATTTATCTATCTTGTAATCATTTTTAATGTAAGGAGGATTTGAAAAAATTAAATCAAATTCGCCCCTTAGCTCTCTAAAATCTTTTAAGACAAAATCGATTAAGCTTTGCACCCTGTGAATTTTTGCATTTTTTTGTGCAATTTCAAAAGCTTTTTGACTTATATCACAAGCTTTGATTTTAAGATTTAAAATTTTAGCTAAAACTATGCTTAGAATTCCGCTCCCAAAGCCTATTTCTAAAATTCTATTAAAAAATTGTTTTTCACAAAGTTTAAGCAATTGTGAAAGTAAAATTTCACTATCATATCGTGGGATTAAAACCCCTCTTTCGATATAAAATTCCAAATCCCAAAAAAAAGCTTTGTTAAAGATGTATTCAAAAGCCTCCCCGTCTTTAAAACGTTTGATTAAACTTAAATAAAATGTTTCATCAAATTCAAAATTTTCATTGAAAAAAAGCCAAGTTCTATCCTTTTGTAAATGCTCACAAAGTATAAAAATGGCTTGATTTTCATAGCCTTTAAGTTCATTTTTAGCTAAACTAAGAGCATCTTTAATCTTCAAGCTAAAGCCTTGATTCTATCGCTAATGCTTGGATGACTTAAATGGAAAAAGGTATAAATTTTACTCGTTTTAATAAAAGCTTTATTTTCTTTAGCAAGAGAAATTAAAGCATTCTTCATATCTTCTTTAGAGGTCATTTTAGCTCCATGTTGATCAGCTGCAAATTCATTTTTGCGACTTAAAGCATTGATTAAAGGTGAAAAAATAAAACTAAAAACATTGCCAAAAATCAATAAAAGTGCGAAAATTCCGCCTTTAACCCCCTCTAAATGACTTTCTTCATAAACAAAATTCGGTAAATGTGCAAAGATAAAAAATAAAATAAAAACCATCAAAGCTCCATTAAATAAAGCTTTTATAATATCCTTATGCACAAAATGTCCAAGCTCATGCCCTAAAACAGCCAAAAGTTCCTTTTCATTCAAGGCTTTTAAAAGAGTGTCAAAAAGCACCACCCTTTTACTCTTAAAAAGTCCCCCAAAATACGCATTTAAACGTTTATCTCTTTTACTCGCATCCATGACATAAATTCCATTTGCATTAAAACCACATTTTTGCATTAAAGCCGTGATTTTAGTCAGTAAATTTTCATCATCAAGTTTTTGCATTTTATTAAAAATGGGAGCAATCAAAGTCGGATAAATTAAATTAATGACCAAAATGACTCCAAAAGAAAAGATAAAAGCCACTATCCACCAAAATGAACCAAAAAAATCATAGCAAAAAAGCAGAGCATAAATCACAAGAAAACCAAAAACCAACATTAAAAGCAAAGATTTTATCGTATCTTTAATAAAAAGCATAGGAGTTATGTTTGAAAATCCTTGACTTTTATCCTTAAAAAAGCTTTCATAAATTCCAAGTGGTAGGGTTAAAAATGTCGTTACTAGCAAGAAAATAAGCAAAAATAAGGTGTTTTCAAGTCTGGAATTTTCATTGATAATGATATTTTTGAGATAAAAAAAACCAAAGCTTATCCATATTATATTTATGATTAGGGTGTAAAGAGTGGAAAAAATTTTAAATTTTTCATTTTGCACAGCTATATTTGCAGCCTTTTGATACTCTTGCTCACTTAAAATAAAAGCTTTTTTCTGACTTTCTTTTTTTAAAAAACGAATTTGCATATAAGAAATGATTGTAAAAATCACAGCATAAAAACATAAAATAAAAACCAAAATCATTTTTTACCTTTTATTGAAAATTTAGAAATTCTAGCTTAAAATAATAATATGATAGTTAATCAAAACAAGCTTTTTTGTTTAAAATTATACCTAAGAGGATTTTAAAATGTTGTTTTTTAAAAAAAATCAAGTGAAAAATCAAATAAAAACAAATTCAAAGAATCTTAAAACGCAAACAATAAAATCCTCAAATGAAGATTTTTTAGACAACAGACTCTATGAATTCAGCAAAAAAGTTAAAAAGCTCTCTAAAGATGAAGCGAGTGCAAGTTTATTAGCAAGACAGCTCTCGCGACTCATTAAGGCGGAGAAATTTTGATTTATTTTTTAAACCATTGAGGTGGATTTTCTTCCAAAGGAGAGAATCTAAACATAAAAACCATATTGTTATCTTTAATATGACTAACATTCCAAGCATTTATATTTTGATTGAAAGACTCTGCACCTTCAAACATATGTTCCATATTTCTAACCTTACTGACATCCCATTTATCTAAAGGCTGATTGAAAGACTCTGCATTTGAAAACATACCACGCATAGTTTCAACATGACTGACATTCCAAGCATTGATATTTTGATTAAAAGATTTTGCGTATGAAAACATACCACGCATATCTTTAACATTACTGACATTCCAAGTTTCTATGCCACTAAAATCTTTTCGTTCGGTTCTATAAAACAACCCACTCATATCTGTAATTTTGTGCGTATCAATTGTGCCAAGATTGATTGATAAATCCTCAACCAAAGCCTTTAATTCTGTTTTGGTTTGTGGATGATATTTGTGTTCTTCAGCAATCGCACAAACTGCAAACAAAGCAAACAAAGCAAACATTAAAAGAGCAAAAATTTTCTTTTGCATTTGTATCCTTTATTTTAAAATTTCAGCGGATTATATCAAATCAATGTTAAATGAAAACAATTTCGCCTTAACTCATTAAAGCCGAGAAATTTTGATTTATTTTTATACCATTTTTTAAGTCATTTTTTAAACCATTGAGGTGGATTTTTTTTCAAAGGAGACTTTTCAAACATACCATCCGTATATTCAACATTACTGACATCCCAAGCATTTATATTTTGATTAAAAGATTCTGCATGGAAAAACATGCCTTTCATACTTCCAACATTACTAACATTCCATTTGTCTAAAGGTTGATTGAAAGACTTTGCATCTGAAAACATATGTTCCATATTTCTAACCTGACTAACATTCCAAGAATTTATATTTTGATTAAAAGATTCTGCAAATAAAAACATACTACTCATATCTTCAACATTACTAACATCCCATTTGTCTAAAGGTTGATTGAAATACAATGCACCTGCAAACATACCATGCATATTTTCAACCTTACTGACATTCCATTTATCTAAAGGTTGATTGAAAGAACTTGCTTTTGAAAACATAAGACTCATATCTTTAACATTACTAACATCCCAAGAATTGATATTTTGATTAAAAGATTCTGCTTCTAAAAACATCCAACGCATATTTTCAACCTTGCTGACATCCCAAGTTTCTATGCCACTAAAATCTTTTCGTTCGGTTCTATAAAACAACCCACTCATATCTGTAATTTTGCTCGTATCAATTGTGCCAAGATTGATTGACAAATCCTCGACCAAAGCTTTTAATTCTGCTTCGGTTTGTGGATGATACTTGTGTTCTTGGGCAGTCGCAAAAACCGCAAACAAAGCAAACATTAAAAGAGCAAAAATTTTCTTTTGCATTTGTATCCTTTATTTTAAAATTTTATCTGTATAGGATAGGCATTCTATGCTCATCTTTGAATTTTTTTATTTATAAACAAGACAGCTCTCTTAACTCATTGAGTCCAAGAAATTTTGATTTCTTTATACCATTGAGGTGGATTTTTTTTCAAAGGAGACCTTTCAAACATACCATCCGTATATTCAACATTACTGACATCCCAAGAATTGATATTTTGATTAAAAGATTCTGCATATTGAAACATACCAAGCATATATTCAACATTACTGACATTCCATTTATCTAAAGGTTGATTGAAAGACTCTGCACCTGCAAACATACCACGCATATCTTTAACATTGCTAACATTCCAAGCATTTATATTTTGATTAAAAGATTCTGCACCTCTAAACATACATCCCATATTTCTAACATTACTAACATTCCAAGAATTGATATTTTGATTAAAAGATTCTGCTTCTGAAAACATATATTCCATATTTCTAACCTTGCTAACATTCCATTTATCTAAGGGTTGATTGAAGGATGTTGCACCTGAAAACATAGCACTCATATCTTTAACATTGCTAACATTCCAAGCATTTATATTTTGATTAAAAGATGTTGCACGTGAAAACATATCATACATAGTTTCAACCTGACTGACATCCCATTTATCTAAGGGTTGATTGAAAGAACTTGCTTTTGAAAACATACCATCCATAGTTTCAACATTACTAACATTCCAAGAATTGATATTTTGATTAAAAGATTCTGCTTCTAAAAACATCCAACTCATATCTTTAACATTACTAACATCCCAAGTTTCTATGCCACTAAAATCTTTTCGTTTAGTTTCGGCAAACAACGCTCTCATATCTGTAATTTTGCTCGTATCAATTACACCAAGATTGATTGATAAATTCTCAACTAAAGCCTTTAATTCTGTTTTGGTTTGTGGATGATATTTGCTAAAAACTGCAAACAAAGTAAGCACTAAAGCAAATAAAGCAAACATTAAAAGAGCAAAAATTTTCTTTTGCATTTGTATCCTTATATTTTAAAATTTCAGCGGATTATATCAAATCAATGTTAAATGAAACAATTTCACATACTTTTTTCTAAAACAGAAAAATACAACAGCTCTCGCGACTCATTAAAGCCGAGAAATTTTGATTTATTTTTTAAACCATTGAGGTGGATTTTTTTCCAAAGGAGAGCTTTCAAACATATAACTCATATTTCTTCCAACCTTACTGACATCCCAAGAATTGATATTTTGATTAAAAGATTTTGCAAGTAAAAACATATTATTCATAAATTCAACCTTACTAACATTCCAAGAATTTATATTTTGATTAAAAGATTCTGCCCCTGAAAACATATAACTCATACTCTCAACATTACTGACATTCCATTTATCTAAAGGTTGATTAAAGGATGTTGCACCTGAAAACATACCATACATATTTTTAACCTTACTAACATTCCAAGAATTTATATTTTGATTGAAAGATTTTGCAAATAAAAACATATCACTCATATCTTCAACATTACTGACATTCCATTTATCTAAAGGTTGATTAAAGGATATTGCTTTTGCAAACATATATCTCATATTTCTAACATTACTGACATCCCAAGAATTGATATTTTGATTGAAAGATTTTGTAATTGAAAACATACATTCCATATTTCTAACATTACTGACATTCCATTTATCTAAAGGTTGATTAAAGGATGTTGCTCCACTAAACATACTTTCCATAATTCCAACATTACTAACATCCCACTTGTCTAAAGGTTGATTGAAAGACTTCGCTTCTGAAAACATAGCACTCATATCTAGAACATTACTAACATCCCAAGAATTGATATTTTGATTAAAAGATTTTGCCCCTGAAAACATAGCACTCATATATTCAACATGACTGACATTCCATTTATCTAAAGGCTGATTAAAGGATGTTGCACCAAGAAACATATCACTCATATTTTCAACCTTACTAACATTCCAAGAATTTATATTTTGATTGAAAGATTTTGCATCACGAAACATCCAACGCATATTTTCAACCTTGCTGACATCCCAAGTTTCTATACCGCTAAAATCTTGTCGTTCGGTTTCATAAAACAACTCACTCATATCTGTGATTTTGCTTGTGTCAATCGCACCAAGATTGATTGACAAATCCTCGACCAAAGCCTTTAATTCTGCTTCGGTTTGTGGATGATATTTGTGCTCTTGGGCAGTCGCAAAAACTGCAAACAAAGCAAACATTAAAAGAGTAAAAATTTTCTTTTGCATTTGTATCCTTTATTTTAAAATTTCAGCGGATTATATCAAATCAATGTTAAATGAAAACAACTTCGCCTTAACTCATTAAAGCCAAGAAATTTTGATTTATTTTTTAAACCATTGAGGTGGATTTTTTTCCAAAGGAGAGCCTTCAAACATACCGTCCATATATTCAACATTACTGATATCCCAAGAATTTATATTTTGATTAAAAGATTCTGCATATTGAAACATACCAAGCATATATTCAACATTACTGACATTCCATTTATCTAAAGGTTGATTAAAGGATGTTGCACCTGAAAACATACCATGCATATATTCAACATTACTGACATTCCATTTATCTAAAGGCTGATTAAAGGATGTTGCACCTGCAAACATACCACGCATATCTTTAACATTGCTAACATTCCAAGCATTTATATTTTGATTAAAAGATTCTGCTTCTAAAAACATCCAACTCATATCTTTAACATTACTAACATCCCAAGTTTCTATGCCACTAAAATCTTTTCGTTTAGTTTCGGCAAACAACGCTCTCATATCTGTAATTTTGCTCGTATCAATTACACCAAGATTGATTGATAAATTCTCAACTAAAGCCTTTAATTCTGTTTTGGTTTGTGGATGATATTTGTGTTCTTGGGCAGTCGCAAAAACCGCAAACAAAGCAAACATTAAAAGAGTAAAAATTTTCTTTTGCATTTGTATCCTTTATTTTAAAATTTCAGCGGATTATATCAAATCAATGTTAAATGAAAACAATTTCATATACTTTTTTCTAAGACAGAAAAATACATTTGCTCTAAAATTTCTAATTCTTTTTGAGCCTCTTTAAGTCTTTCATAAAGAGCATTAATCCCCTTTTCTTGATAAAGCTCTGGTTTGGATAAAGAGTGATTTAATTCTAAAATTTCTTGCTCTAATTTTTCGATTTTTGCAGGATATTTTTGCAAAATTTCATTTTCTTTATAACTCAGTTTTTTAGAACTTTTTTCTTTGCTTGAGTGAGAATTTTTTTCTGAATTTGAAACAAAATTTTCTAATTCTTTAAAATCTCTTTCATTTTCTAAATACTCTGTATAAGGTATATATTCTATGCTAATCTTTGAATTTTCTTCAAAGGCATAAAGTTTTGTAGCGATTTTATCCACAAAATACCTATCATGTGAGACAAACAAAATGGCTCCCTCAAAAGAAAGCAAATATTCCTCTAAAATATTAATCGTTGCAATATCAAGGTCATTTGTAGGCTCATCTAAAATCAAAATATCATAATTTTTCGTAAAAAGTAAGGCTAAGGCAAGGCGACTTTTCTCTCCCCCGCTCAATACACTTACAGGTTTATCTAAAAATTCCTTAGGAAATAAAAAATTTTTAAGATAAGCATAAATATGCATATTTTTTCCACGCACTTCAACCCTATCTCCTCCATTGGGACAAAAAATTTCAATCAAATTTTTATCCGGATTAATCATCTCTCTTGCTTGGTCAAAATAGCCGATTTTTATCTCTCCTCTTTTAAGTTCTCCGCTATCACAACAAAGCTCACCCAAAAGTATCTTTAAAAAAGTGGATTTTCCACAACCATTTTTACCGACAATGGCTATTCTTTCTCCTTGTAAAATTCTTGCACTAAAATCCCTAAAAAGCGTCTTTCCTCCTATACTTTTACTGATATTTTTAAGCTCAAAAAGCATTTTTTTGCGGTTAATGCTTTTTTCTTGATTGAAATTTAAACTTGCTCTTGAAAGCTCAAGTTTAAGTCTCCTAATGTCCTTAGGATTTTTCTTTGCAAGCTCACGCATTTTAAAAATTCTTTCTTTGCGTCCTTCATTGCGTTTAAGCCTTGCTTTAACCCCTCTTCTTAGCCATTCTTCTTCACTTTTTAATTGCTTCAATAAATTCTCATGACTCTTGGCTAAATTTTGTAAAATTTGCACCTTTTTTTCTAAATAATTTGCATAATTTCCCTTAAAAATACTGACTTTTCCTGCTTCTATCTCCACGCATTTATCTGCAACTTCATCGATAAAATGTCTATCATGCGAGATAAATATCACACACATTTTTGAATTTTTGAGCAATTTTTCTAAAAAATGCGTCATATAAACATCTAAATGATTGCTTGGTTCATCTAAAAGTAAAATATCTGGATTTTTTAATAAAAGCACACAAAGACCCACGCGACGTATTTCTCCACCACTTAAAGAAAAAACCGCCCTATCTTTATAATCAAAAAGCTGAAATTCTTTCAAAATACGTTCAATTTTTGCGTCAATATTCCACGCATCCTTACTTTCAATCCAATTAATAATGTCATCAATGGCTCTTAATAAATCTTTATTTTCAGGTTCTTTGTTTAATTTTTCCTGCAAAAGTTCATATTCTTTTAAAGCAAAATATATCTCATCAAGCTCTTTTTTAATCATCTCACCTACGCTTAAATTTATATTAAAATCAATATTTTGTGAGAGCATCGCCATACTTTTACCATTTTGCGAAGACACCACGCCGCTATCTGGACTTAAACTTTTAAAAAGTATCTTTAAAAAAGTGGATTTTCCTTCCCCATTTTTACCTATAATGGCGATTTTTTCTCCCTCATTTGCACTAAAATTAACCTCATTTAAGATAATTTTTTCACCAAATTTTTTCGAAACTTCTATTAAATCAATCAATGCCATTTTTATCCTCAAAGCTTAAAGCTGAATTGACTTCCTTGATTTGGTTTTGAAAAGATTTCCAAATAACTTTTATGAATGCTTAAAATTTTTTTCACCAAAAAAAGTCCCAAACCAAAAGAATTATCGCTTTTTGAATCGATTTTATAAAATTTTTTTGTAACAAGTTTGAGTTGATTTTCTTCTATGCCTATGCCAAAATCTTGCACACAAAGCCTTGAATTTTCTACACTTAAAATCACTTCTTTTTGACTATACTTTAAAGCATTTGAAAGCAAATTAATAATCACTTGTTCGATTAAGAACTCATCAGCTTTAACCTTTGAACTTTTTCCTTGAAGAATCACTCTTTCAAAACCGGGATTTTCTATAATCTTTTTACAAAGTTCAAATAAATCAAAATCTTGCATTTTTAAATTTTGAGTGTTAAAATTAAATACAAAATTAAGTTTTTCAGTAAGTTTATTAAGCTTTAAGCTTTGTCGCATAATCTTTTCTAAAAGCTCTTTTTTAAGTTTTTCATCCGTTAAATTTTCATCTTTTAATATCAAAAGACTGAGATCAATTACGCTTAAAGGATTTTTAAGTTCGTGAGAGATTGCACTAATAACACTCGTAAGCTGGGTATTTTTAAGAGAAATTTTATCGCTCTGTTTTTTTGCCTTTTCATTTTTTTTAAGAATTTTATCCTTAGTTTTAAAAAGCTTTTTATTGAGCAAATTGAGTTCTTTAAAGATTGAATTTTCCAAAAAAACATTTTTTTGAGTGTCGATATTTTGCAAAAATTCAAGAATTTGTTGAAGATGTTTGGCAAGTTTTTTACCTATAAAATAAAACAAAATCAAAACCAAAATTAAATAAAAACCAAAAAATAAAAGCATTTTGGACCAAAATTTTTTAAAATCTGTAAAATAGGGATAAACGATGATGGTGTAATTATAATCTTTAAAATTGAATTCTTTAGTTAAAAATTTTTTATCATTTAAGAGAGCCTTTTTTTCAAAATTTTCAAAAGTTTCATCTAAAGAAGAAAAAAGCTCTCCATTTTTTTTGATTATAAAATCAGCCCTTGTATATGTGGCAAATTCTTTGATATTTTGCGGATTAAGTTGTTCTAAAAGTCCAAATCTTAAGGTATCATCTAAACTTTTTATCTTCTGTTCGTATTGTTTAAGCAATAATAAATTAAGATGAGAATTTGCAAGAATATAAAAAATAAAAGCAAAGACTAAGACAAGTAAGCTAAAAAATATTATAAAAATATTTTTGGTTTTTAACATAATTTATAGCCCACTCCGCGAATGCTTTTAATATGAGTTTGAAGTTTTGGAATTTTTTTCCTCAATCTTGTCAAAGCAATATTGATTGTTTTATCATTTGTCGTGTCATCTTTCCACACATTTTCACTTAGAAATTGTCGGCTTAAGAGTATGTTTTGATTCTCAAATAAACATTTAATCAACTCATAATCTAAATTTGAAAGCTCTATTAATTCATCTTTATAAAAAAAATCCCTATTGATAGTGTCCAAAATGAAATCTTTATAAAAAAGCTTTTCTTCATCTTTTTTATAACGTTTTAAAACCGCCTTAATACGAAGTAAAAGCTCATCAAATTCAAAAGGTTTGCAAATATAATCATCGCAGCCTCCCTCAAAACCTTCAAGCAAGTCTTTATGTAGGGTTTTAGCGGTTAAGAAAATTACAGGTTCTTTATAACCTTGTTTTCTTAAATTTTTAATTTTTTCTAAAGAATCTCCGCTTGGCAAATTTCTATCTACAATCAATAAATCAATCTCTTGTTCATCGAGCACACTTTCAAGTTCTTTAAAATCAAAGAGTGAAAGAATTTCATACGCGTTTGATTTTAATTTAAGGGTGAGTAAATCGTTTAAATCCCTATCATCTTCAATAATACAAATTTTAGCTTTAAATTTCAACATATTCAACAAAAATACAAACTTCAAGCCTATTAAGCTCATCAAGCACTTCTTTTTTTATCGCTTCATCAACTAAAACTACGGCTAAAGCATATCCTAAATTATCGCGTCCTAGTCTAAAATCTGCGATATTGATATTTTTAGAAGCTAAAACAGCACTGATTTTAGCAATCACTCCCGGAATGTCTTTGTTTTTAAACACGAGCATTTTTCCTTTTGGTTTAAAATCTGTTTTAAAACCATTTAAATCCACAATCCTTTGTTCGTTTTCTCCAAACACAGTTCCAGAAACATTGACACTAGAATGCTCTGTGCTAATTTTAACGCTAAGTTTATTGTTATAACCGCTATTTGGAGAGGTTTCACAAAGAAGTTCTATACCCTTTTCTTTGGCTACAAATTCAGCATTGACATAATTTATACTCTCACCTAAAATTCTACCCAAAGCACCCACAACCGCAAAGGTCAATAAAGAATGCATATATTCACTGATAGCCCCTTGTGCTTCAAGTTTAATGCTTCTAATAGGATTTTTATCAATTTGTGCAGCTAAGAATGCCATTTTAGAAACAAGCTCGATATAAGGCTCAACAAAATCAGGTAAATCCTCCGTTTTAATCGGTAAATTTAAAGCATTAGCGTAATTAATCCCTCGAGCTGCATTCAAAGCTTGTTCACAGGCTTGTATGGAAATGTTTTCTTGACTTTCATAAGTGTTTGCACCTAAATGAGAAGTTACTGAAACATTTTCAAAATCCAAAAGCGGATGGTTTATCGCAGGTTCTTTGTCAAAAACATCAATCCCAAGCCAAGCGATTTTACCACTTTTTAAGCCTTCACATAAGGCTTCTTCATTGTATAATCCCCCTCTAGCACAATTAATCAAGCGAATGTTATCTTTCATTTTTTCAAGCTCTTTAAAGCTTATCATATTATTTGTTTCTTTGGTTTTAGGTGTATGGATTGTGATAAAATCGCTTTTTTCCAAAATTTCATCACAATGCTTAGCTTGTTGCATTCCTAAATCTGTAATTTTATTTGCGGGGATATAAGGGTCATAGGCTAAAATTTTCATTCCAAAAGCCTTAGCTCTAATGGCTACTCTAGAACCTATGTTTCCAAAGCCTATCACTCCTAAAGTCTTGCCCATAAGCTCAACCCCGTACCATTTTTCTCTCTCCCATTTTCTTTGAATTTTTAAAAAATTATGGGCATTGACAAAGGCTCTTGCTGAAGTTAAAAGATGAGCCATAGTCAATTCAACTGCAGCAATGGTATTAGCCGTTGGGACATTCATAACTATAACGCCTCTTTTAGAACAATTTTGAATATCCACATTATCAACCCCTACTCCTGCACGAATCAAGGCTTTAAGTTTTTTTGCATGATTTAAAAAATTTTCATCAACATCAGTAGAACTTCTCGTAATCGCAATATCTACATCATCTAACATTGACATAAGCTGATTTTTAGGAATTTTAGAAGCCTCAATAAGCTCAATATCTTCAGCTTTTCTTAAGAGTTCAATTCCTTTATCTAAAATTGCATCGCAAATTATGATTTTTTTCTTCACAACCATATCTCCTTTACTTCTGTATTGATTTTGTATTTTTTAAGTTCCTCGATAATATCTTCAATGAGATTTTTATTACCTGTATCTAAAAATATTTCAGGGCTCTCATCTGATTTTAATAAAAAGTATTTTACATTAAATGAGTTAAGAATTTGCCTTAAACAAAACATAGAATAGACATCATATTTATTGATAATGAGCTGAAAATATTTATTTTTTTCTTTAAGCTCACTTGTATCCGCATCAAAATACAGACTGAATTTCTCTGTTGCAGGGATAAAATCTCTCTTAGGCCATTGTGCAAGTTCTTCTTGCCAAGTGAGTTCTTTATCATCAATCACAATGCTTTGATTTGTATCGTTATCTGTGGCAAATTGTGGAAGGGTATTTGAATGTGAATTAAAATTCCACAATAAATAAAAAATAACAACAAGTAAAGCAAGCACCAAAGCACTTAAAATCGCAACTAGGGTGTATTTTTTCATTTTAAGTTAATTGTTCTTTGATAATATCACCTAAAGTCATTTTGTCTTCTTTGTTGATTCGGTTTAAAGCTTCGCGTTCTTTTATTTTAAGCAGATTTTTCACACTAAGACGAATTCTATTTTTCTTTTCATCAATGAAAACAATTGCTGCTTCAATTTCATCTCCGATTTTAAGACTCGATAAATCCAAATTTCCTATATCTTCTTTGTGGATTAAGGCATCGACATTTTTGCTAAGTTCTACAAAAACTCCAAATTCTTTAATATCTCTAACCACACCCTTAACGCTCTCTCCTGTTTTATGATTTTTAGCATATTCTTGTATAGGACTGGTGCTTAATTCTTTAGTGCTCAATGAAATTTTTTGTTTTTCTTCATCAATTTTAATGATTTTAACGTTAATTTTATCTCCAACCTTGTATAAATCTTTACATTTATCATTTCTATCCCAAGAAGCATCTTCATTGTGCAAAAGACCCTCAATAGAATCTAATTTCACAAAAGCTCCAAAAGCAGTAATCGAAGTAATCACACCTTCTAAAACTTCTCCAGCTTTATGATTTTTAATGAATTCATCAAAAGGTTTTGAAAGCAAATTCCTTAAGGATACCCTTAAACGTCTTTCATCTGAATCAATCTCAATCACTTCAACATCAAGCTCTTGTCCCTTGCTGATATAATCCTTAGGATGCTTAATGTCTTTATCCCAAGAAATTTCACTGATATGTAAAAAACCTTCAATATCATTTCCCAAATCTACAAAAGCTCCGTAAGATTCTATATTAGAAACAATGACTTTAACCGTATCGCCCACTTCTAAGCTATCTTTAATTTCACCCCAAGGATCGGGTAAGGCTGCTTTAATGGATAAAGAAAGATGCTGACGCTCTTTATCATACTTAATCACCTTAACAGGAACGCTATCGCCCTCTTTGTATAGGGTGCTAGGATTAACAGGACCCTTATAAGAAATTTCACTATAATGCACAAGCCCATCTATACCGCCAACATCAACGAACATACCATAAGTGGTGATTTTTTTAATCACTCCTTCAATCGCCTCTTCTTGTCCTACTATATTTTGGATAAGCTCTTTACGTTTTTTTCTCTCATCATCAACAATCTTTTTCCTTGAAACAACGACACTTTGTCCTTCTTTGTCTATTTTGATAATCTTAACTTTAAAGGTTTTATTGCTAAGATTATTGCTATCTTTGAAGTTATATTGAGATTTTGGTAAGAAAAATTCAACCCCTTCTTCATTTGCTACAATCAAACCTCCCTTATTTTTACTCATAATTTTGACTTCAAAAATGTCATTTTCTCCCTCTTTATAATTTTTAATAAATTCAGAAATTTTTTCTTTTTTTAAAGCTTTTTTATGAGATACTAAAGGTTTTCCATTGCGAGAACCTATGACAGCAATTTTGATTGAATCGCCCACATTAAAAAGTAAATTTCCCTTCTCATCTTGAATTTCACTTAATGCTAAAATGCCTTCTGATTTCTTTCCTATATCCACATAAACTTCATCATTCTTAATTTCAACAATGACGCCTTGAGTTGTGGCATTTTCTCTTGATTTATCAAAAGCTTCCAAAAGTTGCTCAAAATTCTCTTCTTCAAGATAGTCGTCTATATTATTTTGAACTTTTTTGTTCGACTCATTCATCGTGTTCCTTTAAATAGAATATCATTAAAAATTAGCTTGATTTTATCCTATTTTTTCTTTAATTAGTGTTAAGAAATTATTTTTATTTTAAATTTTAAATATTTTCCTAAAATTTTATTTCAATTTTTCACAATTTTTAAACCATTGATTTACATTTTTTTAAAATGCTTTAATTTTATCCACCACTTCCTTAATAATCCAATCCGGAGTGCTAGCTCCTGCACTAATGCCACAATGTTTTTTGTCTTTAAACCACGATTTTTCAAGCTCATCTTGAGTTTCTATAAGATAACTATCTTCACAATAATTCTTAGCAATCAAGAAAAGTTGTTTCGTGTTTGCTGAATTTTTACCTCCAACAATGATAATAATATCGCTTTTTTTAGAAAGCTCGGTAATGGCCGCTTGATTTTTAAACGTTGCATCGCAAATGGTATTAAAAACACGCACTTCTTTAACCTTTAACATCAAAAAATTAACAAGCTCCATAAATTGCTCTACCTTTTTAGTTGTTTGACTCACCACAGCAATTTTATGAGGAAGTTTTAAATCTTCTAACTCACTTTTATCTAAAACTACATAAGCCTTTGTGCTAACATAGCTTTTTACACCTTTAACTTCAGGATGGTTTTCATCCCCAAAAATCACCACTTCATAGCCCTCTTTGCTCATTTGTTCACAGAGTTGTTGAGGCTTAGTTACAAAAGGACAAGTGGCATCAAAAATTTCAATATTCTTTTTTTGAAGTTCGGCTAAATCTTGTTTGGTGATGCCATGTGTTCTTATGATAGCCTTTTTTTCATTTGTTAAATCTGTGATATTTTGCAAGGTTTTGACATTAAATTTTTTTTGCAAACGAGAAATTTCTTCGTTATTGTGGATAAGTGGTCCTATGGTTGCAGCATCTTTGATTTGTTCTGCTTTTTTAATAGCCCTTTTAACGCCAAAACAAAAACCATAATTTTTCGCTAATTCAATAATCAATCTTCACTCCTAAATTCTTAAGTATATCTTTAAAATTTGGGAAAGAAGTTTGAATGCATTCTTCATCATCAATTTCAATCCCACAAATTAAGCCTAAAATCGCAAAAGACATAGCAATTCTATGGTCTGCAAAGCTTTGAATTTTTGCAGATTGTGGCACACCTCCTGTGATTTTAAAACCATCTTCTAATTCTTGAGCATCAATACCGCATTTTTTTAAATTTTCAACCACAGAGCGAATGCGATCGCTCTCTTTCACTCTTAATTCTTTAGCATTTCTTAAAATACTCGTCCCTTTGGCTTGAGAAAAAGCTATTGCAAGAGCAGGAGCTTCATCAATCAACCACGAAATTCTTTCACTCACTTCCACAGCTTTAAGTTCGCTACTTTGTGCGTAAATTTCACCTATGCTTTCAAAACTATTTTCATAAAATTTATAAGTAATTTTTGCTCCCATTTTTTCCAAAACCTTATAAGCCTCAATGCGTGTAGGATTGAGTAAAATATTTTTAATACAAATTTTAGAATGAGGCAATAAAATCGTAGCTAAAACAAAATAAAACGCTGAAGAAGGGTCATTTGGGATGATTATGTCTAAGGGTTTTAAAGCTTCTTTTAGGGGTTGTATTTCAAGGCTTAATCCATCTTGACTGACTTTTAAAGGAGCTTGCATAGCTTTTAACATATTCTCACTATGATTGCGACTAAGCTCTCTTTCTTTAAAATAACAAGTTTGCTTTGCATTAAAAGCCGCTAAAATCATAGCTGTTTTTACTTGAGCCGATGAAATTTCACTCATATAATCAAAAGCCTCAAGTTTAGCCCCTTCTATGCAAAGCGGGGCTAAATTCGCATACTCTCTGCCATAAATTTTTGCTCCTATTTTTTTTAAAGGTTCGCAAATTCTTTTCATAGGACGATTGTTAAGGTATTGATCTCCGCTTAAGACAAAAAAACCCTCCAAAGCACTTAAAAAACCTATCATCAAACGCATTGCCGTGCCAGAATTTCCGCATTCTAAAACACAATTTGGAGAAGAGATATTTAAAGGCGGAATGATTTTAACCTCATCTTCTTTTCTCTCTACTTTTGCTCCTAAATTTTTAATGATTTCAAGAGTGTTTAGAGTATCTTCTGCTAAAAGATAATTTTTAGCCCGATTTGTAGAATTGGTCAAAAGTGAAAAAATCGCAAATCTATGGCTTATGCTTTTATCTGCGGCAAGGTTTTGTATTTGGGCGTTAAAATTTTCTAAAATATTGATTTTCATCTCAAACTTAATCCTAAATTCTCTAAGCTCCTTAGAATTTTATCCATATAAGCTGTGATTTCTGCTTCTTCTAAGGTTTTATCAAGACTTTTAAAGACAAAATTCATTGTCAAACTCAATTGTCCGTTTAAACTTTCATCATCATAAAGATCAATGACTCTAAAATTGTCTAAATTCTCTAATTTAAGCTCTTTGATACAATTTTTAATTGCATTAAAAGAAAAATCTTTAGGAATGAGTATGCTTAAATCCCTGCTTACACTTGGAAATTTAGAGTAAATTTGAGCGATTTTTGGATCTTGTTTAAATAAATTGACATCAAATTCACAAACATAAGTCTTAGGCAAGTCTTTTTTTCTCTCAAGTTTAAGATGAAGTCTTCCTAAAAAGCCTATTTTAATACCATTGACATATAAATCAGCTTGCTCATAAGGACTTAAAAAATTATAATGTGAATTTTTAAGCTCAAAAGCTCCTAAAATATTTTTAATATCCGATAAAAAGCTGTAAAAATCCACTAATGCAGGTTTGGCTTTGTTTGAAATTTGAGCCTCTTCTTTAAAACCGGAATGCACCAAAGCCATGTGAGAAAATTCCTCATTTGTAACATTAAACACAGCTCCACTTTCAAAGAGTTTGATGATTTTCTTAGAATTTTTGACATTAAAACTTACTGCATTTAAAAGATGATTTAAAAGCGTGGTTCTTAAGGTATTAAGCTCGGCGGTTATGGGATTTATAAGTTTTAACTTCACAAGTTCAAAATCAAATTCTTTAAGTTCCTCTTCATTGTCTAAAACATAATGCAAACTCTCAAAATACCCATTATCCACGGCTTTATTTCTTAAATTTAAAAGCTTTTTGTATTCTTTATAGGTTTGGTTATTGCGATTTTTTTCTACGAATTCTAAACCTTTAGAAGCAATACTATCAATGCCTATCATTCTAACAATCTCTTCGCAAATATCAGCTAAATTTTCAATATCCGGACGATGCAAGGGAATTTTAGCACTGATGCGATCGTCGCCAAAAAATGTTAATTCAAATTCGAGTTTTTTTAGAATCTTTAGCACTATATCTTTATGTATCTCTTGTCCTATAATCTCACTAATATTTTCTATATGAATATCAATAACTGAATTTTCTTTATTTTCTAAAATTTGTTGCGAAGAGCTGTAAATTAAAACATTAGGATTTTTTTGGAGTAAATTCAGCAAGAAATTCATACCTGTATTGAGTTCTGGCTCACTTCCTCTAAAACTTCTATAAAGGAGTTTTTCATCTTGTTTTTTATAATGAATTTTAGCCTCTGCAATGACTAAAGGTTGTGTATAATGAGCTTCTAGTATGATGATTTTACTCTCTTCTTTGCATTTAAATTGTTTTTCTTGATAAATACCGCTAATGCTTAAAATTTTATCTTCACACATTATCTTGGTTTCACCATGATTTTCTTGATTTAATTTTAAAAGTATTCCTGTTTTTTCTTTATTAAAATACTCCAAATCATAAGCATTAAAAAGCACACCCGTAGAATGCATTGTGTAATTTAATAAATTTTCAATCGCATGAGAACCCAAAAAATCAATTTGAGCAAGACGCAAATGAATCAACAAATCCGTCTTAATACTCTCTTTAAGCTCTATAACTTTATATATATGAAAGCTATTGAGTTTTTTATCGACGATTAATTTTAAAATTCTGCCTATGGCTAAAACATTTTCATCATCTTTAAAAATAGGACTTTTCCTAAAATCCAAATCCCAAGCTGCTGATAAATCCCTTGCTATACCATAAATGCTCAAACAATCCCCGCGATTTGGAGTGAGTTCGACCTCAATGAATACATCATTAAAAAGAGGATAAGTATTTAAAGCCTTTCCAAGCTCGAGTTTTCCTATACTTTCATCGAGAATTAAAATTCCTTCATTAATCTTAGCAAAACCAAGCTCACTTGAAGAGCAAATCATACCATAAGAATTCACTCCACGAAGCTTTGTAGCTTTAATTTGCATACCATTTGGCATCAATGCACCTTTTAAAGCGACCGGAACAAACTGCCCTACTGCGACATTAGCCGCTCCACAGATGATTTGTAAAATTTCATCTCCCACATCAACCTTGCAAATACTAAGTTTGTCTGAATTTTCATGTTTGATTTTTTCTTTAACATAGCCTACGACAACTTTATCCGGTGCCTTTAAATGATACGCCTCATCAACCTCAATCCCTATGGAATTTAAGGTTTTAACCAAATCCTCTAAACTTCGCTCTTCAAT
This sequence comes from Campylobacter cuniculorum DSM 23162 = LMG 24588, assembly GCF_002104335.1. Taxonomy (NCBI): domain Bacteria; kingdom Pseudomonadati; phylum Campylobacterota; class Epsilonproteobacteria; order Campylobacterales; family Campylobacteraceae; genus Campylobacter; species Campylobacter cuniculorum. Next base: position 914,629 of record NZ_CP020867.1, on the reverse strand, counting down.
ATCTATCCACTCATTGAGCCAACTCTTTGTAATAATCATCTAAATTGCTCCAACAATCTTAAGTCTCCTTCAAATAAAGAACGCAAATCCGGTATCTGATGAAGAAGCATAGCAAATCTCTCCACACCTAAACCAAAAGCATAACCACTGACATTTTTATAGCCAACAAAACCATACACATTAGGATCAACCACTCCACAGCCTAAAACTTCGAGCCAAGTTGTATTTTTACATACCCTACAACCACAACCTTTGCAAAATACACAAGAAATATCTACTTCCGCAGAAGGCTCTGTAAAAGGGAAGAAACTCGGGCGGAAACGAATTTTAACATCACCAAACATATGATGTAAAAAATCCTCCAAAATGCTTTTTAAATTTGCGAAACTTACTTTTTGTCCATTTTCAACAACAAGTCCTTCAACTTGATGAAACATCGGAGTATGCGTTAGGTCAAAATCTCTTCTAAAAACAGCTCCCGGAGTAATCATACGAATCGGAGGTTTTTGCTTAAGCATTGTGCGAATTTGCACAGGTGAAGTATGAGTTCTTAAAAGTCTCTTATCTTTAAAATAAAAAGTATCTTGCATATCTCTTGCAGGGTGAGATTTTGGTAAATTTAAAGCCTCAAAATTATGAAAATCGTCCTCTATCAAAGGACCTTTTTCAACACTAAAATTTAAAGAAACAAAATATTCTATAATTTTATCCATAGTACTCATAACAGGATGCAAGGCTCCATTTTGGGCATTTTTATCAAAATAAGTAAAATTAAAAATATTCTCTTTCATCTTTTCATTTAAGCTTTCTTGCTCTAAAATCTTAAATTTTTTAGCATAAGCTTGATTGAATTCCTCTTTTTGAGCATTAAGAGTACTTGCCAATTCTTTTTTTGACTCCGCATCTAAATTCCTAAGCTTCGCAAATTGCTCTGTGAGCTTTCCCTTTTTTCCAAGCACCAAAATCCTAAGGCTTTCTAATTCGTTTAAATTCTTACATTCTTCAATTTGTTTAATAAAATCTTGCAATTTTTAACCTTAATTTAATAATTTAAAGTCTTATTTTATTGAAAACTAATTTAAATTAAGCATAAAAAATTATACTTTTAAGGTATAATTGCATATAAATTTAATATAAAAAGGAAAAATTATGGAAGAAAAAACTATTTTTGAACTCATTGCTGAAGGCAAAGCTCCTTGCAATAAAGTCTTAGAAAATAACGATTTTCTAGCCTTTCATGACATTCACCCAAGAGCTCCGATTCATATTTTAATCATTCCAAAAAAACATTTCAAAGATTTTCAAGAATTTGATCCTCAATTGATGGCAAAAATGACTTCTTTTATCCAAGAACTTGCTATACTTTTGGGGCTTGATAAAAGTGGATACCGCTTGATTACAAATTGCGGTAAAAATAGCGGACAAGAGGTTTTTCATCTGCATTTTCATATGTTAGGAGGCTCACAATTGCCAAGAGATATTGAAATGGGAGCAAATCCTCAAACTTTATTTTAAAAAATGAGTATTTTTAGCGATTGAGCTTTTATTTTAAAAATTTAAAATAAAAGCTTTATAATTTTAGTTTTTTTAAAATTAAAAATGCTTAGAACAATATTTTTAGTTTTAGATGTTTTTATTTTTTTAATGGTGGATATAAAAATTGAATTAACAAGGCTTACACTTTAAAAATTAAAACCATAGTCTTAACTTTGCAAAAGTAGATTGACACAATAAAAAATTTTAGATTAGATGAAATAAAAATTTAGATTTATAATATAAATTTTTATGATTAAAAATAAAACTTTCTTCTTTGTCTTTGCTCAAGGTTTAATAAATTTTACAAATGAAACATACAAGGACTCTTTTTAGCCTCCTTCAAATAATACGATTTAAAAGAATTCATAATGAATTTAAAAAATAATCAGCACAAGCACTAAAAAATTTAAAAGATTTAAATTAATTTTTCAAAAAGAGAGGTTTTTAAAAATTTAGCTCTTTAAAAAATCCTCTAAAATTTCAATTTGCTTTTCCACACTTTGAACCGAACTCGAACCTTGACTTTTTTTAGAATTTAAAGAAAATTCAAAATCCAAAATATGTGAGGCTTTTTCATCAAAAATAGGATTGATTTTTGATAAATCCTTAAGCTCACTTATATCAACACCTTGTTTTTCAGCTTCTGCAACAAGCTCTCCAACAATAAAATGTGCTTTTCTAAAAGGGATATTTTTCTCTCTGACTAAAAAATCAGCCAAATCAGTCGCAAGCAAATGCCCTTTTTTACAAGCTTTAAGCATATTTTCTTTGTGGATGGTAAGCTCCTTAAGCATTGCGTTTAAGATAATAAGGCTATCTTTTGCTGTTTTAATGCTATCAAAAACTCCCTCTTTATCCTCTTGCATATCTTTGTTGTATGCTAAAGGTAAGGCTTTCATCGTGGTTAAAAGAGAAATAAGATTTCCATAAATGCGTCCGGTTTTTCCGCGTATAAGCTCACAAACATCGGGATTTTTCTTTTGTGGCATAATAGAACTTCCTGTCGAAAAACTATCACTAAGAGTGATAAAAGAAAATTCGGAACTCGAAAAAAGAATAAGTTCCTCGCAAAGCCTTGAAGTGTGCGTAAAAATTACAGCAATATCATAAAGCAAATCAAGAGCAAAATCCCTATCGCTTACCGCATCCATTGCATTTGGCATTATATCTTTAAAATTTAATATCTTTGCACTCATTAAAGAATTTGTCGCATAACTCGTCCCGGCACAAGCACAACTTCCAAGCGGAGAAAAATCAGCTAAATCAAAACTTGATTTCAAACGTTTAATATCCCTTAAAAACATAAAAGCGTAAGCCAAAATATAAAAAGAAAAGCTTACAATTTGAGCATGTTGTAAATGCGTAAATGAAGGCATAAGGGTTGTTTTATGTTCTTTAGCATGAATGAGCAAGGTTTTAATGAGTTCTTTGAGTAGAAATTGAAGTTCTTGATTGCTTTGTCTGACAAAAAGCTTAAAATCTGTTGCAACTTGGTCATTTCTACTCCTTGCTGTATGGAGTTTTCCACCGATTTCAAAACCTATAAGCTCACTCAAACGTTTTTCAATCGCCATATGAATGTCTTCATCTTTAATATCAAAAACAAAACGCTTTGATTCTATCTCTTTTTCAATCTCCCTAAGCCCTTTAATAATAGCATCAAGCTCATTTTTCTGAAGTATCTTACAATTTTCAAGCATCGTTGCGTGAGCAATAGAGCCTTCAATATCTTGCTTATAAAGAGTTTTATCTATATCTAAACTCGCATTAAATTGTTTTAAAAGCTCATCACTTGCACCACTAAAGCGTCCAGACCACATAGAATTTTTCATCATATTCTTTCAAAATCAAAAATTATCAAAATTTAGGACCAAATTGACTGTATTCAACGCCCTCTTTTACATCTTCATAACGTTTGAAATTTTGAATAAACATTTGTGCCAATTTATCCCTTGTATGCTTATATTCTTCTTGATTTTCCCAAGTATTGATAGGATTTAAAAGCTTACTATCAACTCCTTCTAAAGTCTTAGGAACAGCCAAATCAAACACAGCAAAATTTTCAAATTCGCATTTTTGTATGCTACCATCTAAAATCGCATTGATACAAGCCCTCGTTGCTTTAATGCTCATTCTCTTACCCACTCCATAGCTTCCACCGCTCCAACCGGTATTGACCAAATAAACATTAACATTATATTTATCAATCCTTTCACCTAACAATCTCGCATAAATCGTCGGATGAAGTGGCATAAAAGGCTCACCAAAACAAGCTGAAAAAGTTGCTTGAGGCTCTGTAATACCTCTTTCAGTTCCTGCAACCTTAGCTGTGTAACCACTTAAAAAATAATACATTGCTTGTTCTTTACTAAGCTTACTCACAGGAGGTAAAATTCCAAAAGCATCTGCACTTAAAAAAATGATATTTTTAGGATGTCCGGCTTTTAGGCTTGGTTCATGATTTTCAATGTGTTCTATAGGATAGGAAACCCTTGTGTTTTCAGTCTTTGACCCATCAAAATAATCAACCTCTGCATTTTCTTTTAAAACAACATTTTCCAAAAGAGCGTTTCTTTTAATCGCTGAATAAATTTCAGGCTCATTTTTCGGGTCTAAATTGATAGTTTTTGCATAACAACCACCTTCAAAATTAAACACCCCATCATCATCCCAACCATGCTCATCATCGCCGATAAGTTTCCTCTTTGGGTCTGTTGAAAGTGTAGTTTTTCCCGTACCACTTAACCCAAAAAATAAAGCCACATCGCCTTTTTCTCCAACATTTGCACTACAATGCATTGAAAGCTTATTTTCAAGTGGTAACCAATAATTCATCATAGAAAAAATTCCTTTTTTCATCTCTCCTCCATACCAAGTTCCACCAATCACTGCAACATTTTCCTCTATATTAAAAATGACAAAAACTTCAGAATTTAAATGGTCACTTTCATATTCATCATTAACACATTTACAAGCATTATAAACCACAAAATCTGGTTTGAAATTTTCAAGCTCTTCTTTGCTTGGACGTATAAACATATTTTTTACAAAATGGGCTTGCCAAGCAATCTCTGCAACAAAACGAACAGCTTTTTTACTCTTTAAAGATGCTCCACAATACGCATCTTGAATATAAATATTCTTACCGCTTAATTCTTTTTTTGCTTTCTTTAAAAGCTTATCAAAAAGCTCTTTAGTGATAGGATGATTAATCTTGCCCCAAGCAATGTATTTTTGTGAAGGATCTTGCTTCACAAAATACTTATCTTTAGGACTTCTTCCTGTGAAAATTCCCGTATCCACACTAAAAGTTCCGTTTGCAGTGCAAAGACCTTCTTTATTTTTGTTTTCATGCTCAAAGAGCTCATCGTAACTTAGATTATGAAAAATTTGTTTTACATTTTCTAAGCCTAAATCTTCAAAATTTTTCATTTTTTTTCCTTAATCATTTTTTATAAATCGCAACAACTTGATCTTCGCTAACGCTATCTCCTGTTTTGACACAAATTTCTTCAATTATACCATCTTTTGAAGCATTAACTTCAATTTCCATCTTCATAGCCTCTAAAATCATCACAATTTGACCAGCCTTAACTTCATCTCCTTCGTTTATATGAATTTTAAAAACATTACCAGAAATTCCTGCCAAAATAGCTGTTTCATTTTCATTAACTTTTGCAGGATTTTCGTTTATTTTTTTAACATTTTTGATATTGACATCTTTATCAAAACCGCTATGCACTTCAACATGATATTTATTACCATTGACCGCAACGGTGAAACGATTTTCATCGGCACTTATAGCTTTTGGCATTGTGCTGATTTTTCTCACATTAATCTTAGTTTCCCCTTTAAGATAAGCAATACCCTTTTCTTTACAAGCTGCAGCGATAAAAATATTCTCCTCATTAATTTTTATACCTTCTTTTTCAAGAAGTTTTTGAGTATAAGCAAGGCTTTTAGTCTCATCTTTATCGGCAAGATCAATTGCAAGTTCAGTCGTAGGTTTTAAATTTAATTGCTCTGCAGCAAGCTCGATAATCTTAGAATCTGGCTTAACAGGGGTTCTTCCAAAATAACCCAAAACCATTTTTCCATAACCATCAGCAATTTTTTTCCATTCTCCAAACATAACATTGTTAAAAGCTTGTTGAAAATAAAATTGCGATACAGGAGTTACAGAGGTTCCAAATCCACCTTTTTCTACGACTTCACGCATTGCTTTAATCACTTGAGGAAATTTATCCAAAATGTTATTATCTCTCATCATTTGAGTATTCGCTGTTAAAGCTCCACCGGGCATTGGAGAGAAAGGAATCAAAGAATTAACCATAGTGGCTTCAGGCGGTATAAAATAATCCTTCAAGCAATCCATAAAAACTTCCTCATATTTTAGAATTTTTTCTTCTTCTAAACCGCCTAAATCGTAATTTTTTCCTTTTACAGCATGCATCATTGTCAAAATATCGGGTTGAGAAGTTCCTCCGCTCACAGGTGCAGCAGCTAAATCAATCCCATCAACTCCAGCTTCTAAAGCAGCTAAATAACAAGCCACGCTCACACCTGCTGTTTCATGTGTATGGAGTCTAATATGCGTATCACTTGGTAATTTCTTTCTTGCCATTTTTATGGTTTCATAAATTTTATTTGGATTTGAAGTCCCGCTTGCATCTTTAAAACAAACGCTAGAAAAAGGAATTTCAGCTTCAAGTATATCATTTAAAATTCTCTCATAAAAAGGCACATCGTGAGCACCTTCACAATGAGGTGGTAGGTCCATTAAAGTTACTACAACTTCGTGTTTTAAGCCATATTTTGTAATACATTCTCCACTAAATTTGAGATTATTGACATCATTGAGTGCATCAAAATTTCGTATAGTTGTCGTGCCATGTTTAGCAAAAAGCTTAGCATGTAAATCCACAAGCTCCCTGCTTCCTGTATCAAGTGTAACAGTATTCACTCCTCTTGCTAGAGTTTGTAAATTTGCTTCTTTTCCAACAATAGCTCTAAATTTATCCATCATTGTAAAAGCATCTTCATTGAGATAAAAATATAGACTTTGGAATCTTGCACCCCCGCCAAATTCAAAATGTGTTATCCCTGCTTCTTTAGCTGCTTGGAGTGCAGGAAAAAAATCTTCCATTAAAACCCTCGCTCCAAAAACAGACTGGAAACCATCTCTAAAACTCGTATCCATTATATCTATAAATTTTTTAGCCATAAAATTCCTTAAAATAATATTTTTTATTACTATTATACAATGAAATTTCTAATAAAAAGCATTTTTTTTAAATATTTAATTAATAAAACTGACTCTATTTTTAAATATCCTTAAAATACTTTTTTCCTCTGGTATAATATCAAAAATTTTATATCTTAACCCTTAAAATTTCTCTTTCTTTTCATATTAAATTTTTTACTTAGATACTATCATAATAATCACAACTGCCAAAGGTGAAACAAATCTTAAAAAGATATACCAAAGCTCGAAATAAACTTTTTTTACATAGGGCTCAAATAATTTTTGTAATTTTTGCTTATCTATAATAAAACCCGTAAAAATTGCTGTTAAAATCCCTCCAATAGGCATAATCAACTTACTTGAAAGAAAATCCAATATATCAAAAACACTTTTTCCAAACAAACTAAAAGTCTCACTTGTGCTACTCATAAATGATAAAATACAACTCACTCCAAGTATATACACAATGATACCGAGTTAAAACTAAAGCTTTTAAACGCGACATTTTAAAAGTGTTGATTAAGTAAAAAGTAAAAGGTTCTATCATTGAAATTGCAGAAGTTACTCCAGCAAAAATGAGAGAGATAAAAAATATTGTTGCAAAAATACAACCCACTACCCCAAATTTAGCAAATAAAGTCGTTAAAGAAATAAATATCAAGCCCGGTCCTTGCTGTGAAGGATCAGCTCCAAATTCAAAAATAAAAGTAAAAACTACAAGTCCCATTAAAATGCCAATAAAAATATTGATAAAAACTATACTCAAACTGCTTGAAATAAAATTTGTTTTATCCGGCAAACTCGCAGAATAGGTAATAATCGTTCCAACGCCTAAAGATAAACTAAAAAAAGCCAAACCCAAAGCTTCAAGAATAGACTCTACGCCAATTTTCGAAAAATCAGGCTTTAACAAAAATTGTACAGCTAAAGAAAAACCATCTTTACTTGCAGAATAAAAAAGCATAATCAAAAGCAAGATAAAAAGAGTGGGCATTATCCAAACATTTAATTTTTCTATACCCTCTTTAACGCCTTTAGAAACAACATAAAAAACAAATAAAAATATCAAAGTAAAGCAAATGATTTGACTTGAATAATCCTGCGTGAGAAGATGATCAAAAAGTTCTTTACTCGCTTGAAAATCCAAAGGTAAATTCCCGCTTACACTCAAATAAACATATTTTAAAATCCAGCCTATCACCATACTATAAAAAGAAACAATTAAAATTCCTCCTATCATAGTAAAACCTGCAAAAGACCAAGCTTTTTTATGAGTTGGTGCAAGAGTTTTATAAGCATTGACAGGATCTTTTTCACTAAGTTTTCCTAAACTTAACTCGGCTAAAAATATCACAAAAGCTACTCCTAAAGTTAAAATCAAATAGAGCAATACAAAGGCTGAACCACCATTTTCTCCTACTAAAGTTGGGAATTTCCACGCATTTCCAAGACCCACTGCAGAACCAGCAACAGCTAAAATAAAACCGATTTTTGAAAATTTTGAATTCAATGCTGCAACCTTAATTTTTAATTAAATATTTTATATTAAAGCAATTTTTAACTAAAATTTCTATCAATTTCTATGATAAAATTTGTAATTATTGCTTAAAATGTGAAAATTTGTAAATTTTTCAATAAAAATAAAGTTAATTTTGTTAAAATTTGCTCATTGATTTTAAATCTTAAGTAGGGATACGCAAGCCGAACTGATTTAAAACAAAATAAACATTTAAGGTTTTACAATGAAAAAAATTACTTTTTTATTATTAGCTTTTGTGGCTGTGGCTTTTGCTGCAGAACAAGATGTTATTAATGGTTGGATTAAGGCTTTTTCTGTCTTAGCCGCAGGAATTGGACTTGGTGTTGCTGCACTTGGTGGAGCTATCGGTATGGGAAATACTGCAGCAGCAACTATAGCAGGAACTGCTAGAAATCCGGGTCTTGGTGCAAAATTAATGACTACAATGTTTATCGCTTTAGCGATGATTGAAGCACAAGTTATTTACGCACTTGTTATAGCTTTGATAGCTCTTTATGCAAATCCTTATTTGTAAAATCCTCAATTATTAATAAAAAGCCTCTAAATCGGAGGCTTATGCGGTTATGGTGGAATTGGTAGACACGCCATCTTGAGGGGGTGGTGCGCCTTGCGTGTGCGAGTTCAAATCTCGCTAACCGCACCATTAAATAAGATTTTTATTATTTTAAGTGTATTGAATGTTTTAAAATATAAATTATAATTTTTAATAAAAATATAATTTATATACAAATTTCTACAATTTTATAAAATCATAAAAATTCATATTTCAAATTACAATGAATTTATACCCGTATTTTTTCATTAACAAAAGATTTTTTAAAATATATGTTTTGTTAAATTATGTATGATTGTTTATAAGGATAAAAATTTTAATTCTTAAATAAGAAATATATTTAAGAATTTAAAAACCTAGTTGCGAATTTTAAAATTTCCTATTCTATCACTCTTTAAACCAAATAAATTGAAAATAAAAGTCAAAAATTTAAGAATTTTAGCTAAAATGATAAGAAAAATTTTTAAGGAGAAAAACATGTTAAGCAAAAGGTCGCAAGTTTTAGAAGAATCCATAACTCTAGCCATCACAGCTCTTGCTAATGAGCTTAAAGCCAAAGGTGAGAATATCATCAGTTTTTCAGCAGGCGAACCTGATTTTGATACTCCTCAAATCATTAAAAATGCAGCCATTAAAGCCATAGAAAAGGGTTGCGGTAAATACACAGCAGTTGCTGGTATCAATGAAGTTTTAAAAGCGGTGCAAAATAAGCTTAAAAAAGACAATGGGCTTGATTATGAACTTAAAGAAATCATAACAAATGTTGGTGCTAAACATTCTTTGTTTGAATGCATTGAATGTTTGGTTGAAAAAGGCGATGAAGTCATAATCCCTAGTCCTTATTGGGTGAGTTATCCCGAAATGGTTAAATTTGCTGAAGGGGTGCCCGTTTTTATTGAAGGTTTGGAGGAAAATGGTTTCAAAATTACAGCAAAACAACTTGAAAAGGCCATCACAGCTCAAACCAAACTTCTCATCTTAAATTCACCTTCAAATCCTGTCGGTTCTATTTATTCTAAAGAAGAGCTTCAAGCCTTAGCAAAGGTTTTAGAAGGCACAAAAATAATGGTTTTAAGCGATGAAATGTATGAAAAGCTCCGCTATGATAATGTCGCATTTGATGCTTTTGCAAGCATAAGCGAAGATGCTTTACAAAGATCTGTGACCATTAATGGGCTTAGCAAATGTGGTGCTATGCCCGGTTGGCGTTTTGGTTATATGGCAAGTAAAAATCAAGATTTAATTTCAGCTGTGAAAAGATTGCAAGGACAAAGCACTTCAAATATCTGCACCATCACTCAACACGCAGCCATTCCAGCCCTAAATGGAGAATGCGAACAAGATATAGAAAATATGAGAAAAGCTTTTCAAACCAGACGCGACATAGGTTTAGAAATCTTAAGCAAAATTCCAAATATCAGTGTTTATAAGCCTCAAGGAGCCTTTTATTTTTTTGTTAATATCTCTAGGATTGAAAAAGATTCCATGAAATTTTGTCAAAAATTGCTTGAAAAAGAAAAAGTAGCGGTTGTCCCCGGAGTAGGATTTGGAATGGATGGGTATTTTAGACTTTCTTATGCAACAAGCGATGAGCTTATTAAAAAGGGTTTGGAAAGAATTGCAAAATTTATTGACACTTATACAGCTTAATCTTTAAATTTTTAGGCTTTTTTAAAGCCTAAAATTATTTTTTGTCATTTTTTAGCTTATATTTTTGAAATAAAATTATTGAAAATAACACAAAGATAAACAATGCAAATAGATTTTTATTTATAAAGTTATTTTAATTTTATAAATTTTTTGCATAACAAAGCAAACTCTATAATTTTATAGATGTAAAATAAATAAAGACAATAATTTTTTTCAAAGTTTGTCATTTTTTATTTTTAAGGTTTTTTCAATACAGCATTAAGCCTTTGAATGTTATCTGCTTTGCTAAGACTTAATCTTACGATAGAGTTTTCTAAAGCACTCAAAGAATGCGGTATATTTGGATTTAAACTTATCATATCTAAGGCATTGAGCTCTAGTTTTTCATTTTGCACTTCAAAGATAATCTTTCCGCTTAAAACTTGCACATGTATAGAAAATGGAGCCTTATGTTCTTTCATTATACTATCTTTTGCAAGTAAAATTTGGATTTCTTTGCCACTTTCATTGTCTATTAAAACATTGATTTTAACTTCTTTAGGGCTAAATTCTGCCTCATTCCATTTTGTAATTTTCATATTTTTCCTTAATTTTAAAGTATTTAAATTTCACAATTATATTAAAATAAAATTATTTTAATGCTTATTTTATTATTAAAATTATTTAAAATCAATATTGTTTTAAATCATATTTTTATAAACTCAAATTATTTTTTTAATATTTTAAATATAATATTTTTTAATCAAATTTAAAAAATATTATATTTTTTAATTACCTTGCAGTACTTTATTTATTTTTTTATTTCATTTTTAATTATTTTTAGAAAATTTCATATCAATTAAGATAATTTATATTTTAAATTTTCGTTTCAGTTCTAAAATTTCGTTTTCAAGTTTATCGAGTTTATTTTCGCAAAATTCATCTATAGCACGGCTTTTTTCTTGTTTTTTATGCTCAATAATATAGGCTGGAATTCCCACCGCAGTTAAACCTGCACCGACATCCTTTACCACTACGGCATTTGAGCCGATTTTAGCATTTTCTCCTATTGTAATATTTCCAAGAATTTTAGCTCCTGCACCGATGATAACTCCTTTTTTAATTGTAGGATGTCTTTTAACGCCTCTTTCTAAGCTTGTTCCTCCTAAGGTTACACCTTGATAGATTAAAACATCATCTTCTATAATCGTGGTTTGTCCTATCACAATACCATTTGCATGATCAAGAAAAACGCGTCTGCCGATTTTAGCTTCCGGATGCAAATCCACTCCTGTTAAAAATTGAGAAATTCCGCTGATAATCCTTGCAAGAGCTTTGAATTTTTTCTGATAAAGCAAATGTGCAAAACGATAATTAACTATAGCCCAAACACCCGGATAATTAAAAAAAAGTTCAATACGAGAACTAAAAGCTGGATCTTGAATCTTAGGTTGTATAAAATCTTCTTTAATAATGCTCCAAAGTCCCAAATTACACTCCTATACTTTTAAGATAACCATTATCATTTAAAAATAGATAAATTTCACCCAAAATATGTTTTTTTTGTTTTTCATCAACAAGTTTTGAATTTGAAATGCGTTCATTTAAAATATCCATAACTTCGTGTATATCATAATCCAAATCTTCTAAAGTATCAAGGATAGATTGTGCTTCAATTATATTTTCAATTTGATAATTTTTTTCATTAATATTAATGGTTGCTTCAGTAGGATGGATAAAAAGATTGTGTTTCATTCCAAGCACTTCTTGATAGGCACCAACCAAAAAAAATCCTAAAAAATAAGTTTCTTCCTCAACATCAATATCGTGTAAAAACAAAGGATTGTTTTTAGAATAAGAAATTTCTCCATCACTATCACAAGTAATATCCCAAATACTCGCACTTCTTGTAGGTTTTTCATCGAGATGATTAAGCGGCATAATTGGAAAACCTTGCTTAAGTCCCCAAAAATCAGGTATGCTTTGAAAAAGTGAAAAATTCACCAAATACCTTTCTTGCACTTCATCTTGAATCGCGAGTAAATCTGCTTGTTGATCACCTAAAATCAAAATCGCTTTTTTTGCAATTAAATGTGTTAAAATTTCGGCATTAGAGCGGTCTTTTAAATCCACATAACCCAAATCAAAAAGCGTTAAAATGCTTTCTAAATGGTCTATACTATCATGCAAATATTCTAGAGCATTAGAAGGTTTTAAGCTTTTATAGAGATCATAAAGCTCATCGATAAGTTTTGGATTGTCTTTTTTTAAAAGAAGTTTGCTTTCGGTGTATTCTTGAGAGAAAAGCTCTAAGACAGGAGCCACCAAAACAGCGTGATTTGCAGCAACAAAACGTCCGCTTTCAATAAAAATATCCGGCTCTAAATCACTTTTTTGTTCAGCGACATTTTTAAGGATAAATACCACATCATTAGCGTATTCTTTTAAGGTATAATTTCTGCTTTTTTCATTTTTAAATTGTGAATACTCCACAGCCAAACCACCACCAAGATTGATAGCTTTTAAATTTTTTGCTCCCATTTTTCTAAGTTCAGTGTATATATTTCCCGCTTCATTGAGAGCTTTTTTTAGAGGATGAATTTCTGTGATTTGTGAGCCTAAATGAAAATGAATCATTGTAAATTGCTCTAAAAGTTTATTTTCTTTAAGTAAATTCACAGCTTCTATGAGTTCGGTTGAAGTGAGTCCAAATTTAGAATTAATTCCTCCGCTTTTTGCCCAAACTCCTACTCCAGCAGAATGCAATCTTACTCTTAATCCTATATTTGGCTTAGGTTTAAATCTTTCTTTAACAATGTCAATAATGGCTTCAAGTTCATTTAAGCCTTCTATGGTTAAAGTGATATTATGTCCCATTTCAGCAGCGATAAATCCTATATTTATAAGCTCTCTGTCTTTAAAACCATTAACTGTTATAGGTGCGTTTTCGTTATTGTAAGCCATAGCAAGTAAAAGTTCAGCCTTAGAACCGGCTTCAAGTCCGTAATTATAATCCTTTCCAAATTTCACAAGATTTTTAACAAAACCGGGATATTGATTGACTTTTAAAGGATAAACTGCATTAAATTTTCCCTTATAATTAAATTCTTTTCTGGCTTTATTAAAATGACCATAAATATTTTCGATTTGTTTTTTGATAAGATGAGGAAAGCGAAGAAGCAATGGTCCTCTGTATCCGTCATTTCTTAAATCCTTAACCATATCAATGATTGCAGGCTTTTTCTCATAATTCACACAAACCTTGCCGTTTTTAATCACAAAATTTTCATCGCCCCAAATATCTATACCATAATCCATCATAGTTCTTTCTCCAAAGCTTCAATCAAAAGTTTTTTTTCAATTTTATTTTCTAAATTTTTATAAAACAAGGTATTGTCTTTTTCTTCATTTTCTCCCATACATAAGAAAATTTGGGCATTTGCAGAGTCTGCATTTGAAAGATGTTTTGCAAGTTTTTTGGCTTCATAAGATAAAAAAACTTTGCGATTTTTTCTTAATTTTGTGGCAATTTTTAAAAGTTTTGGGATATACAACTCATCTAAAGCACAAAGATAAATTCCGCTTCTTGATATTTTTTGCTCTTTTTGCTCTAAAATCGCGATAAGTCTTTCAATACCTATTGCAAAACCTATGCCATAGCCCTTCTTACCTCCTAAATTTTCAATGAGTCTATCATATCTACCACCTCCTGCAATCGCAGATTTTGCACCAATTTCATCATTGATAAATTCAAAAGCTGTTTTACTATAATAATCAAGCCCTCTAACAAGCTTAGCATCAAGTTGAAATTCTATGCCATTGTCTCTAAGAGAGTTTTGCAGGAGTTTAAAATCCTTTTTGCAAGTTTCACAAAGACTTGAATTTAAAACAGGAGCATCGCTTAGTAATTTTTGACAATCTTCGTTTTTGCAATCTAAAATGCGTATAGGATTAAGCTCTTTACGTTTTTGACAATCTTCACACAGGGTTTCTTTAGAATTTAAAAATTCCACAAATTTGTCGCGATAAATAGGAAAGCAAACAGGGCAACCTAAAGAATTAAGCAGGAGTTCAAATTTAATTTCAAGGCGATTGAAAATTTCAGCTAACATAAGTATCATATTGACATCTTCATACACGCTTTTAGTCCCAAAACTCTCCACTCCAAACTGATGAAATTCTCTCAAACGTCCTTTTTGAGGTCTTTCATAGCGAAACATAGAGCCGTGATAAAACCAACGTTTAACACTTTGGGTTTTGTCTGATTTTTGTTCTATATAAGAGCGGACAATTCCAGCAGTGCCTTCAGGTCTTAAACACACTTCATGACCGCCCTTATCGACAAATTCATACATTTCTTTTTGAGCAATATCAGAGCTTTCTCCAACGCTTCTTTTAAAAAGTTTGCTAAGCTCTAAATGCGGAGTAAGGATTAAATTAAAACCATAATTCTTAACTATTTCTTCACAAACTTTGATGATTTTTTCATAATAAAAAGCATTTTGCCCCTCTAAATCCTTCATTCCTCTTAAAGCATTAATCATCGATAAAATCCTTTATTTGTTTGTGTAAATTTTCTTTTGAATCTTGAGCATTTAAACTTAAAATTCGAGTTTTGATTTTTTTTTCAATCAATTCTAAAACGCTTGTTAATTCTTTTTGAATTTCTAGAAAATATTTTACTCCCCGTTGTTCTATATCATCAAGCTTTTTTTGAGAAAGTCTTTTTTCTATGAGTTCTTTAGAACCTTGTAAAAAAATGATTTTTTCGGGAAAAAAATGATTTAAAGCAAAGTCATTAAGCTCAAAAAGAAAATTTTTATCAAAATCTTTTGCATAAGCCATACCTGAAATAAAACTTCTATCGCTAATAATGAGTTTATTTTTATTTTGACTTAAAATTTCTTCATAATGCTGACTGCGGTCTGCTAAAAAGAGTAAAAATTCGCTTTTTTTACTCATTGTGTAAGGTTTAAGGAGCAAAAGTTCTCTTAAATGTTTTCCAAGTTCTGTTGCACCCGGCTCTTGAGTGAAAATAGCATCCTTAAATTTTTCTTTTAAAAGTGCAATTTGTGTGCTTTTGCCCATGCAATCAATCCCTTCAATTGCTACATACAAAATCAATCCTTTAAAAATGCTAGAATTTCATGAGGCACCAGATTGCTCACATCACCTCCGTGCGAAATGATAGAGCGGACTATAGAACTTGAAATAAAGGCATTTTTGAGATTTGGCATTAAATAAACGGTTTCAAATTCTTTCCAAAGTGCATTGTTTGCATAACCAATTTGCAATTCATATTCAAAATCACTCACAGCTCTCAACCCTCGTATCACTGTATTAATACGCAGTTGTTTTGCTAAATCGACAAGCAAATTTTCAAAGCTGATGATTTCTACATTTTCCAAATTTTTTGTAGCTAAAATTGCAAGTTCTTTGCGTTTTTCTAAACTAAAATAGGGGCTTTTATGCTCACTTTTTGCAATAGCTACAACAACTTTATCAAAGATTTTTAAAGCTCTAATGATCACATCTAAATGTCCATTTGTAATGGGATCAAAAGTCCCCGGATACAGACAAGTCATAAATTCTCCCTCGTTTTAAAATGCCATATTTTACTCAAAAACGACTTAAATTAATTTTTATATACAGCTTAAATTAAAGATTTATCGATAAATTATCCCTCCCATTTTTTAAATAAATTATGTTTGATTTTAAGTAAGTCAAGCCATTTTCCCACGATAAAATTTTCTAAATCTTCTAAATTTTTTACCCCGCTATAACTTGCATAAATAGGAGGTGCGATACAAACGCCTTGCAGACTTAATTTTGTCATTTGTTTTAAATTTAAAAAACTAAAAGGCATTTCTCTCACTCCTAAGATGAGTTTTTTTTGCTCTTTTAAAGCCACAGCACAGGCTCTTGTAAGCAAGGTATCGCTTATTCCTGCGTGAATTTTAGCAAGGGTTGAAAGAGAACAAGGTGCAATGATGGTTTTTTTTATACCAAAAGAACCACTAGAAACGGGAGCTTTAAGGTTATTGTCTTCAAAAAAAACCACTTTTTTAAAACGTTCTTTACAAATTTTATCTAATTTTTTTTTATTTTCAGCTTCAAAACTGATTTTTGCTCCTTCTGTAATAATGCAAAAAACCTTAGCTTTTTTTTCTAAATTGTCAAGCAATTTTAATCCCAAATGAACGCTACTTGAACCAGAAATTCCAAGAAGTATTTTCATTGCAATAATATCCTATTTTTTCCTATAACAATGCCTTGCATCACTTTTCCTTCTTTATTTTTAGCACGGATTTTTTCATTTAAATCTCCGCTATTTAAGGCAATAAGCTCGATTAAAACATCAATTCCTTCATCTTTTAACACCCCGATGATAGGATCATTTTTTTTAATCAAAGCGTTAATCTTAAACATATTTTCTTTTAAAATGGTGTTTTTTCTAATATTAGTTTTAGCAATAAGATTGTGTGTGTCTTCTAAAGAAAGAGCATTAAGAGGCATTTTATCAAAGTCGATTAAAACCCCTTTATAGTGTAAAGCTTCTAATTTATCACCTTTTTTTATAGCACTTGTGCTTTTTACCACTTCTAAATAGGCTTTAATAAAATATTTAAAAAAAATATTTTTTTGCTCATTCTTTGCGGTTTTAAATTCTGCACGTCCAAAGCCTATGGAACGATTGAATTTTGCATCAGCTAATCTTAAAAATTCATATTCTTCAAAATCTTTAGGCAAAGAAGAGATTTTTAAATCGATTGTTTTAATTGCAATTTTAGGGAAATTATTTGTAAATTCTTTAGTCAATGCAATTTTAATTTGGTCTAAATTACCCGCACTTGCATAACTTAACAAAATAAAAAGAAATAAAAATACCTTATTCATAAAAATCCTAAATGAAATTTCCGTATTTTACTCTTTTAAATTTAATAAAAATCCCTTTAAATCCTTAAAATTTCAAATTCAAAAGGTTGGAATGACTGAACCTTGATATTTTTGTTCGATGAATTCTTTAATTTTTGGGCTATGCAAAAGTTCTTTAATGATTTTAGTTTTTTCATTATTTTCATCGCCTTTTCTTACAGCAATAACAATTGCATAGGGGCTGTCTTTATCCTCGATGAAAAGTCCATCTTTTGGAGGATTTAAACCAGCTCCTAAGGCATAATTTGTAGGGATAATAGCCAAAGCAGTATCCTCCAAAGCTCTTGGAAGTTGAGCAGCTTTAAGCTCTACAAATTCAAGTTTTTTAGGATTATCCACAATATCAAGCGGAGTTTTTAAAGCACTATCATTAAGTTTAATCAGTCCTGTTTTTTCTAAAAGTTCTAAGGCACGGCTTTCATTGGTTGGGTCATTTGGGATAGAAACTTTTATGCCATTTGGCACTTCTTTAATGCTTTTAATTGAGCGAGAATAAATCGCCATAGGCACAAGAAGCACATTTTCAACACTGACGAGATGAGTGTTTTTATTTTTATTGAAATCATCTAAAAAAGGTTGATGTTGATAAAAATTTGCATCGAGTTCTTTTTCACTCAAGGCTACATTAGGTAAAATATAATCTGTAAATTCTTTTACTTCTAAATTCCAGCCCCTATCTTTAAATAAAGATTTAGCAAAATGAAGAATTTCAGCATGCGGGGTAGGAGTTGCTCCTATGATGATGGTTTTATCATTTGCTAAAAGCAAATTAAAACAAAACACTAAAACTAAAAATATTTTATACGTTTTCATATTTATCCTTTATTAAAATTTATTCTTTTAAAAAGCGGGAATGAGTATATTTTCATAGTTTTTATTGATGAAAGTTTTAAATTCATCACTTCTTAATATCTCATCAATCACTTTTGTTTTTGGAGAATCTTTATCCTCACTACGAATAACCACATAATTGATATAGCGGCTGTCTTTATCCTCTCTAAAAATAGAATCTTTTACAGGATTTAAACCAGCTTCTAAAGCATAGTTTGAATTGATTGCACAAAGTTCAACATCCTCCAAAGCTCTTGGAAGTTGAGCAGCTTTAAGCTCTACAAATTCAAGTTTTTTAGGATTATCCACAATATCAAGCGGAGTTTTTAAAGCACTATCATTAAGTTTAATCAGTCCTGTTTTTTCTAAAAGTTCTAAGGCACGGCTTTCATTGGTTGGGTCATTTGGGATAGCGATTTTAGAACCAACTTTTAATTCTTTTAAATTTTTAATTTTCTTGCTATAAATTCCCATAGGAGCTATAACAATAGGGGTTATAGCAATGAGATTTGTATTGTGATTTTTATTGTATTGCTCTAAAAAAGGCTTGTGCTGATAAAGGTTTGCATCAAGTTCTTTTGCAGCAAGAGCGGTATTTGGTAAAATATAATCTGTAAATTCTACAATTTTAAGATTATAGCCCCTAGCCCTAAAATTTTCTTCATTTGCTTGTACTAAAATTTTAAAAGGATTTGGAGTAACCCCTATAATGATGGTTTTATCATCATTTGCAAAAAGGAAAGAAGCTATAAAAGCTAGAGATAAAAAGATTCTTTGAATCGCTTTTATCATTTCATTTTTCTCATAAAATCTCTAGCATTAAAAGGCAGGAATAACAGAGCCATTGTATTTTTCAAGGATAAATTTTTTAACTTTATCACTTTGAATGGCTTTGATTAAAGCCTTTGTTTTAGGGCTGTTTTCATTTCCTTCCTTGACAACAAGCACATTAACATAAGGACTTTCTTTGTCTTCAATGAATACAGAATCTTTCACAGGATTTAAATTTGCAGAGAGAGCATAATTTGAATTGATAATGGCAAAATCTGCATCATCTAAAGCCCTTGGAAGTTGAGCGGGTTTAAGCTCTGCAAATTTGATTTTTTTAGGATTATCCACAATATCAAGTGGAGTTTTTAAAGCATTATCATTAAAACTTGCAAGTCCAGCTTTAGCGATAATATCCAAAGCACGGCTTTCATTGGTTGGGTCATTTGGGATAGCAATGCTTATACCTTCTTTTATATCGTTAAAATTTTTATATCTTTTAGAATAAACCGCCATAGGTTCAATATGCACAGAGGCTACTTTGACAAGTTTCGTGCCTTGATTTTTATTAAATTCCTCTAAATAAGGTATGTGTTGAAAGAAATTTGCATCGACTTCACCATTATCTGTTGCAAGATTTGGTAAGACATAATCTGTAAATTCTTTAATTTCAAGTTTGTAACCTTCTTTTTCTAAATCAGGTTTAATCTGCTCTAAAATTTCAGCGTGAGGAACGGGAGTAGCCGCAACAGAGATGATTTCTAAAGCATTTAAATTTAAACCCAAACCTAAAAGACTCGCTATAAGTAAAGACTTAATTTTCATTTGATTTCCTTTTTTAACCTTTGTAATTTTTTTAACTATGATTTTAGAATTCAATCTAAAATCACTCCAATAAATCAACTCTTGATTTAATATAAGATTAAATGATTACGGCAAAAATTCTACTATAAAAAAGCTTAATTTCTTTTGAGTTTATAGAGTAAAGATAAAATTAAAAAAACAAATACTATGGCTTCAAAAAAGATTGCTTCATCATTATAAATCGAAAAAAGCATTTTGATAAAAAGTAGCAAACTTATTGTTATGAAGATGAAAATTTCTCTATTGTTTTTTGCCCATATATAAAATAAATTGCCTAAAATTTGAACCATTTGCACCAAAACCAATAAAATTACCACAGTTTGTATCATAACTTCTTTATTAAAACGTTCATAACCATAGCGAATGGCAACATCGCCAAGTCCTCCGCCTCCAACCGTTCCAGCAAGAGCCGAAAAACCTATAGTAAAAATCAAAGTAAGAGTAAGACCGCTGATAATACTCGGTAGAGCTTCAACAAAAATCACCCTAAAGATGATTTGAAAATTATTTGCACCAAAAGATTTTGCAGCTTCTATCACTCCTTTATCCACTTCTTTAAATGCACTTTCTAACATTTTAGCCAGATAGGGAGCTATTCCTATGGCTAAAGGCACGGTAGCTGCTGCTGTTCCTATGCTTGTTCCAACTATGATTTTAGAAAGAGGCAAAAGTACGACAATCAAAATGAGAAAAGGAAAGGCACGCAAAATATTTGTGATGAAATCTAAAATCGCATAGGCGGTTTTATTTTCTTTAATGCCTTCTTTACCCCAAACGGCAAGTAAAATTCCCGGAATAATCGCAAGTAAAAATCCGACAAAAACCGACACCAAACTCATAAAAATCGTTTCATCTAAAGCTTGTTTGAGTATATTTTGATAGTTTTGATTGAAAGTGTAAATGGAATTTAAACTGACCTCTTTAATGGCTTCTAAAGAACTTTCATTGAGAAATTTTTCAATGCGTCCAAAAAAATCGCTTAAAGCTTTTAAATTCTCATTCATCAGCCATCTCCCATAAAACACCGCTTTTTTCTATGTATTCTAAGACACTTTGCTTGTCTTTTTCATTGATATTGATGACTAAATTTCCCACTGCAGTGTTATTGAGTTTTTCTATCCTGCCCCAAACTATGCTAAAATCGATATTTAAAGCCCTTGCCATATGAGTAACTATACTATTTTGTGCAATTTCTTTAGGGAAATAAAGACGAATATTTATTCCATTTTTAGGTAAAAATTCACTCTCGCCTAAAAATTCTTTCATCTTAGCATTTGGTTTTAAAAAAAGTTCATCAATTGCACCCTGACCGATAATCTGTCCGTGTTCAAGCAAAACGGCTTTTTTAGCAATATCCTTAACCACTTCCATTTCGTGAGTGACCAAAACAACGCTGATTCCAAATTCTGCATTGATTTGAGCAATCAATTCTAAAATATTCTTAGTTGTATTAGGATCAAGGGCTGAAGTGGCTTCATCACTCAATAAAATTTTAGGATTTAAGGCTAAGGCTCTTGCTATCGCGACTCTTTGCTTTTGCCCTCCGCTTAGTTCCTTAGGATAGGCTTTAAGTTTATTTGAAAGCCCTACAATGTCTAAAAGCTCATTGACTCTTTGTTTTATTTTTTCTTCACTCAAATATGCTTTTTTAAAAAGTTTTGAGTAAAATTTTGAGCTTGTATAATGCACTCTTAAGGGCATTGCAACATTTTCAAATACAGATTTTCGGTTCATCAAAGCAAAATTTTGAAAAATCATTCCTATATCTTTTCTAAGATTGATGAGTTCTTTAGGATTGTTTTGAGTTAAATTTTTAACATCAAGTCCAAGCACTTCAAGCTTTCCTTCTTGATATTCTTCAAGAGCATTAATGCATCTTAAAAGCGTGGATTTCCCTGCACCGCTGTGCCCAACAATGGCATAAATTTCTCCTTTTTTTATCTCCAAAGAAACATCATTAATCACAAGGTCTTTACCATAATATTTTTTTAAATTTTGAATTTTAATCAAGTTTAACCCTTTAAATAACCAAGCTCCGCTTCGATTTTTTCAAGCTGATTTTTTAAATTTTCTAAGGCAGTTTTATTTTGTTTGACCACTTCTAAAGGTGCATGAGCTAAGAATTTTTCATTATTTAACATAGAATCGAGTTTTGCACTTTCTTTACTGATTTTTTCTTTTTGTTTTTCAAGTCTTGAAATCATAGCACTAAGGTCTATATTTTCAAGAGCGATAAAAATTTCTAAATTTTCACTCACATCGCAAATGGCTTTTTGTAATTTTTCGTTTATAAATTCTATCTCTTCACATTTAGCAAGTAAGGTGATAAAATTCTTATATTGATTGAGTTCTTGTTCTTGTTTTGAATCATTGAGCTTGATGAAGGCTTTTTGAATTTTAGAATTCCCAAGTTCAACCAAACTTTTTGCACGTCTTATGCTGACAATACTTTCTATAAGTAAAGAAAAAATTTTTTCTATATTTTCATCTTTATCTTTAAAATCGGGGTATTTACTTATCATTATCGAAGGGGCATTTTCAAGCTTACTTGCACTTAAAAGATGATATAAATATTCGCTGATAAAAGGCATAAAAGGGCTTAAAAGCCTTAAGGCTTCTTTGAAAATGCTTCCCAATTCCTTAACACTTGATTTTTCAGCCTTACTTAATTCTATACCCCAATCGCAAAAATCATCCCAAAAGAATTTATATAAAGTATTTGCCGCATCATTAAAACGATAATGGTCTAAATTTTCCCTTGTTTGCCCAATGCATTCTATGAATTTAGCATACATGTATTTTCCTAAAGGACTTTGAATTTCTATCTTGTCTAAATCCTCAAAATGTTTTTGATTTAAAAGCAAATAATGAGCTGCGTTATAAATTTTGTTTGTGAAATTTCTTACCTGTAAAAGCTTTTCATTGCTTAATTTTATGTCTCTTCCTTGTATGGCTAATAAAGCAAGAGTAAAACGCAAAATATCCGCACTATACTCTTGAATGCTTTCATTAGGATTTATCACATTTCCAAGACTTTTACTCATTTTTCTGCCTTGTTCATCTTTAACTAAGGCATGGAGATAAATATCTTTAAAAGGGAGAATTTTTAAGGCATTTGTGCTTTGAAACATCATTCTAGCGACCCAAAAAAACAAAATATCAAAGCCTGTAATCAATAAAGAATTAGGATAAAATTCTTTCAAATCATCTTCAAACCAAAGTTCATTTTTACCCCAATTTCCATTTCCCCAGCCCAAAGTACTCATCGCCCAAAGTCCCGATGAAAACCAAGTATCGAGCACATCAGGGTCTTGAGTGAAATTTTTATTTTTACATTTTGGACAAAATTCAGGTTCATCTTCACTTGCCCACTCATAGGAGCATTCACAATAATACACAGGAATTTGATGCCCCCACCAAAGCTGCCTTGAGATGCACCAAGGTTTTAAATCCTTCATCCAAGCATTAAAGCTATTAATCCAATGACTCGGATAAAATTTACTCTCACCTAAGGCAACCTTTTCAATACTCTCTTTAGCAATCTCTTTTTTAACAAACCATTGTTTTGAAATATAAGGTTCGACTATATTATTACAACGATAGCAGTATCCCACTTGATTCGTATGTTCTTCTATCCTTTCAATAAAACCTAAATTTTGGAGTTTTTGCACGATTTTTTCGCGAGCTTTTAATCTTTCTAAACCTTGAAATTCTAAACAATGCTCATTTAAAATTCCTTTTTCATCAAAAACACTGATGAATTCTAAATTATGCCTTAAGCCCACTTCATAATCATTCATATCATGTGCTGGAGTCACCTTCACCACTCCCGTTCCAAAACTCTTATCAACATAATCATCAGCAATGATTTTAATCGTTTTTTTACTCAAAGGCAAAATCAATTCTTTGCCTATAAAGGCTTGATATCTTTCATCATCCGGATGAACCATGACAGCCGTATCACCAAAAAAGGTTTCAGGTCTTGTGGTTGCAACAACAAGAAAGTCTTCGCTGTCTTTTAAAAAATATTTTATATGATAGAGTTTGCCTTTGTTCTCTTTATATGTAACTTCTATATCACTTAAGGCTCCGTCATGAGTGCACCAATTAATCATATAATTTCCGCGCTCAATCAATCTCTTATCATAAAGTTCCACAAAAGCTTTTCTTACAGCATTTACAAGCCCTTTATCCATAGTAAAACGCAAACGACTCCACGCTGGAGTAATTCCAAGCGTCCTCATCTGCTCTAAAATCTTTCCTTCGCTTTGTTCTTTCCATTCCCATATTTTTTGGATGAATTTTTTTCTGCCAAGTTCTTCTTTTTTAATGCCCTGTGCTAAAAGTTGTTTTTCCACAACATTTTGAGTTGCGATTCCCGCGTGGTCCAGTCCGGGTTGATAGAGAGTTTTGTAGCCGTCCATTCTTTTATAGCGAGTCATAATGTCTTGCAAAGTAAAAGTTAAGGCATGTCCTATGTGCAAACTGCCTGTAACATTAGGTGGTGGCATCATAATGCAAAAATTCTTACCTTCTTTTTGAAGGGATTGATTTGAATCAATCTCAAAATACCCTCGTTCTTCACAAAGTCTGTAGTATTTTTTTTCTATACTCTTATCATACATAATATTTAACCTTAAATTTAACTTTTACAAAGGATTAAATTTTATCCCTTGTAAATATTTTTTTAATAAAGAGACATATTTGTCTATTTTTTTGAATCAATTTGAATGATTTCGCAGAATGGGAAAAAGTATTGTGCTTTATCGAGTCCATTTTTTAGGCTTTTTATATGTTTTGAAAAATGACTTCCCTTGGCATCGGTTTTGATTTGAAAATTAACCCTTTCTATAACCTCTTCTCTTTTGACATTTTTATTGATATTTTCAGGCTCATTCAAATAAGGTTTGAGTTTGTCCATACTTATATGTTTGTAAGATTTTTTTCTGTCTGAAAAAATGATGTCTTTATTATAAATTGTTACACTCATTTCACTTTGAGGCAACATTTCTATAAAAACACTTAAATTATAGTCTTTTGAGCGATTTTGCACAGGTTCAAGCATATCTTTTAAAAGATTAATCCTATAATCACTCAAAGCCTTACCATCGACTACATAAACTTTAAGGGTTTCAGAGCTTAATTGTGGCTCTAAACGACTATCCTTACCTCTTTGTTGATATTCTTTTATGGTGCTTAGTTTGCCTTTAGTTTTTTGTGAATTTGAAACAAGTTTTAAAGGATTTGTGTCTTTGTTTGATTTTGGAGTGTTTTTGTTTTCTGAAATTTTTTCTGTTTGAGTTTGCTCTTTTTCATTTTTTTGCGGAATTTGAGTTTTTAAATTTTCTTGAACGTTTTGAGAATTTTGTTCTTCTATCACAGGAGTGTTTTCTTGTGTAGAACTTGTATTTTGCTCATTTAAATCCCTTTGTGCGTCAATCGATGGAACGTTTAATGGAATGCTCGTCTGTTCTTGAGTATTTTGCGGAGTGTTTTGCTTATAATTTTCTGTGGTGTTAGAATAAGAATAATTTGGTGTATTTGATGTTGCAGAATATTCAAAAAGGTAATAATAAGTCCCTCCAAGAAGAGCTATAACTGCTATAAAAATTGCAACCAAAATAGAAAAAACTTTAACGTTCATTGTTTAATTCCTTAAAAATTTTGAAATTTTAGTTATTATTATACACAAAGAAAAGTAAAAATTTGTATTTTTTAAGCAAATTTTTTTTATAATTTTAGCTTTTTTAAGGACAAAAAATGCCTCTTTCGCGATTAAACGAAGAACAATTAAAAGCAGCAACTGCAAACTTTGGACACAATCTTATCATTGCAAGTGCAGGTACAGGTAAAACCTCGACTATTGTTGCAAGGATTGCATATCTTTTAAAACAAGGCATAAGAGCCGAAAAAATTATGCTTTTAACCTTTACAAATAAAGCAAGTAAAGAGATGATTCATCGTTTAAGCTATCATTTTGATAAAAATATTATAAAAAAAATCCTTGCTGGAACTTTTCACAGCGTTGCTTATACTTTACTTAAAAATTCTAATAAAAATTTAGCCTTAAAACAGGCTTCAGAATTAAAAATTTTACTCAAAAGTCTTTATGAAAAAAGGACATTCAGACATTTAAGTGAGATAAAACCTTATGGGGCAAGTTATCTTTATGATTTATATTCTTTATTTCAAAACAAAAACACTCAAGGAGATTTTTATACTTGGTTTTGCAAAAATTACGAAGAGCAAAGCATTTATGCAGAAATTTATGAAGATATTTTTAAAGAATATGAAGAAGAAAAAATAAGATTTAATTATGTGGATTTTAATGATTTATTAATAAATCTTAAACAGCTCTTAAAAATTCAAAAATATGAATTCGATGAAATTTTAGTCGATGAGTATCAGGATACAAATGCTTTGCAAAGTTCATTGATTGAAGCTTTTGAGAGTAAGAGTCTTTTTTGCGTGGGAGATTATGATCAAAGCATTTATGCTTTTAATGGAGCAGATATTAGCATTATCGGTGGATTTAAGCAACGTTTTAAGGATGCACAAATTTTTTCTTTAAATAAAAATTACCGCTCCTCGAGAAGTATTTTAGCTTTGGCTAATAAAGTCATTTTAAACAATGAAAGATTGTATCCAAAAGAACTTATCGTTACAAGAAATGATGAATTTAAAGCCCCTACCTTGCTTAGTTTTGATGAAAGTTTTGAGCAATATGAGCATATTGCTCAAATGATTCTTACAAGTGGGGTGAGTTTTGAAAATATTGCCGTTATTTTTCGTAACAATTCAAGTGCTGATGGTTTAGAAGTTGCTTTAAGAGAACGAGGAATTGCTAGTGTGAGAAAAGGAAGTGGAAGTTTTTTTGAGAGTTTAGAGGTCAAAGCTTTTTGTGCAATGTTAGCCCTTGTGATAAATCCTAAGGATATTATGGCATTTATTCATTTGATGACATACACTAAGGGGGTTGGAAATGTTTTGGCTAAAGAGCTTTTTGATGCTTTGCTTAAATTAGGACGGGGGAATTTGATTCAAGGTTTTTTAAATCCGGATAAAAATGTGAATTTAAAAAGCGAAAAAAAGAACAATTATGATTTAGGGCTTTTTGCTGATTTGGATGAATTTGCGAGTGAAAAACGTTTTGTTTTAGAGAGTGAATTTAACACTCATCCGATTTTAAAACTTTCTAAAATCAATGAAGAATGTGCTAAAAATTTAGAAAAAATTTATATTTTTATTCAAAAAACAAATGAAAATCACCATTCTTTAAATGTCATCAATGAGCTTTGCGATAATGCTTTTTTTAAAGAAATTTGCGAAACACTTGCAATCAAAAGGGCTACAAACAAAGCGGGACAAATTGACTTGCTAAGAAAAAGCGAAAATTTAGAAAAAATTTCTTCTAAATTAGCGGTTTTAAAAGAATTGAGTAAAAATTACAGCGATATTTATAGTTATTATAATTTTTTGACTCTAGGTTCAAATGAAATGAACAATAGCAAAGGTGTTAATCTGTTGAGCATTCATGCGAGTAAGGGTTTGGAATTTGATATGGTTTTTGTTGTGGATTTGGCACAGGGTCGTTTTCCAAATCAAAAACTTATGGCAACAAGCGGGAGTTTAGAAGAGGAACGCAGACTTTTTTATGTTGCTGTAACAAGGGCTAAAAATATTCTTTATCTAAGTTATGCTAAGTATGATAGAAATAAAAAAGCAAATTATGCCCCTTCGTGTTTTCTTATCGAAGCGGGATTTATCGATAAAAATTCATCTTAAATTTTTTAGAATAAGGGCGTTGTATCTTAATCAATGCTTGAATTTTATTACAAAAATTTTATAATTCTTTTAACAAAATAAGATACAAATTAACTTTTATCTGCTAGAATTGCAAACTAACTCAAAAATTTAAAAAATAAAAGGAGAAAAAATGAGTTCAGTAACCTTTAAAGGAAATAAAATTACACTTAAAGGACAAAATTTAGAAGTTAATGATAAAGCACCTGTTGTAAAACTTAAGGCAAAAGATTTGAGTGTGGTTGAGATTGGCACTGCAGGTAAAACTCAAATTTTACTTTCTATGCCAAGTTTAGATACCGCTGTCTGTGCAACTGAAGCAAGAGAATTTAACAAAAAAATTTCATCTTATCCGGGAGCTGAAGTTATCGTTATAACTCTTGATTTGCCTTTTGCTATGGGAAGATTTTGTAGCACTGAAGGCATTGATAATTTGATTGTTGGAAGCGATTTTTTAGCAAAAGAATTCGGTGAAAAATATGGAGTTTTAATTGGAGATGGTCCT
Source organism: Campylobacter cuniculorum DSM 23162 = LMG 24588 (assembly GCF_002104335.1). Classification (NCBI taxonomy): domain Bacteria; kingdom Pseudomonadati; phylum Campylobacterota; class Epsilonproteobacteria; order Campylobacterales; family Campylobacteraceae; genus Campylobacter; species Campylobacter cuniculorum. The sequence continues at coordinate 886,419 of NZ_CP020867.1, read as the reverse complement.
CTTGAAGGTTTGCTTGCTAGAGCTATTTTTGTTGTGAAAGATGGAAAGATTGCCTATAAAGATATAGTAAGCGAAGTAACTAACTTACCAGACATTTCTAAACTTGATGCTTTCTTTGCAAATAAAGGCGGTTGCGGTTGCGGTTGTTCTCACTAAACGGCGGGAATTTTCCCGCTTTTAAAAACCTGATTTTGTTTTTTATAAAAATTCTTAATTATTGTATTTAAATGGGTATTTGGATTTCTATTAATGAAATCTCGATTTTTAAAATGAAAAATAAAATTGATTTTAAATCAAACAAAATTATAATACATTTTTTGCTTAGAATTTAAAAATAAATTTATATTTTAAATAAAATTTTCCATTTTTTATATTTTATTTTAATACTTTAAAGATATTTTTAAAGACATAAACCTTTTGTAATTAAAATTAAATATTTAAAAAGCTGCATAAACAAAAGCCTCTAAAAATCATCTTTTTAACAGCGATAAAATAGGTAAAACCATTTGTATTTATTATTAATATATTATAATGTGAAATCTACATTACATCAAAATTAAAACCACTTAATATATTTACCCTAATATCTAATTTAATATTGCGTTTTTATAGTGTGTGCAACAATTTTATAAATTTTAAAAGAATTTAGATAAACTCATATTTCAAAAGCGTGTTTTGATGTAATGGCTTGTTTTAAACAAGATTCTTCTTTTAGAATGTCTATAAAAAACAACAGAGAGATTAAAAATTAAATTTTGTGTTTAAATTTAACAATATTATAAGTTTCTTTAAAATAAGGCTTCATTAAATAATCAAGTTAATCATACTTTTTAATATTTTAAAAAATATGAGTTACAAAACTTTAAAAAATTCATCAAAGATTAAGCCCATTTTAAGGCTTAATCTGACTAAAAATTCTATCATTCGACTTCAGCATCAATTATATCGTCATCTTTCTTCTTTTTATCTCCCGCTTTATTTTCATCTTTTTTATACATAGTTTCTGCAAGTTTATGCGAAACATCGCTCAAAGCTTTCATCTTTGCTTCAATCTCCTCTTTACTTGCTTCCTGATTGTTAAGAGTTTGCCTTAAATCATCAAGGGACTTTTGTATATTTTCTCTGTCTTCATTCGCGATTTTTTCACCGAGTTCATTTAAAGATTTTTCAACTTGATGAGCCAAAGAATCTGCTGAATTTCTAGCATCTACCGCTTCTTTGCGTTTTTTATCTTCTTCTTTATGCAATTCAGCATCTTTAACCATATTATTAATCTCTTCTTCACTAAGACCGCTTGAACCTGTGATTTTAATCTCTTGAGCCTTACCCGTAGCTTTATCTTTAGCTGAAACGGTTAAAATTCCATTCGCATCAATATCAAAAGTAACTTCAATTTGTGGCATACCTCTTGGAGCCGGTGGAATTCCTTCAAGATTAAAATTTCCTAAAGATTTATTATCGCGACTGAATTCTCTCTCTCCTTGCAAAACATTGATAGTAACGGCATTTTGATTGTCTTCTGCAGTTGAAAAAACTTGTTCTTTTTTGGTTGGAATGGTTGTGCCTTTTTCGATAATCTTAGTCATCACACCTCCTAAAGTTTCAATACCCAAAGAAAGCGGAGTAACATCGAGTAAAAGCACATCTTTTACATCACCTTTTATGACCGCACCTTGAATCGCTGCTCCAATGGCTACAACTTCATCAGGATTGACCGATTTATTTAAATCTTTACCAAATGCCTTTTTCACTTCATCTTGCACCAAAGGCACACGGGTAGAACCGCCCACCATAACAATTTCTTTAACTTCATCTTTTTTAAGTCCTGCATCTTTGACGACTTCATTGATTTTAGTAATGGTTTCAGCAACCAAGCCCTCTATCATTGATTCAAATTTAGCCCTTGTTAAAGTTTTAGTAAGGTGTTTTGGACCACTCGCATCGGCTGTAATAAAAGGCAAATTGATATTTGTTTCATTTGCAGAGCTAAGCTCTTTTTTAGCATTTTCAGCAGCTTCTTTAAGTCTTTGTAAAGCCATCACATCATTTTTAAGATCAATTCCTGTTTCATTTTTAAATTCAGTTGCTAAAAAATCTATGAGTTTATTATCAAAATCGTCTCCGCCCAAAAAGGCATTTCCGCCCGTAGCCAGAACCTCTACAACATTATCACCTGTTTCAAGCACAGTAACATCAAAAGTTCCGCCACCTAAATCATAAACCACAATCTTTTCAGAGTCTTTTTTATCCAATCCATAGGCTAAAGCCGCTGAAGTCGGTTCATTGATGATTCTAAGCACATTTAAACCCGCTATCGTTCCAGCTTCTTTAGTCGCCTTTCTTTGAGCATCATTAAAATACGCAGGCACCGTAATGACCGCATCAACAACTTTTTCTCCTAAAAAAGCTTCCGCATCTTCTTTAAGTTTCATCAAAACCTTAGCAGAAATTTCTTGTGGAGTGTAAATTTTACCCGCAATCTCAATTGCACAAGCACCATTTCTTTCAGTAATATGATAAGGAAGTCTATTTTTAGCCTCTTTAGCCGCATCTTCATTAATCATCAAACCCATAATTCTCTTAATCGAATAAATGGTTTTTTCAGGATTCGTTACAGCTTGACGCTTTGCACTATCGCCGACTAGAATTTCGCCTTTATCTGTAAAAGCCACGATAGAAGGAGTGGTGTTTTTACCTTCTTTATTTGGTATCACTTTACTTTCGCCACGTTCATACACAGCAACACAAGAATTTGTTGTTCCTAAATCTATACCTATAACTTTACTCATTTTTTATCCTTTTTTATCCTTAAATATTAAATTGACTCATTTAAAAAATGGTCTTATTTTCCATTTTCAACTCTCCAAGCACACACAAAATATGCTTAAATTTTTCTCTGTATTTTTAAAACGAATTTTACAAATTTTCATTTGCAAACGCATCAATTTTTAAAATCATCCTTTTTTAACAGACAAATTTTTTGCTTTGTCTCTATCTTTCTTCTGCTTTGTCATTGCTACTCCTTAGTTTTAATTCATTTTGCCACACTAACTTTGGTTGGGCGGATGACACGGTCTGCAATCTTATAGCCCTTTTGAAGTACTTGCACAATTTCACCGCTTGAATGCTCTGCACTTTGGGTATGAAACATAGCCTCGTGCAAATTAGGGTCAAATTCTTTGAGTTCTTCAATGGCTTTTACACCATGTTTTTCAAGTTTTTTGAAAAATAAATCTAAAGTATTTTGCACTCCTTCTTTGATTTTTAAACTCAACTCATCATTTGCCTCAACATTAATTGCTGCTTCTAAAGCATCTATAACATCGAGTAAATCCCTAGCAAAACTTTCATTTGCATACACTAAAGCATTAAGTTTTTCTTTTTCCATTCTTTTCTTAATATTTTCAAATTCAGCATTGGCTCTAATGTATTTGTCCTTAAGTTCGTCAAATTCTTTTTGCAATTTTGCTTCTTGATGGGATTCTTCATTTGATGAAGTTTCTTGCTCAAAATTTTGATTTTCAGTTTTTTCATTCTCTCCGCATTGATTTTCATTTTCCTGATTTTCCACTTGACCTCCTCTATGTTTTTAGGATATTTTTGTAAAATTATACAACATTGAGTGTTATTTTGTCAAGTATAAAATAAAAAAATTTTATTAATTTTATTTAGTCTATATGACTAAAGTTTTATGAGCTAATATTTATTATATTTAAACAAATTGAGAAATTTTTATAAAATTGAATGCTTTTTTAATGATTTAAAAAACAGCAAAAATCATTTAATTTTAAAAAATTAAATTCATCATGTTTTATAAATCACTCGTGCAATATGCACATTTTATAGCTTGATTAGGGATTTTAGACAGACAATAGGGACAAGATTTTTCTTGGCTTTGCGTTTGATTTTTCAAAGTCATGCGTCTGAGTTTGTCTATGCTTTTAAACAAAAGAAAAATGGTTGTGGCTATGATGAAAAAAGTGATTAATGTATTGATAAAAAGCCCGATATTGAGCGTAATAGCCCCTGCACTTTTAGCAAGTTCAAGTGTAGCATAGGGGGCTTTTTTTGTGCCTTCTTTTAAAACAATGAATAAATTAGAAAAATCCACACCCTTAAGTAAAAAGCCAAGCGGAGGCATAATCACATCTTTAACCAAAGAATCCACAATCTTACTAAAAGCTGCTCCGATGATGATTCCTACCGCTACATCAAAGGCATTGCCTCTTAAAATGAAATTTCTAAATTCTTTAAACATTTCCAAATCCTTTTTTTTAATTTTCAATTTTTTGCAAAACAATGGCAATAAAAAATGTAAAAATAATTTTAACTCATAAATATTACAATTTCATTTCAGCCAACTCATTGCGTTTAAGTTGGCACGATAGAATTTTTACGAGCGGTTTTTTGCACAGAGAAAAGAATCAATAATGACAATATAATATAAATAGTATTTAAAGTCATAAGAGCTGGATAATTAGGATTATTAAAATTTGAATCGCTTGAAAAATGAGATATTATATTGATAATGCTAGGAGCTTGTATGAGAATGTAAATAAAAAACAGATAAAAAGATACCAAGCATAGATATCTCAAAAACAATGATTGCGTACAAACAAAAAACAAATACAAAATTACAAATGAGACATTTATAAATAAAGAAAACGCAACATCTTCACTAAATAAAGTATAAAATAGAAAAAGAATAGCAATACCAATCGAACAGATAAAAATAATATTAAATAAACAAGGAAAAATAATGGTTTTAATCAACTCCCAAAAATCTTTTCTAAATTTTTTAATAAAATGTTTAAATTTCAAAAACTTATCACAAATCTTTGATTTAAATATAAAAATTCCTAAAATTAATAAAAAGGATATAATCAATATCAAAAATTTATAACTATGAAAAAAATCAGATAAAATTGAATAAATTGCATTATCCTGCACTTTATCCTTATGTATTTTAATAAGGAATTCAAAATTATTAAAAAAACTAGGGATTATTGTTAAATAAATTGTTTTATCTTGTAATTTATCTTGATGTATTCCAAGTAATTTTAAAAGAAACACGGCATATAAACTGATGAGCAATATGAAATTGTTAAAAAATTTTTAAAAAATCCGTGTGATGGTCGCTTGATTTTCTATAAAATGCCAAAAGCAAATGTTCTATAAAATATTTAAATTTTTTTACAATTTTATTTATATTTTCTTCGAGTTTGCTTTTATCCCATTCAATTTTTCTCTTCGATTTTTCTTCTAATTCAATTTCTTTAGCATAAAGCTCAAGTTTATGAAAATTTGAAGCGTCCAAGAGATTATTGTCTTTTATCAAAGCATTTTTACATATTCTAAAGCTATCTCTAAAATCATTTGCAAGCTGTTCTAGAGTTTTATCAATACCTTGTTCTTTATTATTTTCAGACTTTTCTTCTATTTTTTTCTTTAAAACTTTAAAATCAAAATTTAAATCTGTATTGACAAGATTTAAATTCTTCTCAAAATTTGTTTGAGAAAAATCAAATCCCTTTTCAAAAATTGCTGCATAAAAACTTACATTATCTTTAAAATCAGCCCTAGAAAAATCACAATACTCTTTAAATTCTACCTCTGAAAAATCACAATCTTCTTTAAATTGAGAACCAGAGAAATCGTAATCCCCTCCAAATGTTGCTTTTTGAAAATCACACCTTTTATAAAATATCGCATTTCTAAAATAACATTTGCCTTGAAAATTAGAGCTAGAGAAATTGCAATTTCCTTTAAATGTTGCACATGAAAAAGCATAATTATTCCTATGTATTTGTGATTCATCACTTTTTTCAAATTCCACTTTTGAAAAATCGCAATCTCCTTCAAATGTTGCAGATGAAAAATTGCATCTAAGTTTAAATTGAGAACTAGAGAAATTGCAATTTGCGTAAAATCTTGCATTTGAAAAATTACATTTGCTTTGAAATTCAGAATCAGAGAAACGACAATTTGCATAAAATCTTGTATAAAAGAAATTACAATCTCCTTTAAATATTATAGATGAAAAATTACACTCAGTATTTTGTTTATTTCCTATTCCACAATCTAACATTTTAAAAGAAGCTTTAAACTCAATATTCTCTATCAAAAAAGATTCTATTTCGCATTTTATAAAACCTAATTTTTCAATACTTTCTTTTTTATCAGCAATACATTTAAAAGATTTAAATGTGCAATCTTTAAAAACTAAAGAATAATTTTTTAATAATTCTTTGAGATTTTCTTCTGTTTTTATATGTATTTTTTCATTTTGATTTCCTTGAATGCAAAAACATTCTATTTTTTCATTAGCAATAGAATACTCACCATATTCCACTTTATCTTCATTAATTCCTAAAATTTCAGCTATCTTAGCTCTATCTTCTTTTCTCTCTTGTGGTTTTGAGATAAATTCCATAGAATCAAAATCAACATAATTCATAAATCTCCCTCATTTAAAAGCAATAAAACTCTCAAAATTTGCCCATTTAAACAAAGTTTCTATGCTTTTAAAGCCCGCATTTTGAAGCAAAAAGATATTTTCTTTTGTGCTATAAGGCACAAGGACATTTTCCAAAGCCTCTCTTTTTGCAGAAATTTCAAATTTAGTATAACCTTGTTTTTCTTTATATTCAGCATAAAGTTCTAAAATTTTTTTAGATAAAAAGGCATCTTCATAAAGGATTTTTTCGCTCAATATAAAAATTCCATTTTCATTTAAATTCTTATAAATTTTATCCACCAAAGCCTGTCTTTTAGGCGGTCTTATAAATTGCAAGGTATAAGTTGCGATAAAAACATCATTTTTAAAAAAACTAAATTCATTCAAAGAATGTTCAAAAAATTCTATCTTAGCTCCATAAGCCTTAGCTTTTTGCTTGGCAATTTCAAGCATGGGTTTGGCATTATCAATCCCGCTTAAAATAAAATCTTTACGCGATTTAAAAAGTTCTAACAAAAAATTTCCACTCGCACAACCTAAATCGCAAATTTTGGCTTTCTGCGGTGCAAGTTTGGAGACTAAACTCACGCAAAGCTCTAAATTTTCTTTGTAAAATGGCACAGAACGATAAATCATATCATCAAAGACACTCGCTACACTTTTATCAAATTCGAATTGTTTTTTAGGACTTTTTTTGAAAAGATTGTCTTTCATTTTTGTTCCTTTTTTTCTAAAATCTTTAAAGCTTCTTCAATATCCTTTGAAATTTGAGCCTTTAAAAGAGTGAAATCTTTAAAATTTTGATTCTCTCTTAAAAATTTTATAAAACTAAGTTTTAAACATTCTCCTAATTCAAGCTTAAGATTAAAATCTCCTAAAATATGCGTTTCTATTGCAAATTTTTTATCGCTCAAACGTATTCCTATAAAACTCACACTTTTATAAACCCTACCCTTAAGCTCACAAAAAGTTGCATAAACTCCATTTTTAGGTAAAAAATATTCTTTGCATTCTAAATTTAAAGTTGCATAAAGCTCCTTAGAACCCAAACCTTGCCCCCGAATCAAAGCTCCTTTAATGCTATAAGAGCGTCCTAAAAATTCATTAGCCTTTTCAAGCTCACCCCTGCTAAGAAAATCTTTGATTAAGCTTGTATGCACGGCTTGAGAATTGATTTTATATTCAGCGATAATCGTCGTTTTTAATCCGCTGATTCTTTGAATGTCCTCAGCTTTGTATTTTCTATCTTTACCAAAAGAAAAATCATATCCCACAACTATATGCTTTAACTTTGGAAATTCCTTTTTAAGTGCGTTAAAAAAATCTTGTCCATCTAAAAATTTAATGCTCTCAAAATCAAGTTCTATGATTTCTTTTTTGCTTAATTCGCGTTTGTCTTCATTTGTGCAAAGTTTTTTACTCTTAAATTTATCAATCACCAAAAGGGCAGAATTCTCACCCAAACATTTAATAAGCTCAAAATGTCCCAAATGCAAACCATCAAAACAACCAAGTGCCAAAGCTTCAATCTCACACTTTGCTATAGTAGTAAAAATATTCAACATTCCCCTCTTTTCCTTTAATGCTTGAAACGGCAGTACTCTTTAGCAACCAACCTAAATTCAAGCACATTTTTTCAAATTTTTTTCTGGCTTTGATTGATTCTAAATCATCCTTTAAAACACCCCTTTTATTTCTCTTAACATTCACACCCACCTCAAATTCGGGCTTAAAAAGCAAAATAATGTCTTTAAGTGCGAGCTTATCGATATAAGAGAGCAAATTTAAAAGCGAAGTAAAACTCACATCACAGCTAATCCATTCAAATTTTTCTTCAGTTTTAAAATCCTTTAAATCCGTATTTTCAACACATTTAACCCTTTGATCTTCTCTTAAACTTAAATGGAGTTGATTGTTTCCCACATCCAAAGCTACAACCTTAAGGGCTCCAAATTCAAGTAAAACTTGCACAAAACCTCCCGTACTTGAACCTATATCCAAACAAGTTTTTCCGCTAATTTCTAAATCATTTTGCAAAATAAAATTTTTAAGTTTTAAAGCTGCACGACTCACATAAATTTTCGTTAAAAGCTCGAGTTTTAATTCCTTGCAATCAAACAAATCTTTCTCTTGCAAATTCTCACAAGCAAGTAAATTTTGCAAATATTTTTTCACATTAAAAGAAGGTTTAAACAATTTTTGATTGAGTAAAATTTCTTTTTTTTCTATAAGCTCTAAAGCCTTATTTCTGCTGATTTTTAGACTTAAAGCCACAAAGGTATCATAACGCATTGTGAAGCATTTGGTTAAATTCTTCTTCACTAAGGCAAACAAGATTTAATTCTTTAGCCCTATCAAGTTTTGAACCCGCCTCTTTCCCAAAAAGCACAAAAGAAGTTTTTTTAGACACTGAAGAGCTGACCTTTCCACCAAATTTTTCAATCAAAGCTTTAAACTCATCTCTAGGACGCGAAAGTGTGCCTGTAATCACAAAAATCTTATCCTTAATAGGACTTTGCTCCACAACTTCACTCTTTTCTTCGCTTAAATTCAATAAAATATAAAAATCATCAATTCTTTGCAGATTCACACGGCTAAATTCCTCCAAACTCTTTGCCATTTCCTCTCCAAAGCCTTCGAGATTTTTATAATCCTCAAAGCCTTGTTTATGCCACATTTTGCCGAAGGTTTTTGCAAGTTTCTTAGCTGCAACTTCACCAATGTGTTCGATGCCCAAAGCCGTGATAAAACGATAGAGTTCGCAAGTTTTTGAATCTTCAATCGCCTTTAAAAGCTTAGTGATTTTCTTTTCTTTAAAACCTTCTAAATTTTCAAAATCCTCATATTTAAGATGAAAAATGCTCTCCAAAGTGCTGATTTTACCTTTTTCATATAAAAGCTCTACGATATTTTCTCCCAATCCATCGATATTAAGGCATTTTTTAGACACAAAATGTATGATAGAATTAACAAGTCTTGCTTTACAATCCAAATTTTGGCATTTTATCATCGTTTTTTCATCCAAAAGCTCATTTTGACATACAGGACAAAGCTGTGGACGCACAATTTCTTGCTCTAAGCCATCGCGTCTGTCTTTGAAAACTTTAGTGATTTTTGGAATCACATCTCCGCTTCTAATCACATTCACAAAATCATTAATCCTCACATCAAGCCTTGAAATTTCATCAAAATTATGAAGAGTTGCGGATTTTACAATCACCCCATCTAAATTAACAGGTTCTAACGCCGCCACAGGCGTAATCACTCCGCTCCTACCAACTTGCAAATTCACAGCCAACAAACGCGTCGTTTTTTCAAGAGCTGGAAATTTAAAAGCTGCCATAAATTTAGGAAATTTAACCGTATAACCAAGCTCATTGCAAAGTTCTATATCATCGATTCTTACAACCATCCCATCCATCATCATAGCTTTTTGTTCTCTTAAGCTTAAAAGCTCTTTATAAGAAGTTAAAACCTCATCTAAATTCGCACAAAGCCTTATAAAATCATCTTTTAAAAAGCCAAGCTCTCTTATGAAATTCATCACTTCGCTGTGTTTTTTAAAGCTTAAAGTATTTTCACCCACCCCCCAAGGATAAAATTTCAAATTTCTTTCTTTTGTGATGCTTGTATCAAGCTGCCTTAAACTTCCACTTGCAGCGTTTCTAGGATTTGCAAAAGGATTTTGATTCTCTTTGATTCTTTGCTCATTAATGCTATTAAAATCCTTTTTTAAAATCACAATCTCGCCTCTAATTTCGATTTTTTCTTTATAAGCTATAGTTTTTGGGATGTTTTCTATTTCTAAAACATTTAAAGTAATATCCTCGCCAACCTCGCCGTCTCCACGAGTAGCACCGCTTATAAGTTTGCCATTTTCATAGATGAGATTAAGACTTGCCCCATCAAATTTAGGCTCGATGAAAAAATTCTTTTCACAATTTGCCCTCTTAGCCCAAGCTCTTAGTTCAGTTTCATTGAAAACATCCTCCATAGACCACATTTTGCTAAGATGCGGTATTTTATGAAATTCGCTTTGTAAAGTCGGAGCAATTTTTTGTGTGGGTGAATTAGGAGCAATTTGAGTGGGGTTTTGCTCTTCAAAGGCTCTTAATTGTTTTATTAAAGCATCGTATTCTTCATCGCTTGCTAGAGGGTCATCTTTGTTATAATATGCTTGAGCCCACTCATTAGCTTGAGTAATTTTTTCTAAATATTCTTGTCTTGTCATAAACTTAACTCCTGCATAATACTTTGTAATTTAAACATCTGTTTGTGTTCATATAAATCATGAGTTCTTATAATGCTTGCTCCATTTTCAAAGGCTTTAAGATGCAAATACAAGCTTGCTGGAAGTCTTTCTTCAACCTTGCTTTTAAAATAAGCATTAATAACACTTTTGCGACTCGCACCTATAAGCAAAGGTTTATCAAACTGCAAAAAATGCCCCAAATGTTTAATCAAAATCATATTATGCCACGCACTTTTGCCAAAACCTATACCCACATCTAAAATGCTTTCTTTAACACCATATTTATGTAAAATTTCAAGTTTTTGCGTAAAAAATTGCGTGAGTTCATCTAAAACATCCTCATAATGCGGATTATCTTGCATATTGTAAGGTTCATTTTGCATGTGCATTAAGCAATATTTTGCCTTATATTGACAAGCGAGTTTTGCAAGATTTTCATTTTTTAAACCGCTGATATCATTAATCAAGCCAAAACCCTTATTTAAAGCATATTCCAAGCTGTATTCATCAAAACTATCCAAACTAAAAATTGCCTTTTTATAATAATTTTGTGCATAAATTAAATCAAGACTTTTTTTCAATCTTTTAAATTCCTCTTTCACACCACAATACACACTGCCCGGTCTTGAAGAAACCGCACCTATATCGATAAATTCTGGTTTTAATTCTAAGAGCTCTTCTAATCTGCTTTGAAAATGTTTTTCATCTGTGCGACTTTTTGGGTTGAAACTATCTTTATTGATATTTAAAACTGCCATAAGTTTTGGTTTTTTGGGTTTGATGAATTGTTTTTGTAAAAAAAGAGCCAAATTTTTAAGCCCAAAATCCTGCATAGCTTCTTTTTTAATGAGTTTTTCAATTTGCTCACAAGTTGCCATTAAAAGAGCATTTGAATGAGAAATTCCGGCTGTAACCACCTCTTTATGTGTAACAAGTTCAGCTCCTACTCTTAAAGCATCTTGTTTTAAAATATTTGCAGCAACTGTGCGTATATTTTTAATATATATAAAATGGATTTTAATTTTTTTTTGCATAATTTTCTGCCCTATTTTATCAGGACATATAATCTTGCAAAGTTCGTTAAAATCGGTATTTTCATTGAGTTTTAAAAAAATCATTTTTCATTCTTTGTATAGATATTGAGCAAAAGAGTGCTCAGTAAAATTCCTGCTTTGGAATTTAATTGAGCTAATTCATAACTTTTATAAAAAAAATCAAGTTCATATGCGTTAAAAGTCTTGCATTTAAGGCTTTCTTGACTAAGTTGGGAAATGATTTCTAAAAGTTCATTTTTGCTAAGATTTTCATGTTCCTTTAGAAATTCAAACATCATTTTTAAATCGAGTTTTTTTATATCCAAATTTAAAATTTTTTTTTCTTTTATCTTCTTATGTTTTTGACAAATTAATCGGGATCTAATGGTCGGTAAAAGCAAATTTTTTGAAGGTGCTACAATAAGAAATTTAATATTTCTTGGAGGTTCTTCTAAAAGTTTAAGCAAGGAATTTTGAGCCTCGATTCTAAAAGAATTTGCCATTATAACGATGATTTTTTCATCTTTTTCGGCGATATAACTCTCCCTTTCAACCGCTCTTGCATCCTCGATTAAAAATTCATCTGCGGGAGTTTTTGGGATAAATCTTAAAGCATTGATTGTAAATTGAGCAATGAGTTCATTTTTTAGTTCTTCAAATGCATCGCTGATTAAAATTTTGCTGACAAACATTAAAGACTAACTTTTGAAAATAAAATCGCATCCAAACTCATATCCAAAAGTTTAAACAAAGAAATGAGCTTGTTGTCTAAGTCTTTATCTTTAGAATTTAAATAAAAACTATTTTGCAATTGCTCATCAAAAAGCCACAACAAACTATCATCTTTGGATTTTGCAATTTGAGACTTTTTATCATTTGCACTTCCTATATAAAAATAAATATAGCCATTAGGAAAAGTAAGTTCTAATAAATCATTGAGCAAAGCAATGTCTTCTTGATTGTGAATTTTTTTTCTATAAATTGAGCTTAAAGATACAAAAGGAAGCATAGGTCTTGAAGCTTTTGCATTGATATTTTTCAAAAAATACTCTTCATACCAAGACCTTGATTCATCACACATTAAAACAAAAGTATGTCCTTCTAAGAGATATTTAAGCCTTGCAGCCATAAGAGGAGCCCATTCTAAACGACGCGACTCCATCCAAGCCATAAAATTTCCCCCAGCCCTTATATTTTCTAGAGTGTGTGCTAAAAAATCATTCATTTTTTATCCAGCTCATAAGCCTCGTGCAAAGCTCTAACGGCTAATTCTCCATATTTTTCTTGAACTATCATAGAAATTTTTATCTCACTTGTAGAAATCATGCCTATATTAATGCTCTCATCAGCCAAAGCCTTAAAAGCTGTTGCTGCAACGCCGGAATGAGATTTCATCCCAACTCCTACAACAGAAACCTTAACAACAGCTCTATCACTTTCTATCACAGCCTCATCATCAAGAATTTTTTGCATAGCATTTTTCGCCAAATCAAGCTCATTTTCAGGCACAGTAAAACCTAAATTTGTTGCTCCGTCTAAACCTATATTTTGGATAATCATATCCACATTGATATTCTCATTTGCTAAGGTTGAAAAAATTTCAGCTGCAATACCGGGTTTATCTTTTATTTTTCTCAAAGTGATTCGTGCTTGATTTTTATCCAAAGCAATGCCACTAACTAAGGCTTGTTCCATATTATTTTCCTTTGTGATTATTGTTCCTTCATTATGATTAAAACTACTTCTTGTAACTAAATTCACATTCAATTTCTTTGCAAGCTCCACTGAACGATTTTGCAAAACTTTAGCCCCCAAACTTGCAAGTTCAAGCATTTCTTCATAAGAAATTTTATCGAGTTTTCTAGCCTTTGGTTCAATTCTTGGATCAGTAGTATAAACCCCATCAACATCAGTGTAAATTTCACACAAATCAGCTTCTAAAGCTCCTGCAACCGCCACAGCACTCAAATCGCTTCCCCCGCGTCCTAAAGTCGTAACATCGCCTTGCTCACTCACACCTTGAAAACCTGCTATAACGACAATTTTTCCTTGATTTAACTCCTGCTTAATTGCTTGAGTGTCTATAAATTTAATCCTTGCCTTAGTAAAAACCTCATCAGTGGTAATCCCTGCTTTTCTGCCTGAAAAAGAAACAGCTTTAAAACCTTGTTCATTTAAAGCAATGGATAAAAGTGCCGCAGTGACTCTCTCTCCGCTGCTTAAAAGCATATCCATATCTTTACCATTTGGATTTTTGCTAAAAAAATTCGCATAATCAATCAATTCATTGGTCACCCCACTCATCGCAGAAACGACAATGACAAGTTTATTTCCTTGTTTTGCACTTTGTATCACTCGTTGTGAAACAGCTCGAATGCGTTCTAAATCTCCTACGCTTGTTCCCCCGTATTTTTGCACTATAAGCATTAAATATAACCTTTTTCTTCAAAATATTTGATAACTTGAATATAAATTTTCCTTTTAAAATGATTAACCATTTCAAAAATTTCTTTAATTCCCACAAAACGATAAGAATCAAATTCAGGATGTTTGGTGTTGATATTAATCTTAGCATTATGTTTAAGACGCACTAAAAAATATTTTTGAATTTGCCCATCATAAGGATACATTTTTTTCACCACATTACTAGGAAAATCATAGCTAAGCCATTGCGGATATTCAGCAATAATTTCAACTTCATTTGTGCCTATTTCTTCTTTAAGCTCTCTTTTTAAAGCACTTTTAGCATCCTCACCCTCATCAATACCACCTTGAGGAAACTGCCATATATTCTCCATATCGCTTCTTTTTGCAATAAAAAATTTACATTCAAAAGGATAATCACTTGAAAGAACAATAGCAGCAACATTGGGTCTGTATTTTTTTTCTTTTTCCACATCAGTTTCCTTAACTTATGAGTGTAATTTTAACTTATTTCAAATAAAATTTTATTAAAATTCAAAAATATAGAAATAAATTTTTTTAAGGTTTGTATGCATTTATATATCCATATTCCTTTTTGTGAAAGCAAATGTCATTATTGCTCTTTTACTTCTTTGAAGAAAAAAGATTATGAAGAGGCTTATTTTAAAGCCTTACTTGAAGATTTAAAATTTCAATTTGATTATTTTAAACTCTCTAAAAATTCCATTCAAACGCTTTTCATAGGAGGAGGAACGCCAAGTGTGGTGGAAGAAAAATTTTATGAAAAAATTTTTAATTTTTTAGCTCCTTATTTGAGTCAAAATTCCGAAAATACCATCGAAGCCAATCCAAAATCAAGCATTGATTCTTGGCTTAAAAATATGAAAAATTTTGGTTTAAATCGCATTTCTTTTGGAGCACAAAGTTTTCATTCTAAAAAACTTGAATTTTTAGGCAGACAACACACTCAAAAAGAGCTGTTTGAAAGTGTGGAAAATGCTAAAAAAAATGGCTTTGAAAATATCAATTTAGATTTAATCTATGATACAAAATTTGATGATAAAAAAATGCTTGATTTTGAACTTTTGCATTTAGAAAAAATCAAAAAAAATTTAAAACATGTGAGTGCTTATCACTTGAGTATAGAAAAAAATACAGCCTTTGCAAATTGTTTTCATTTCAAAAAGAATGCTCCGAGATTGATGAAATATTTTATAGAGCAAATTCAAATTTTAGGATTTAAACAATACGAAATTAGCAATTTTGGACGCATTTGTAAGCACAATTTAGCATATTGGCAAGGCAAGGATTATATAGGTTGTGGGTTAAGTGCGGTGGGATTTTTAAAAAATCAAAGATTTTATACAGCAAAAAATTTAAAGACTTATATCTTAAATCCAAGTTTGAGACAAATAGAAAATTTAAATCAGAAAGAATTATGCTTAGAAAGGCTATTTTTAGGGTTTAGAAGCAAAGTCGGTGTGCATAAAAAAATACTCAATACAATTCAAATTCAAAAAGCAAATGAGCTTGTAGCGAATAAAAAGCTTGAATTAAAAAACAATCGCTTTTACAATCTTAATTTCCTCATCAGCGATGAACTTGCTTTGTATTTAGCTCCCTAATTAAAACTAAGCAAAATTTAATATTTCTTCAGCATTCTATTAATGTGCAGTAAATCCTCCATCAACACAAATAGCCGCCCCCTCAACAAAGCTCGCATAGGGTGAGCATAACCACATCACCGCATCGGCAATCTCCTTTGGTTCGCCCAATCTCCCCTTAGGAATATCTCTTAAAAGCTCTTTTTCAATCTCGGGATTTCTTTTGATTAAATCTTTTGCCATAGGCGTTAAAATGGCACCGGGCAAAACAGCATTAATGCGAATGTTTTTTGCTACATAATCAAGTGCGGCAGTCCTTGTAAGCCCAATCACTGCGTGTTTGCAAGCGATATAAGCGGCTTGTCCGACAAAGCCTGTGATTCCCCCTTGTGAAGAGGTATTGACAATACAGCCTCCACCTTGTGTGAGCATCTGCTCAATCTCATATTGCATACAATTCCAAACGCCTTTTAAATCCACAGCAATAGTCTTATCAAACTCCGCTTGAGTGATTTGTGCCATCGGTTTTTGTGGTGTTTGAATCCCTGCATTATTGAATCCACAATCCAATCTCTTATGCACAGAGATAATCTCTGCAATCATCTTTGCCACCTGCTTTTCATCACTCACATCACAAAGAATTTGCATAGCCTGATAATGCTTGTCATTAAGCTCTTTAACTTCCTCACTCATATCCACAATATCACAAAGAACGACTTTCGCACCAACTTTTGCAAATTCTTGTGCAGTGGCTAAGCCGATTCCTTGTTTCGCACCTGTGATAAGCACGACTTTGTCTTTGAAGCATTCTTTCACTTAAAGCTCCTTTAATGAATTTTTTATTGTATTATAATTTCACTTCATAAATAATAATTAAACAATTTTAAAGTAAATTTTTAAGCAATTTAATGTAAAATGTGTCTTTAAAAAGATATAAAGAAAGAAGTATTGATACAATGAGTATGGGTGAAATTTTAGTCATTTTAGTTGTCGCAATTTTAGTTTTAGGACCAGACAAACTCCCTGATACCATCGTGCAAATTGCAAAAATTTTAAAAGCCTTAAAACGCAACATAGACGAAGCAAAATCAAGTATAGAAAAAGAAATTCGTATCAATGAGCTTAAAAGCGAAACTAAAAAATACCAAGATGAATTTTCCTCCGTAAATGAAAATATACGCAAAAAACTTAGTTTTGAGGAATTTGATGAGCTTAAAAAGGATATTTTAGACAATAAAAAAGTCGATTTAACCTTTGGTTCTTCGTCTAATCCCCATGAAAATTTAGAAGAAAATGCACAAAAAGAAATGAAAGAAGAAAAAAATTTAAAAACAGAGCAAATTTCAAATCAAAGTGAGGAAAAACAAAATGTTTGAAGAATTAAAACCTCATTTAACCGAGCTTAGAAAAAGGCTTTTTATCAGTGTTTCTTGCATTATTGTGATGTTTTTTGTATGCTTTACTTTTAATTCTTATATCCTTAATATACTCAAAAGTCCAATAGAAGCCGTTTTGCCAGAAGTTTCAAAACAAATCACCTTCGTAGAATTACAAGAACCTTTATTTACAGCGATGAAAGTTTCATTTTTTACAGCTTTTTTGATTTCTTTGCCTATAATTTTTTATCAATTTTGGAAATTTGTAGCACCCGGACTTTATGAGAATGAAAAAAGACTCGTCATACCCTTTGTTTGCTTTGCAAGTGTAATGTTTGCTTTAGGTGCTTTGTTTTGCTATTTTGTCGTGGTTCCTTTAACTTTTAAATTTCTCATCGATTTTGGAGTGCAAACTCAAGATTTTAAACCACTCATTAGTATAGGGCTTTATGTGAGCTTTTTTACAAAACTCGTAGTCGCTTTTGGACTCGCTTTTGAAATGCCTGTGTTGACCTTTTTCTTTGCAAAATTAGGCTTAATAGATGATGATTTTTTAAAAAAATATTTTAGAATTTCAGTTTTGGTTATTTTTGTTTTTTCAGCAATGATGACTCCGCCGGATATGATTTCTCAATTTTTAATGGCTGTGCCACTTTGCGGACTCTATGGGCTTTCAATTTTAATCGCACAAAAAATCAATCCCTCTGCAAAAAATGATGCATAAGGATTTAAAGCTTCATAATTACGATTATCACTTACCTAAGGAGCTTATCGCTACTTATCCTATAACCCCTAAAGAAGATGCGAAACTTTTAATCTATGAAAGAAAAAAAGACAAGATTACGCACACTTATTTTGGAAAATTGCCTGAATTTTTACCTCCTTGTGCAATATTTTTTAACGATACCAAAGTGATTAAAGCCCGAATTTTTGGAACAAAAACAAGCGGAGCAAAAATAGAGCTTTTTTTGCATCAAGCCTATACAGAATTTGAATTTTTGGTTCAAATTAAAGGCAGGGTTAAAGCAGGTGAAATTTTAAGCTTTGAAAAAAATTTACAAGCTGAAATTTTAGAGCTTTTAAAAGATGGCAGACGCAAAGTCAGATTTAAGCAAAATCATACCTTTTTAGACAGCACTAAACTCTACGAGCTTTTAAATCTTATCGGGCATATTCCCTTGCCTCCTTATATCAAAAGGAAAGATGAGTTAAGTGATGAGAGTGATTATCAAAGCATTTTTGCTAAAAATTTAGGAGCTGTAGCTGCACCGACGGCAAGTTTGCATTTTAGTCAAGAAATGCTCAATCTTTTAAAGCAAAAACATGAAATTTATTATCTTACCTTACACATAGGAGCGGGGACCTTTAAAAATGTAGAATGTGAAAATTTAAAAGAACATATAATGCACACTGAATCTTTTTTTATCGATGATAAAGCAGCAAAGCTGATAAAATCCAAAACACCGATTTTAGGAGTAGGAACGACCACAACAAGAAGCATTGAGTATTTTTTTAGGACAGGAATTCAAAGCGGGACTTGTGATTTATTTTTACACCCCTTTAATAAGCCTTTAAGGCAAAACTATCTTTTAACGAATTTCCATTTACCAAAATCCACTTTAATTATGCTCGTATCCTCTTTTATAGGAAGAGAAAAAACCTTAGAACTTTATAAAATTGCTATTGAAAAACGATACAGATTTTATTCTTATGGCGATGCTATGCTTATATTATAAAAGCTTTTCATATTCCTTAGAAACAAAAATTTCATTTTTAAATTCAACCACCGGCCTTTTAATGATACTAGGATTTTCTAAAATTAAATTTTCTAATTCTTCTTTATTGAGATTTTTAAGTTTATCTTTGGTAAGGGCTAATTTTTTAGCAGTCGTTCCGTTTGTATTGATGAGCTC
The DNA here is from genome assembly GCF_002104335.1 of Campylobacter cuniculorum DSM 23162 = LMG 24588. Classification (NCBI taxonomy): domain Bacteria; kingdom Pseudomonadati; phylum Campylobacterota; class Epsilonproteobacteria; order Campylobacterales; family Campylobacteraceae; genus Campylobacter; species Campylobacter cuniculorum. The sequence continues at coordinate 867,359 of NZ_CP020867.1, read as the reverse complement.
TTCGAAAGTTTTTTGCTTAAGCCAAGAACTTAGAATTTCTTTATCTATCTTTTTAATGTCTAAAAATTCAAAATTAAATTTTTCCAAAGCAATCATCGCTTTTTTGACGCTATTGCAATTTTTTATGCCATAAAGTTTCATTTTTTAGCTTTTTTAACCAAATCTGCGATTAAAAACGCGAGTTCTAAGGCTTGATCAGCGTTCAACCTTGGATCACATTGCGTTTCATAACGTTTTTTAAGACTTTCTTCAGTGATATTTGACGCCCCACCTGTGCATTCTGTTACATCTTGTCCGGTCATTTCAAGATGCACTCCGCCCGGATAAATTCCTTCAGCCCTTGCGATTTCAAAAAAATACCGCACTTCTTGCATAATTTTATCAAATTCTCTTGTTTTATAATTTCCAGCTTTTACCGTATTTCCGTGCATAGGATCTATGCTATAGATAAGATTTAAGCCCTCTTTTTTAAGTTCTTTAAAAATTTCAGGCAATCTTTGAGCAATAATATCAGCTCCCATTCTAATGATGATATTAAGCCTTCCCTCCTCATTGCTAGGATTTAAAGCTCTTGAAAGAGCAACAATCTCACTTGCACTGACACGAGGTCCAACTTTTACCCCCATAGGATTTTTAATCCCGCTTAAAAAATGCACATGTGCTTCATTTAAAGCCCTTGTTCTTTCACCTATCCAAAGCATATGAGCCGAACAATCATAAATTTCATCGCTTAAACTATCCACTCGCGTTAAAGCTTCTTCATAGGGCAAAAGTAAGGCTTCATGAGAAGTATAAATCGCCACTTCTCTTAAACTTGGAGTGTTGTTTGTATTGATACCACAAGCCTCCATAAAGGCTAAAGCTTGAGAGATTTTTTCACTGATATCAATATATTGTTTGTGTAATTCATTTTTTTTAAGAAAATCCAGATTCCATCGATGAACTTCGTGTAAATCCGCTAAACCACCTCGAGCAAAACCCCGAAGTAAATTTAAAGTGGTGGCACTTTGATAATAGGCTTCAAGCATCCTTTGAGGATTAGCAATTCTAGCTTTCTCATCAAATTCAAAACCATTGATAATATCTCCACGATAACTTGGAAGTTTGACCCCATTAAGCTCTTCAAAATCAGAACTTCTCGGTTTGGCAAATTGTCCTGCAATGCGTCCGATTTTCACCACAGGACAACCTCCAGCAAAAGTAAGCACAATAGCCATTTGAAGTAGCATTTTAAACATATCTCTAATATTGTTTGCACCAAAATTTTCAAAACTTTCAGCACAATCTCCACCTTGCAATAAAAAAGCCTCCCCTCTAGACACTCTCGTTAGGGCTTTTTGAAGGTTTCTAACCTCTCCAGCAAAAACTAAAGGCGGTAATTTTTCAAGTCGATTAAGAATCTGATTAAGCTCTTGCTCATCAGGATAAACAGGCTGTTGTTTAATGGGATAATTTCTCCAAGATTTTTTTGTCCAATTCATCATTTATCCATAAATATAAATTTATCTAAAAAATTTTCGATTTCATTAAAATAAAATTAAAAAATTTATGCGATTCCCTCAATTTTTAGATTCTTAAAAATTGAGTGCCAATATAGCATAAATTTTCTGATTTATTTATTAAAAAATAAAAATTATCAATAAAATAAATTTATCAATAATTTTTATACAATTTTATCTCTAAAAAATTATTTTTTAAGCTCTTTAATACGAGCAGCCTTACCGCGTCTGTCTCTAAGATAAAACAATCTTGCTCGACGCACACGACCTCTTCTTAAAACTGAAATGCTCTCCAAACTTTCACTATAGATAGGAAAAATTCTTTCAACACCGATATTATTAGCACCGATTTTGCGAACTATAAAAGTTTCACCTGTGCCATTTCCGCGTCTTGCAATACAAATACCTTCAAAGCTTTGAATTCTTGTCTTATCTCCTTCTTTGATTCGAATCGCAAGTTTCAAAGTATCTCCGGCACGAAAATCAGGAACTTTTTTACCTTCAATTTGCTTGGCTTCAAATTGCTCTATAAATTTATTTTTCATAAAAATCCTTTAAATTTTTGCGTTTATGTTCTAAAAACAAATCGGGACGAAAAAATTTTGTTTTGCATAACGCTAAAGTAGATTTAAAAGCGTTAATTTTAGCGTGATTACCCTTTAAAAAGACTGAAGGGGCAACAAATTTTTTAAAATTTTTACTAAAAACAAAAGGTTTTGTAAAAGAAGGAGCTTCAAGAAGATAAGATTCAAAGCTTTCCTCTTCTAAGCTCTTAACATTGCCTAACACTCCTTCTACATTTCTTAAAATCGCATCGCAAAGCACGAGAGCAGGAAGTTCGCCACCTGTTAAAATAAAATCTCCTATACTAAAAAGCTCGTTAGCAAAATTTTCAAGCACTCTCTCGTCTATTCCTTCATATCTTCCGCACACAAACACAATATGCTCTTTTTTACTCAAACGTTTTGCATCTTTTTGATTAAAATTTTTCGCACTGGGCGTAAGAAAAATAAAATGCACATTAGTATGAAGTTTTTGAATGGTTTCTAAGGTTTCAAATAGGGGTTGAGCTTGTATCAAAAGTCCCGCTCCTCCACCTATTTTATAATCATCAAGCTTTTTATAAGCATGGGTGCTAAAATCTCTAGGATTATAAAAATCAAGCTCAAAAATCCCTTTTTTTCGAGCTTTTGCAAGAATAGAATCTTCAAAATAAAATTCAATCAAATGAGGAAATAAAGAAACAAAACTAAATTTCACGAGTTTTCCAAGATTAAAAAAGCCTCATCCTTGCACTCAATGAGTCTCTTTTCTGTATCAATTTTTTTAATGAATTTATCCAAATAAGGGATAAAAAAACTCTTAGCCAAACCATTTTTAATAAGCTCCTCATCGGTAGAAACTTCAAACAAATAAGAATGTGAAATTTCTAAAATATCCACAACTTTTCCTAATTTTTGCTTAGAATCTCTGACTTGACATTCTAAAATATCAAAATAAAAAAATTCATCTTTTTTAAGCTTACAGGTTCTACGACTTTCTTCTATGCTCTGATAAAGTATGGAATGCGTTAGCTTCTTTGCCTCTTCAATATTTTCAAAACCTTCAAACAAGGCAGTATTATTTGAAGGATTATAATCCTTAATTTTTAAAATATTTCTCATATCCTTGCAAAAAAAACTTGCATTTTTTTTAAATTGATCGGGAAAATCACTCAAATTATGAAGTTTAATATAACCCTTTAATCCTATGGTTTTACCAAGTTTCGCAACTTGAACTAAATTTTTTTCATTCAAGTGCTTTAACCGTTACACGATAAGAAGTCGCATCTTTGCTCTTAGATGATGAGATAACGGTTTTGATTGCATTGATTAATTTGCCATTTTTACCAATGAGTTTTCCCGCATCAATTTTATCCGCAAAGATAATCAACTCGACAAAATTCTCATCTAAATCAACTCTTTGTATGTGAATTTTATCGGGGTATTCTACAATGAGTTTTGCATACTCTTTTAAGAAATTTTCTATCATTATTTACTCGTAATGCTTTTAACCTTGTCGCTAAGTTTAGCACCTACGCCTTTCCAATATTCCAAACGCTCTTTATCAAATTTAAGCACTTCAGGTTCAACCATAGGGTTATAATATCCTATGCTTTCTATCCAACCTCCATCGCGACGCTTTCTGCTATCTGTTACAACAATACGATAAAAAGGTCTTTTTTTTCTGCCCATTCTTGTAAGTCTGATTACTGTCACTTTATCTCCTTAAAAAATTAAAATTGATTGATAAGCATTGATTTTTTGCCCATGAATCAATTTTAACGCTTCTTAAAATTGCTTTCTTGCTTGATTCATCATTTGAGTAAGACTTTCCATACCTTTTTTCCCTGAAAATCTCTTTGCAAGTTTTGCAGCATTTGAAAATTGCTTTAAAAAACGATTGACCTCCATTTGAGAAAGACCGGCACCTTCAGCAATTCTACGCTTTCGCGTATTATTTAAAAGTTCTGGATTTTCTCTTTCTTTAGGAGTCATTGATGAAATCATTGCCTTAATATGCAAAATCTCCTTAGAATTATCCAAATCAAGATCCTTAACCTGTGAAGCAAGATTGCCAAGACCGGGAATCATACCGACAATAGACTTCATACTGCCTAATTTTTTAACACTCTCCATTTGAGTTAAAAAATCATTAAAATTAAAAGCTCCTTTTTTAATCTTCTGACTTAAAATTTTAGCCTCTTTTTCATCAATCACTGCAGCAGTTTTTTCAGCCAAAGTTGCTAAATCTCCCTCGCCCATAATACGACTTACAATTCTATCAGGGATAAAAAGTTCTAAATCCGCAACCTTCTCACCCACACCGATAAATCTTAATGGAATTCCTATCTGTCTTGCTATACCCAAAGCAATACCACCTTTAGTGTCTGCATCAAATTTAGACAAAACCACCCCACTAAGCTCTAAAGCCTCGTTAAAACTCGCAGCTGTCTTAACGCCATCTTGTCCGCTCATTGCATCAGCGACATAAAAAATTTCATCCGGATTAAGAATTTTTTTAAGTTCTTTAAGCTCATGCATCAAAGCTTCATCAATGGCTAAACGTCCCGCAGTATCGACAAGTAAAACATCAATCATAGAATTTTTTGCTTTTTCAAGGGCAAGTTTTGCGACTTTTAAAGGATTGTTTTCATTTTCAATATAAAAAAGCTCGATTTGATGGGCTTCACAAAGCTGTTTAAGCTGCTCTACAGCTGCCAAACGTTGCAAATCACAGGCTGCAACAAGGACTTTTTTATTGCGAAGTTTAAGATAGTTTGCAAGTTTCATAGTGCTTGTTGTTTTCCCCCCTCCTTGCAAACCTGTCATTAAAACAATAGTAGGCGGTTTAGAGCTGAATACAAAGCCTTGATTTTTACCCTTAACGCTAAGAATATTTTCTAAATTATTTTTAATTGCGTTTAAAAATTGCCTCTGTCCCACTCCATTTTTTCTCACTTCATTTTCAATTAAAATCAAAAGTTCTTTCGTAACCTTGTGATGGACATCAGCTTTTAAGAGGGATTTTTTTAAGGTTTCCAAAGCATTTTTAAGAGCTTTTTCATCATCGACAAAGCGAATTTTACTCAAAGCTGACTTAAATGATTCGCTAACAAGTTCAAACACCTTAATCCCCTTTTTTATTTAATAAAGGCATTATTATATCAAATTTTTGCTTAAATCGCTTTAAAATCTAAATTCTTTATCTCAAAGCCAAATGCATTAAAATCTTCATCTAAATTTGCTTTAAAAAAATAATCCAAAATTCCAAGCTCATAGCTATGCAAATACATTCTTTCTGCTCGAATTTTTGCATATTTTTCATCTCCTATAATGCCGTGTTTTATAAAGGCTGTATGCACTCTAATTTGATGGGTGCGTCCGGTTTGAATTACAATTTTAGCTAAGGTTTTTTTACCCTCAATCATCAAGGGGCTAATCACACTTTTTGCCTCAAATCCTTCCTTTGAAATTTTACTCAAAGCTCCCTTTTTGGTTTTAATTGTTAAAAGAGGCTCATTGATTTGAATTTCTTGAGCTAAAATTCCATTAAGAATCGCTATATAGCTCTTATAAACTTTGTGTTTTTTAAATTCTTCTATACACATTTGACGAAAATTTTCTTCCTTACAAAGCAAAATAACTCCGCTTGTTTCTTTATCCAAACGATTTAAAAGTTTGGCTTTAAATTGTTTTTCTAAATTTTCACTCACAAAAGAATGCGGTTTATTGATTGCAAGAATTTTTTTATCTTCAAAAATCACTTGAGGATTTTGAGTTTTCTTTATAATAAATTGGGATTTTTCATCGACTAAGGCTCTTGCGAGTGTGATTTTTTTTCCTTTTAAAAAAACACAAGCTCTATCAATGAGCTCTTTAGCTTCTCTGTTTGAAATACCCTCTTGTAAAGCTAGGACTTTATAGGCTTTTTCTTGCATCAATACTCTCTTGTATCTCTTTAATCATAGGCTTTAAATCAAGCTTTTTAGAGATTTTAGCCCTTTGACTTAAATGATGAATTTTCTCATCAAGCTCTTCTAAATTTTCGCAAAAATTAATATTTTCAACCTCGTTAAATAATTTTTTTTGATTGTGGATATAAATTCCAGAGATTATAACATTCTCAAAACTTGCCGCTTCAATGGGATTATGCCCTCCTATTCCCTCAAAAAAAGACCCGCCAAGCACAACCACATCACTGATTGCATAAAAATTTACAAGCTCTCCTAAAAGATCTAAAAGTAAAATTTGACTTTTAAATTCCTTTTCCAAATCATCTTCACAATTTTTTAATGTGCTCAACCGATCAAAATTTAAATTCAAATCTTTAAGCAAATTTTCTACTTCTTTAAATCTTTCTGGATGTCTTGGAGCAATAATGAGTTTTTCATTGTCTTTGAGTTTAAGAGCTTGAAGTAAAAGTTGCTCTTCTTTAGAATGAGTGTTTGCAAATATGATAAGCTTTTGTTTTAATTTAGGATAGTTTTTGCTTAATTTTGGTTTCAAAGCTGCCTTGATATTTTGATAAATTGCGACTTTTTTTGCCCCAAGCTCTAAAAGTCTTTCTTTATCTTGCAAACTTTGAGCAAAAATTTTATCAATATAAGAAAAAATCAAACGATAAAAAAAAGAGAAATTTTTATAATTTTTATAGGAATTATCTGAAATTCTTGCATTGATTAAAAGCACTTTTGCACCTTTTAATTTCGCTATAAAAATAAGCATAAGCCAATATTCAGCTTCAAAAATCACCAAAACCTTGCAAGGTTTGAGCCAAAAAGGAATAAAATTTTCAAAAGCCAAAAAATTAACCTTTTGACAAAAATTTTTCGCCTCATCATAGCCGGTTTGAGTGATTGTGCTTATTCTAGAATCAAAACACAAAGCAAGTTCTCTAATACTCCTTACTTCTCCCAAAGAACAAGCGTGAAAATGCACATCTGCAACATCTTGATGAAAATTTTTATACAAAAAAAATCTCGCTTTAAGAGAATTTTTATATTTAAATTTAAAAAAAGAAAGCAAAAATAAAGGAAAGGCAAGGATGATATAAACAATCCACACCAAACAATAATAAATAAAAATCAATTTTATTCTTGCTCTTTATAAAGAATTCTTCCACAATGCGGACAAGTTATAATCTCCTCGCCTTTTACCACAGAAAGATAAGTTTTATCATAAATTTTCATAAAACATCCATAACAAGCTTGTTTTCTTACAGGAACTACAGCGGTATTTTTAGCCCATTTACGAATTTTTTCATAAAAACATAAAACTTTTTGATTGATTTGTTCAACAAGTTTGGTTTTTTTATCATAGATTTTCATTCTATCTTTTTCTAAATCCTGCATTTGCATTTGAATATTTGCCTTGATATTTACAAGCTCAGCTTCTTCTTTTTCTCTCTGTTGCGAAAGCTCTTTTTTGAAATTTTCTTTATTGTCTAAAATTTTATCCAGTCTAATAATTTCATCATTAGCCGCATCAAGTTGCTCTTTGGCAATATCCTCTTCAATCTTTAAGGCATTAGCTTCTTTTTCCGTTTTAATGGAGCCGCTTTTTTTAGAAAGTTCTTTAATTTTAGCTGAAAATTCAGCAATATGTGCATTGTTTTGAATTTTCTGATTTTGTATGTCTTTAATTTCTTCATCAATGCTTTCTAGCTCGGCATTGATTTTTGAAATTTTGTTTTCACAATCCCTTAAAGCCTTGCTAATGTTTTCTATCTTTGGCTCAAAACTATCGATTTCTTGATCGATTTTTGATAAAAGGACGATTTGCTCTAAATATTTATTCATTGAATTTCCTTAAAAATATTGAAATGGATTTTTTGAAACTTTTATTATAGCTTTTAGTGGCAAATTTTGCAAGTCTTTTGCAAGAGATTGTGCAAAATATCTCTCACTTTCAAAATGTCCAAGCTCAATTAAGCTCAAATCATTGCTTAATGCCTCCAAAGCTTGATGATATTTAAAATCTGCGCTTAAAAAACAATCAGCTTTAAGTCCTGAAATAAAATCCCCTCCGCTTCCTGTGCAAACAGCAAGTTTTTTAAGTTTTTGCTTACCACAAAAACTTATTTTTAAAAGTTCTAAATTCAAACTCCGCTTAATATGCTCACAAAGCATTTCAAAGCTCATATCCACATCAACAAAAATTAAAAATTTATCTTGAGTGAAACGCTTAAAACCTAAAATTTCTCTTACAAAATAGGCATTAAGATGGCTTAAATCATAATTTGTATGCAAAGCAATTAAAGAAAGATTTTTTTTAATCATTTCTTTAACAAAAGCCTTAGGATAAGACTCTCCAGCTAAATCTTTCAAGGCCTTAAAAATCAAAGGATGATGCGTGATAAAAAGCGAATTTTCCTCTGCTTCTTTGATTAAATTCTCATCCAAATCAAGACTAAGATAAACCTTAGAAATTTCATCATCTAAATTTCCAAGCAATAACCCGCTATTATCCCAACTTTCTTGAGTGCAAAAAGGACTTATAGAATCTAAAAAATTATAAATTTCAATGAGTTTCATTTAAATTTTTCTTATAAAGTTCAGCACAAGCTTTTGAAAGCTCTCGAATTTTTAGCATATAATCTTGTCTTTGTGCCACTGAAATTGCACCTCTAGCATCAAGAAGATTAAAAGTATGAGCTGCAAGCATACAATAATCATAAGCCACCAAAGCCAATTCTTGTTTTAAAATATTTTTGCATTCTTTGTAAGCATTATCAAATTGAGAATTTAAGATACTAACATCACTGACTTCAAAATTGTATCGGCTGAATTCGTATTCACTTTGTTTATGCACATCAGCGTATGTGATAAACTCTCCATTAAATTCACTCCAAACAATATCATAAACACTATCCACATCTTGAAGATACATAGCAATTCTTTCAAGTCCATAAGTGATTTCAGCACTGACTAAATCAACAGCGATTCCACCCACCTGCTGAAAATAAGTAAATTGCGTTACTTCCATCCCATCAAGCCAAACTTCCCAACCAAGCCCCCAAGCTCCAAGACTAGGGCTTTCCCAATTATCCTCAACGAAACGAATGTCGTGATTTTTTAAATCAAAACCTAAATTTTCAAGGCTTTTCAAATAAAGCTCTTGAATATTATCCGGACTTGGTTTGATTAAAACTTGAAACTGATAATACGCCCCTAAGCGATTAGGATTTTCTCCATATCTTCCATCAGTAGGTCTGCGACTTGGAGCAACATAAGCAACCGCCCAAGGTTTTTTTCCTAAGCTTCTTAAAAAAGTTGCAGGATGAAAAGTACCTGCACCTGCTGGCATATCATAGGGCTGCATGATTGCACAACCACATTCTTGCCAATAATTTTGCAATTTAAGTATCATTTGTGAAAAAGTCATTTTAACCTTCTTTATTGCCCTCATTGTTTTGTTCTGTTTGCTCTTCGTTGCTTTTTTCATTAGAATTCGCACCGCCATACATTTGAATGGTTTTATTCCACATTAATTTGTATTTTCGTTTTAAAAATTCTGCCTCTTCTCTTGCATGTTTTAATTCAGCATTTAAAGTTTCTATGGTTTTTCTATCCTCATCATAAATTTCTTGCATAGAATAAAGGGCATCTTTTAAAAATTTATTTTCATTTTTTAAAGTTTCTAAGGTTTCATCTTTTGCATCCAAAACTTTTTCATGTAAATTTAAAATTGTGCCTATAGTCTTTTCTACAAAACTCTCTCCAGCCAAAGTCATAGAATTAACCATTGCAGATTTTGAAGAATTGCTCGGGACAACACTAAAAGTGCCTTGATTGGCTTCGATATAAATTTTACCCTCTTCTTCTTTAAAATTTAAGGCTCCATTTGCCATCATGCCTTTAACCACATCTTCATTGAGATGAACTAATTTACAAAATTCATTGAGTTCTAAATAAGTTTGCATTCTTATCCTTTTTTTACAATAAAACTTCTACGCTTTTAGAATCTGCTATAAGCTTTTCTTCTTTATCTTTACGATCTTGTTTTAAGGCTTTTTCTAATTTTTCATCATTTAATGCTAGAATTTGCACAGCCAAATAAGCCGCATTGACAGCCCCTGCTTTTCCTATAGCTAAAGTTCCCACAGGAATTCCACTTGGCATTTGCACAGTAGAAAAAAGAGAATCCATACTTGCTAAGGCATTCCCTTGCATAGGCACACCCAAAACAGGTTTGGTTGTATAAGCAGCCACCGCTCCGGCTAAATGAGCCGCCATACCCGCTGCAGCGATAAAAACTTGAGCCCCTCTTTTTTCAGCTTCTTTAATATAATCTTTTGTCCTTTGTGGGCTTCGGTGTGCTGAAGTTATAATGAGTTCGTATTTTATTTTGAAATTTTCAAGAATTTTAGCACATTCTTGCATAATCTCATAATCACTCTTACTTCCCATTAAAATCGCAATAAATTTCATTCGATTTCCTTTCTTAAAAAGCTGAATTCATTGACCTTGCAAGGCATTTTAATCTGATTTTCGTTTCCGCTATGAATTTCTTTAAATTCTTTATGATTTTTAGAGATGATTTTCTTAAATTCTACGAAATATTTTTCATCTTTTTTATAAATTTTTCCCAGTTCATTATCGCATTCTAAAACCTTTGCATTCAATGGCATTAAAAGTTCATAAGCTACATTTGGCACAATCTTCCCTTTGCATTTAAAAAATTCTCCATCTTCAACAAAGGCTTGAACTTGATGTGTGCCTTGTTCTATGCTTGTGATATAATTTTGTGTATCGTTTTTTTCAAAAGGACGCGAGATAAGATAACCATCTGTAAAACCGCGATTTTTAAGCGTATGAATTTCTTTTTCATATTTTTCGGGTTCAAATTGATTGTTTAAAACATCAAGGATTGCCATTTTATAAGTCCTTGTTGCAACAGCGACATAATACTCGCTTTTAGTCCTGCCCTCGATTTTAAAAGCATCGATGCAATCTTCTTTCATAATTTTTTCTATATAAGAGCATAAATTTAAATCCTTAGAATTAAAAATATGTGTGCCATTTTCATCTTCTTCTAAACGAAATAAGACCCCATTTTCTGGATTTTTTGCATAGAGTTCATAACTAAAACGGCAATCATTAGCACAAGAGCCACGATTACTCATTCTACCGCTTTGAACACTACTGATTAAACAACGTCCGGAATAAGCAAAACACATCGAACCTTGCACAAAGGCTTCAAGCTCTATATCGCAATTTTGTTTTAAAATTTGGGCATCTTTTAATCCAAGCTCCCTCGCAATCACTATACGTTTTGCCCCCATATTTTTATAAACTTGTGCATCTAAATAATTTAAAACATTTGCTTGCGTGGAAACATGCAGAGCAATTTCAGGAGCAAACTCTTTAACCAAATTCATTATTCCGATAGAAGCAACGATAAAAGCATCCGGTTTCATTGCTCTAAGTTTTAGAATGTGTCTTTTTAAACCTTCGATTTGAGTACTTAAATGAAAACCATTAAGCGTTACATAAAATTTTTTACCTCTTAAATGCGTATATTCAATAGCCTCTTCAAAGCTTTTATAATCAAATTCCTTAGCCGTCCTTGAACGCAGTGAAAAATGATTCACCCCTGCATAAACAGCGTCAGCTCCATAAGCTAAAGCGATTTTAAGTTTTGTAAAATTACCTGCAGGAGAGACGATTTGAGGAATGATCATTTCTGCCCTAGACTAGCTATTAAAGCTTCAATATCATCGTTGCTTACAATATTAGTGTTATTATCTCCTTCGATATAAACTGCAGAACTTACACGTTTTTTATCGTCAATCTTACCTTCAAATAAGGAACTCATATAACGACTCAAAGCTCTCATAACATTAATGACTCTTTCAATCTTTTGACGATGAATGTCTTGATATTGCATAGCGTCCATTGCTACCATAACTTCATCTTGTCCATTTTGTAAATGTTTAAGTATATCTTTAATTTTACTTGTGCTATTTTGATTAAGTTCTAAAATTTCCATAAAACTTTTAACATTAGGAAATTTTTCATTTAATTTAGCAAAAATTTCAATGTTTTTATCGAAAACCTGACTAAGCTCATTCATTAAATTTTCTGAATTTGCAAAATAATCACTAATATGCTCAAGTTTTTCTAATAATTCAGTGGCTTTTTTTTCACTATCCTTTGTAACATCATCAAGCTGATGGACGACCTTATGTTCTTGATTAGGTGGAGGTGGTGGCCAAAGTGTTTTATGGTCTATTCTATAATCATCGCTTTCAAGTATCTCTGTATCTGCTTGTCCGCTTTGATTTTCTTTATCTTCCCCAGAGTCTGTATCTTCATCAAGCTCAACACTATTAGCTAAAGCATCTAATTCTTCTTGGGTCATAGCTTTCCTTTTTTAAATTTAGAATCACACTTTGCGTATAATTATAATGAAATTAAACTAAAATTAAAATATAAATTTTTATTTTTTAATAATTTAACACATAATAACCTTAAAATGTTGCTTTTTCTAAAAATATAAAAATAAAATTTTAAAAACATAATAAAAAAAATATTAATTAAAGCTGAATTAAAAATTTTATGCTATAATTTTAAATATTAATTTTATTTTAAGGAGAAAAAAATGGGTAAATTTGTCGGCGATATCAATGACTTTTTCAAATTTTGCAAAGAAAATGAAGTGCTTTTTGTGGATTTTCGTTTCACAGATATGATAGGAGCATGGCATCATATGACTTATAGTCTCCATGCTGTAAGCAAAGAAAGTCTTGAAAATGGAATTCCATTTGATGGAAGCTCAATTGAAGGTTGGCAACCGATTGATAAATCGGATATGATTTTAAAACCAGATATACAAGGAGCTTTTTTAGACCCCTTTACTGCAGACCAAACTATCGTTGTGTTTTGTGATATTTATGATATTTACAAGGGGCAAATGTATGAAAAATGCCCAAGAAGCATAGCTAAAAAGGCTTTAGAACACCTTAAAAAAAGTGGTATAGCTGATACAGCTTATTTTGGTCCAGAAAATGAATTTTTTATTTTTGATAGTGTTAAGATTGTAGATAATGCGAATTGTTCTAAATATGAAGTTGATACTGAAGAAGGAGAATGGAATGATGATAGAGATTTTGTAGATAGTTACAATACAGGACATCGTCCTAGAACCAAAGGAGGATATTTTCCTGTTCAGCCTGTTGATTCTTCAGTTGATATTCGGGCTGAAATTGTCCAAACTCTTGAAAAAGTAGGACTTAAAACCTTTGTGCATCATCACGAAGTGGCTCAAGGACAAGCAGAAATCGGGGTTAATTTTGGCACCTTAGTTGAGGCTGCGGATAATGTGCAAATTTATAAATACATTGTGAAAATGGTTGCTCATCTTAATGGCAAAACTGCGACCTTTATGCCAAAACCTCTCTATGGAGACAATGGCAACGGAATGCATGTGCATATGAGCCTATGGAAAGATGGAGTGAATTTATTCTATGATAAAGAAGGTTATGGAAATTTAAGTCAAACTGCTATCCATTACATAGGCGGAGTGCTTAAAAATGCAAGAAGTGTCGCAGCTTTTACAAATCCTAGTTCAAATTCTTATAAGAGAATCATTCCGGGTTTTGAAGCTCCTTGCATTTTAACTTATTCTTGCCAAAATCGTAGTGCAAGTTGTCGTGTGCCTTATGGAGTTGGCAAAAATAGTGCTAGAATTGAAATTCGTTTCCCTGATAGCACAGCTAATCCTTATCTTGCTTTTACCAGTCTTTTAATGGCAGGACTTGATGGCATTAAAAATAAAAGCATTCCTGTGGGTCCAATGGACGAGAATTTATTTGAATTAACTTTGGATGAAATTAGAGAAAAAGGTATAGAGCAACTCCCTCATACTTTAAGAGGCAGCTTAGAGGCTTTGATTCGCTATAATTCTTTCCTTAAACCTGTGATGAGTGATATTTTCATCGATGAATATCAACATTTAAAATTTGAAACTCAAGTTTGGCCAGTAGAAGCAAGACCAACTGCTTATGAATTTAAAACTTGCTATTCTTGCTAATCAATAAAGAGCTTGAAATTTCAAGCTCTTTATTTTGCTTTAAAGCCTATTAAGGCAAAAAATAATATATAAAAATAACAAAGCATAGGAATAATATAAGATAAAATCAAACTTGTAGAATCAGCAATCAAACCTTGTATAGGTGGAACAATCGCACCTCCTACAATGGCTATACAAATAAGCCCTGAAGCTTGAGAAGTGAATTTTCCTAAATTTTTTGTTGCTAAAGAAAAAATCGTTGGAAACATAATAGAATTAAAAAATCCTATTGCAAGCAAAGCAAACATAGCAATTTGTCCCCCATATAAAATTGCGATTAAAGCTAAAAGTATGCTCATAAAACAATTAAAAGCCAGACATTTATTAGGTGCTATAAATCTCATAACAGCACTTCCTATGAATCTGCCTACCATAGCTCCTCCCCAATAAAATACAATATATTTTGCTCCCGAAACTTCATCGATACCCGAAACATCTTTCATCGTTAAAATCAAAAATGAACCTATTGAAACTTCCGCTCCAACATAAAAAAAGATTGCCGCAGCTCCTAAAACTAAATGCTTGTATTCAAACATACTTGTTTTGCCATCTTGATTTTCTTCGCTAATTTTTTCTGCAGTTTCCCTAACATCAGGAAGTTTTAAAAGATAAACCACCAAAGCCAAAAATAACAAAACTCCAGCTATACACAAATAAGGAATTTGAACCGATTGTGCTTCTTCAGCTTTACTTGCAAATTGAGCTGTGCTAGAAAGGATAAAAGCTCCTCCAAAAAGAGGTCCTAAGGTTGTCCCTAAAGAATTAAAAGCTTGCACTAAGGTTAAAGAACTCGCTTCTTTTCCGGGTGAAAGCAAGGTTACAAAAGGATTACCAGCAGTTTGAAGCAAAACCACTCCACTGGCTAAAATAAATAAAGCGGCTAAAAATACACCATAAGATGCCGTTGAAGCTGCAGGATAAAAAAGTATGCAACCAAATGCAGTAAGAATGAATCCAAAAATCACCCCCGCAGGATAACCTATTTCAGAAAGCAATTTTCCAAAAAACCCACCCGTGATAAAATAAGCACCAAAAAAACAAAATTGAATTAAAGCTGATTCAAAATAATTTAATTCAAAAGCAGCCTTTAAATGCGGAATTAAAATATCGTTTAAAACCGTGATAAATCCCATAGCAAAAAACAAAGCTGTTAAAGTTGCTAGAGAAAAGGTATTTGATTTTTGCATTATTTCTCCTTTAGATTTGAATTAAAATTTTTATAAATTTGAATAAGATTTTTTGTAGAACTATCGTGTTTTTTGCTTTCTTCACCTCCTTTAAATTCATCTAAAATGTCTTTGGCTAATTCTTTGCCAAGCTCAACACCCCATTGATCAAAACTATTAATATCCCAAATCACTCCTTGAACAAAAATTTTATGCTCATAGAGTGCAATTAAGGCTCCGATATTTTGAGGACAAATTTCATCAAGCAATATCATATTACTCGGTCGATTTCCTGAAAAGACCTTATGGGGTGCAAGTCTTTGAATTTCTTGCTCTTCTATCCCATTTTGACGCATTTGAATGCAAACTTCATCATATGTTTTGCCTTTCATAAAAGCTTGAGCTTGAGCAAAAACATTACTCAATAAAATTTCATGATGACCCGGCAAATTCCCCTTTTTACTTAAAGAAACAATCAAATCTATAGGACTTAAATGCGTTCCTTGATGTAAAAGTTGAAAAAAAGCATGTTGGGAATTAATTCCCAAATCACCCCAAATAATAGGACCTGTATCATACTCAACCTTTTGTCCAT
Source organism: Campylobacter cuniculorum DSM 23162 = LMG 24588 (assembly GCF_002104335.1). NCBI lineage: Bacteria > Pseudomonadati > Campylobacterota > Epsilonproteobacteria > Campylobacterales > Campylobacteraceae > Campylobacter > Campylobacter cuniculorum. Next base: position 851,485 of record NZ_CP020867.1, on the reverse strand, counting down.
TTTTTCTCACTTGTTTGCCATTGCTTTCCATATCAAGTTGCTGAATGAATTTAGAAAAATAACGCAAATGCTGGTCATAAGGTGCAATCAAATGACTTCCTGCATCAAAAAAATTGATATACCAAATCCCAAGCAAAGCTAAAATCACAGGCATATTGTCTTTAAAATCTGCATTATAAAAATGTTCATCCATTAAATACGCTCCTTCGAGCAAAGAATCAAAATTTTCCCTGCCCAAATATATCATAATAGACAAACCTATAGAAGACCAAAGGCTGTAGCGTCCCCCGACCCAATTCCAAAATTCAAACATATTATTTTCATCGATTCCAAATTCTTTGACCGCTTCTTTATTTGTTGATACAGCAACAAAATGTTTGGAAATAAATTTTTCATCTAAAGAATGATTTAAAAACCATTTTCTAGCTGTAAGAGCATTTGTTAATGTTTCTTGAGTGGAAAAGGTTTTAGAAGCTATGATAAATAAAGTGGTTTCAGGATGGATGTGATTTAAAACTTTTTGCAACTGGACCCCATCAACATTAGAAACAAAATGCATATTTAAACGCGGATGACCATAATTTTCAAGAGCCTTACAAACCATTAATGCCCCTAAGTCTGAACCACCTATGCCTATATTTACAATATCTGTAATGATTTGATTTGTATAACCAAGCCAAGAGCCTATACGAATAGAATCTGAAAATTGACTCATTTTATCCAAAACAGAATGGACATTTTGCATAATATCAATCCCATCAACCATAATGCAAGTCTTGCCTTTATTTCTTAAAGCTGTATGCAAAACGGCTCTGTTTTCTGTATTGTTAATCTTTTTTCCTTGAAACATTTGCTGAATTTTTTCTCTTAAAGAGCATTCTTGAGCCAAATTCTCTAAAAGAGTCATAGTTTTATCTGTGATTCTATTTTTAGAATAATCAAGTCTAATTCCCCCAATATGACTAAAATACCTTTGATAACGTTTAGGATCATGTTCAAACATTTCTCGCATATGCATATGTTTAATTTCATCAAAATGTTTTTGAAGTTCTTTGTAGGAATTTAATTCATTAAAAGCTTTCATTTTATTGCCTTTGTTTTTTTAAATAATTATCCAAAGCCACTGCTACTCCGCTGATTCCGGGATATTTTGCCAAAACGACATAAACAGGTATAGCAGCTAAATAAGCATCAAATCTGCCTTTATTCTCAAAACGTACTCTAAACGGAGAGGTCTTAAAATAGTCAATAAATCTTGGGATAATGCCTCCACATAAATAAACTCCAGATCTTGCTCCAAGTATCAAGGCTAAATTAGAAGATAAGGTTCCTAACATAGCACAAAATATATCTAAAGTTAAGCGACATAGAGGAGATTCCCCACTAAGAGCTTGTTCGCTAATGAGTTTAGGAGTCATTTTTGGGGTTTTGATGCCTTCTCTATTTGCTAAGGCTTCATGAATTAAAACAAGTCCAGAACCACTTAAAAAACGTTCAGCTGAAACGTGCCCGTATTTTTTCTTTGCATATTGCCATATCATAATTTCTGTATCGTCAAAAGGAGCAAAACTGACATGACCACCCTCTCCCGCTAAAGCAATATAAGCTCCATCATCGCAAGGGATTAAACCACTCACACCAAGCCCGGTACCCGGACCTAAAACAACTTTTGGAGCACAAATATCTTGCAAAGTGCCTCCAACTTGCATAAGATATTCATCTGACATTTTGCTGATAGCATAGGCTTGTGCTGTAAAATCATTGATAAGGATTAAAATATCTAAATCCAATGCTTGTTTTGTTGTTTCGATAGAAAACGCCCAATGATGATTTGTCATTTGCACCCAATCACCTATAACAGGATTTGCAATAGCAAATGCACCGAGCTTAACTCTAGGATTGCCAAGTTTTGCTAAATAAGCTTTCACAGCATCAACAACAGTATCATAATCGTTACAAGCAAGGACCTCAATATGCTCGATTTGATTCTGTGCTCTTTCAAGGGCAAATCTCGCATTTGTACCTCCAATATCAGCTAAAAGTCTCGGATAAGAATTATTTTGAGTAATAGACATCGCATTGAACCTTTCTTGAATGAAGTATAAATGAAATGGGAAAATCAGCATTTTCTTTCAAACTCGCTCTATCAAAAACCTCTTTTTTATCTTTTCCTATAATGAATAAAAAAAGTTTTTTGCAAGATTGCAAAGCATTTAAACTCATAGACAATCTTTGATAAGGAGCTTCAGTAGGATTTATAAGAACTATATTTTGCACACATTTAAGGGCGTTTGCAAATTCTTTTGCCTTAGGAAATAAAGATGCAGTATGTCCATCAAGACCCATTCCAAGCACAGCTAAATCGGGTTGCTGATAAAAAGAATTTGCAGATTCTACGAAATCATTGCTGTTTAAATTTTCATTAAAATTTTTAATCAAAGGATTAAATTGTGCCAATTTTGCTTTATTTTGTAAAAAATATTTTTCAACAAGCCCAGCATTGCTCTCTGTATGACTTTGTGGCAAAATTCTTTCATCCACTAAAGAAATATTGCATTTTTGCCAATTTAAATCCGCTTTGCTTAATTTTACAAATAAATTAATAGGAGATTTACCGCCTGAAAATGCTAAATTGATAAACCCTTTTTGAGATATATAATCTTTAATTGAACTGCTTAGAGTTTCCACCAAAGAATCTTCACATAGTTCAGAATTCTCAAATTCGTAAATTCTAAATGCCATTGTAAAATCACTCCCAAATACATTGTTTATTTCAAATCTTAACAAAAATATATAAAAAATATATAAAATTATGATTTATTTATAGTTTGGAATTCTAAAAAATTAAAAAATGTTTCAAAATTTCACATTATTTATTTTTTTTATTATATATTAAAAATTAAATATTATACCACTCGCAACCATCTTTTTCAATCAATTCAAAGGCTTGCTTTGGACCCCAACTTTTAGCAGGATAAAAGAATAATTCGCTCTTTTTATTTTTCCAATTTTTCAGTATAGAATCCACCCATTTCCAAGCGGCTTCAAGCTCTTCTTTATGGTTAAAAGAAGCGGGATTAGATTCGATAATATCAAGGATGAGTCTTTCATAAGACTGCATGGTTGAATTATGATTTAAATTTAAATTAAGAATTTTAGTTTCAAAGTCCGTATCGCTTTCTATTTTTTTAATATTCATTTCAAAAGAAATTCGATGATGAGGCTGTAAAGAAATGATTAATTTATTGATGTCATTTGCTGTATTTTTTTTATTTTTAAAAGATATAACAATATGGGCAAAAGACTCAGCCATTCTTTTACCTGTTCTTAAGTAAAATGGCACTCCTTGCCAAGTTTTATTCATCAATTCCGCTTTTAAAGCTACAAAGGTTTCTGTTTGACTCTTTGCTTTGATGTTTTTTTCTTCCAAATAGGACTTAAATTCTTCATTTTTAACATATTGAGCCCTTATAACTTGCTTGTTTAAAGTATCAATTTTTAGAGGTTTAAGGCTTTTTAGAATTTTAAGTTTTGCTTTTCTTATAGAATTAGCATCAAAATTTTTAGGAATTTTCATTGCAATTAAAGAAAGAATTTGTAGAATATGGTTTTGCAACATATCTCTTAAAGCTCCTGTATGGTCGTAAAATTCTCCTCTATTTTCCACTCCTAAGGTTTCAAAAACGCTAATTTCTATGCATTGAATGTATTTTTTATTCCATAAAGCTTGAAAAATAGGATTAAACGCCCTTAACGTTAGAATATTTCTAACACTCTCTTTTCCCAAATAATGATCAATCCTATAAATTTGAGTTTCTTTGTAGAATTTTGAAATTTTTTCATTAATCTCACAGCAAGATTTTAAGTCCATACCCAAAGGCTTTTCAAGCACTATTTTAACCCTTTTATCGTTAAGTCCTACAAGGGTTAAATTTTCACAAGCTTGGATAAAAAATTCAGGAGATATTGAAAAATAAATGATGATATTCTTGCTATTTTTACTAAGCTGTTGATTTAAAAGATTAAATTCTTTCACTTCATTTATATTTATACTTAAATAATAAATATTGTGTGTAAATTCTTCCCATTTTTTTTCATCATAATTTTTTATATGAATTTTGGATTGAGTTTCTAAACGTTTTAAAAAATCTTTTCGACCAAATTTTGTGCGACTTGTAGCAATAATTTTACCCTCTAAAGAAAGCAATCCATCGTAATAAGCTTGATAAAGAGAAGGAAAAATCTTTCTCATTGCCAAATCTCCCGTTGCACCAAATAAAATAAAATCAAAATTTTGCATAAAATTTCCTAAATATTTTTTTGTTATAAATAATATTTATAGCAAAAAAAGGTTACAATTTAAAGCTATTATTTAGTAATTTTTATTTAAAATAAAATATCAATATAAAAATTATATAGAATATTTTGGAGAGAAAATGGCACAAAAAAAACTCTTAAAAATTACAGAAAAGATTGTCAATAGGAGCAGAAAAACAAGACAAGCTTATTTAAAGCGTATGCAAAATTATGAAAAAAAAATTCACAGAAAAGATTTAGCTTGTGCAAATTTAGCCCATGCTTATGCGAGTATTCCATCTCATATTAAGGATAAAATCAAAGAAAATAAAGGATTAAATTTCGCCATAATTTCAGCTTATAATGATATGCTTTCGGCTCATCAACCCTTGAAATTTTTTCCCGATATTATCAAAAAAGAGCTTTTAATTCATCGAGCCTATGCACAATTTGCAGGAGGAGTGCCAGCAATGTGCGATGGAATCACTCAAGGTTATGAAGGAATGGAATTGTCTCTTTTTTCTCGTGATGTAATTGCCATGAGCACAGCCATAGCCCTTTCTCATAATGTTTTTGACGGAGCTTTTTATTTAGGCGTGTGTGATAAAATCGTTCCGGGTCTTTTAATAGGTGCTTTAAGTTTTGGGTATTTGCCAAGTATTTTTGTCCCATCAGGTCCTATGACAAGTGGCATTTCAAATGATGAAAAGTCAAAGGCACGTCAGCTCTTTGCAGAGGGAAAGATTAGCAGAGACCAACTTTTAGAAAGCGAGATGAAATCCTATCACGATGTAGGCACTTGCACCTTTTATGGAACAGCAAATTCAAATCAAATGATGATGGAATTTATGGGACTTCATCTACCTAATTCCGCCTTTGTCAATCCAAACACTCCTCTAAGAGAAGCTTTGGTTAAACAAGCCGCAAAACATATGGTTACAAATGAAGTTAAACCTCTTGCAAAGCTTTTGAGTGAAAAAAATATCGTCAATGCCATAGTAGGGCTTATGGCAACAGGTGGTTCTACAAATCACACTATACATCTTGTCGCCATTGCTAGAGCCGCTGGGATTATTATCAATTGGGATGATTTTGATGCCATTTCTAATATGACCCCGCTTCTTGCAAGAGTTTATCCTAATGGTAAAGCCGATGTCAATCAGTTTCAGGCTACGGGAGGTTTAGGATTTGTCATTAAAGAGCTTTTAAAAGAAGGGCTTTTGCACGAAGATGTGGATACTATAATGGGTAAAGATATGCATACTTATACAAAAGAACCTTATTTAATCAATGGTGCGATCATTTATCAAGAAAGCGTAGATACAAGCAAAGATGAAAACATTTTAAGACCGGTTGAAAATCCCTTTTCTAAAGATGGAGGGGTAAAAATTTTAGATGGAAACATAGGCAGAGCTGTGATTAAAATTTCATCTGTAAAAGAAGAGCATCAAATGATAAAAGCTCCAGCTTTGGTTTTTCATTCTCAACAAGAATTTTTAGAAAGTTTTCATAAAAAGCAATTACAAAGGGATTTTATTGCTGTGCTTCCTTTTCAAGGTCCAAGGTCAAATGGTATGCCTGAATTGCATAAATTAACCCCTATTTTAGGAATTTTACAAGATCAAGGCTTTAAGGTTGCATTAATAACCGATGGCAGAATGTCTGGAGCTTCAGGTAAGGTCCCTGCCGCCATTCATATGAGTCCGGAAGCCTTGCTAGGTGGCAATATTTCTAAGATTAAAAATGGAGATGAGATTATTTTAGACGCTCGAAATGGCAAACTTGAAGTTTTAATCGATGAAAAAAAATGGATGCAAAGAAAGCCAAAAAAACTTAAAAACATAAAAAATTTTGGTTGTGGTAAAGAACTTTTTTCCGGTTTTAGGACGCAAAGCTCGAGTGCAGAAACAGGAGCTATGAGTTTTGGCGGATATTTCGCATAAGGATTGATGATGAAAGCAAGAGAAATTTTAGGATTGAGTAAGATTATCCCTGTAATAACCATTGAAGATGTAAGTCTTAGTGTGGATTTAGCTAAGGCTTTAATGGACGGAGGTGCTAAGGTTTTAGAAATCACACTTCGTACTAAAGAAGCCTTAAAGGCCATTGAATCAATCAGTAAAGAATTACCAGAGCTTGTTGTGGGAGCTGGAACGATACTCAATGCTCATCAGCTTGAACTCGCAATCAAAGCAGGAGCGAAATTTGGGATAAGTCCGGGGCTTAATACCATTTTTGCCACAGCTTTAAAGAAATTTAATCTCCCTTTCATTCCCGGTATTGCTAGTGCTGGAGAATTGATGCTTGCTTTGGAATTTGGATTTGACACTTTGAAATTCTTTCCTGCTCAAGCTGCAGGGGGAGTCAATATGCTAAAATCTTTTTCTGGTCCTTTTAAAGACATTAAATTTTGTCCCACAGGAGGAATTAGCATCGATAATATGAAAGAATATTTAAAACTTGATAATGTCATTTGTATAGGAGGTTCTTGGCTCACCCCAAAAGAGCTTGTTTTACGCAAAGAATGGCAAAAAATATCTCAACTCACATCTCAAAGTTTAAAATTAACCAAGAATTTATAGGAAAACTCTATCAAATGTTTAAGTGATATGTGAAATTGAATTTTTTAGTATTCATATGAATTTATGATTTGTATTAAATAAAAATTCATCTTTAAAAAAACACTTGATATAAGGTTTTAATCTGTGATAAAAAAGAGATAATTTATTTATTATTACATATCTTTAAATATTCTTTTTATTAAGAAATGAATAAAATATTGTTTTTATCAATAATGTCTTTGATAAATAAAGCAAAGGATTAAAAAGAATTTGATAATTTAAATTCTTAAAATCATTTAAAGAATTTATTTAACATCTCATTCATATTCTATTGATACATCAAAATTGATTTATATGAAAGAAAAATCAATTAAATCATTTTAACTCTATCTTATTCTAAGACTTTAAAAATTTATTTTTAAATCAAGGTTTAAATTTCAATCTTATTTTATAAGCTTTAAAAATAAGATTGATTGATTAAATTAAAATTTAGATAAAAGAATTATCCAAATTTTTAGAAATTCTTTTGATTTTTTTGTTTCTTTGATTTTTATATTGTTGTTTTAAAATTTATGTTTTTTTCTTTTAAATTCTTCTTTTAATTTGGGCAATTCTTTAAAGAAAAAGACTAAATACCCCCCCCCATACCACTTTTTATGAGCTTTCATAAGAGCAAGTCCTAGTTTATAAGTGAAACATTCTTTTTCTTTTAGAGCTTCTTTGTAATCAGGATAGCTTTCTAAAGGAGGTAAAATATCATTACATTTAATCTTTTGTTCCTCTCTGTGAGCTATACTAAGAGCTATGAGTATATAAGGCATTTTCATATAAGAAAGAAAAGTTTTAGAATTTTTTATCATACTCTGTCCTAATTTATAGGCAAGATGATTGTGAATTCTTGCTTTGGCTGAATAATAGAGGGGTATTGGATTTTGAGCTTTTATATTGTTTAAATTAACTTTTAAACCTAAAGTCCTCGCTGTTTCTAAAAAAAGTTCATGATAAGGTTCTTTTTGCAAGGCTAAGTGAATGTATCGTTTTGCTTGTTTTTGATTTTTGTTAAAGATTGCAATTTGAGCAGCAACAAAAGAGATATAAGGTGTGTTGTGAGTGGCATTTTTTAAATAAAAAATAAATTGACTTTGAAAAGTGGAATGGGTACCCCAAAGTTTAGATAAAAGAGAGGAAATAAAATTTTCATAATATTCATTGATGACATTTTTTAAATAATGCTCTGCTCTTGTCAAATATCCTTTTTTAAAAAACTCATCAAGTATCATTACCCTAAAAGCACTGTTATTTGTGTCAAATTCTAAGCCTAAATTTAAAAGTCTGATTTTTTCTTCGAAAGAAATATTAAGTTTTAAACCAATTAAATAAGCATAAGCACAGCTTGCTGTTTTTTGCACAGAAGAAATATTAATAATATCTTTCAATTTTGGGATAATAAAAGCATTGTAAAGTTCTTTTGTATTAAAATAAGTGTTGAAATTTAAAAGTTCTGCTTGTCCTAAATGTGCAGCAAATTTTGAATAAGTGGAATGATTAGCAATAATCTTTTCTGCCTTTGACATTAATACAACTTCAAAAATTTGAGCCTGCATTGCATTTAAATTTTCAGAAAAATCAGAAGCAATAAAAAATTTTTCATCTAAAACTTCATCTTTTAAGTATTCTTTTACAGCTAAACTTGCTTTTAAATCTGCTGAAAAAAGCACAACCTTAAATCCTTTTTCTATAAAATGTCTTGCAGTAAAAATAGCTAAATCCACAGGAAAAATGTATTTATAAATTATAGGAGAAAAAATAAAACTGCGATACCATGTTGTTTCTATACTGTCTCCACCTCTCATATGTATAGCAACAAAAGATCCTAAATTCAAAGCTGTGTCTTTAGCACATTGAAATTGGCTTTTGTAAGGAGCTTTAAAAGGAAGGCTGAAAAAAATATCTTGGAATTCTTTCTTATATTCAGTTTCATCAAGATCACTAATATGTGTTTTATTTACTATATAATAATTCATTACAAAAGAACCCCAAGGTTTTTTATAAGGTTTTAAAGCAAGTTCGGTTAGACTTTTAAAACATAATACATTCGTATCACCAAGGGGTAAAACATTTGAGTAATCAAACTCATCTAAAAATTCTTTTTCAAATAAATTTTCTTTTTTTTCTAAAAATACTCCATCTCTATCCTTATTAACTCTTGCTCGCCACACGAAACCAAATTTAAAACCTGTTTTTTTAGCAAAATAAATAGCTGTTACAAAAGCACTCATTCTTGAGCCAAAAGCATCGTTGCGTGCAGCTATAAGTAAGCCTTTAATTTTTCTGTTAAAAATCTTTACTTCTACAAATTCTAAAGAGCTTTGAATTTCAAAATACTCACACTCAAAATCTTCACTTAAAATTATATAAACTTTATTTTCTGTCATTTCAATTCTATTTTCTAAATTGATTGATTCATCATTGATTTTAACATTGAGATTGTTTAAGATTTCTTCTTTTGTCGGGTTTTTAGAAAAATAGATTTTTATGCATTCAAGAAGGCTCTTTTGAGCAAATTTGTATTTATTGTGCTCATCTTTTATCAATTTAACTTCATTTAAATCTTGTTTTTTAAAGACCATATAACTTCCCTTTATGTTTTATCAATATTTTAAAAATGCAATTATATCAAAAAAAAAAAAAACAATATAATAGGCTTAAAAAAATGAAAAATTTATATTTAAATTGTTGGTGTCCCGTGTAGGGTTCGAACCTACGACCACCTGATTAAGAGTCAGATGCTCTACCAACTGAGCTAACGAGACTTTAAGAATCGAGTTTTTCAAAATCATCCTCATAGTTTAAAGGCATATTCCAACAAAAAACATTCTAAGGCTTATAAATGGCGCAGCGGACGGGGCTCGAACCCGCGACCTCCGCCGTGACAGGGCGGCATTCTAACCAGCTGAACTACCGCTGCGTATTAAGAATAAAGACTCTATAAAATCTAGCCTTTTAAGCTATTTTTTATAATTTTGTCAATTTTAAAACTATGGTGGTCGCTATAAGACTCGAACTTATGACATCCACCTTGTAAGGGTGGCGCTCTACCAACTGAGCTAAGCGACCAAATTTGGCGACCCTTAGAGGATTTGAACCTCTGTTTCCATACAGAGAGAATGTTGTCCTGGGCCACTAGACGAAAGGGTCATACCCTAAATATGGTGTCCCGTGTTGGATTCGAACCAACGACCCCCTCCTTAAAAGGGAGATGCTCTACCAACTGAGCTAACGAGACTTGAAAATAAATTGTGATTGTATCAAAAATCATATTGAATTGTCAAGAGTTTTTATAGCATTTATTAAAAATTAAATCATTTAAGATTTTAATTTCTTTTTCACACATCTTGTTTTAAATATAAACTCATTTTCAAAAATTTTAACATAGTAAAGGTTTAAATATTAAACGCATCAAGCTCCATTTAAAAAATAAAAATATCAAATACAAGCCCTATTTTTCCACTTAATGCACTGATAAAATAAAAGATTTAAATAAATTAAATCCTAGTAAAAAATCAAACCATCTAATAAACTTGTTTGCATTGCTGATTTTAAAAATAATTTCAAAAAATAAACAATGAATTTAATTATTTTTTATAAAAAAATGCAGATTTTTAACTAAAAATGCCATTTATCGAGTAGTCTTTTCTTTTCAATGTAATAAAAATTTTCATAGATTTTGGTTTTTAAAAAAATAAAAATTTTATTTCATTTTTTAAATTTATAAAAATTAAATTTTAAGTTTATGCAGGTAAAATTATCCAAAATAATTTTTAGGGAAGATAATGCTGATTTTTGGACATAAACTCGACACTCAAAAAGAATTTTTTTGGACAGAAAATTTTAAATTCAAAAAAGGAATCAATTGTTTTTTTTATGATGAAAAATTCATTCAAAAAGCTAAAGAAAGTGGAGTGAAATTTGGAATTTTGGTCCAAAATGAAGATGAAGTTTTTCTTGCAAATCATTTTGAGGCGAATTTTATACTTTTTGAAGATGAAAAATTAGCTCGTTTTGGAGCAAAAGTGGCGGAATTTTATCTTTTTGATAGTAAGATTCTTCTTATCGTTCATACTTTAAAAAATTTAAAAAAAGCCTTTGAGCTTGGTGTTGATGGTGTCATTTTAAAAACTCATATTCAAAAATAAACTTCATTTCTCACTCATTTCTTAAAGTATCTAAAATATTAACTTCAGTAGCTTTTTTAGCAGGATAAAAAGACGATAAAGCAATGATAAACAAAGCTCCTATAAGGGTAAGAAAAAAATCAAGCACAGATAAATCAAGTGGCAGTTTAGAAGTGCCATAAACATCAGCAGGCAAGTGTATAATGTCAAAATTTCCTAAAATCCAAAGAGCGATAAAAGCAAGAATAATTCCGCATATCATTCCACTTCCACCAATCAGCATTCCCAAAGCAAAAAAACTCTTCTTAACTTCCGCTTTGCTCGTTCCAAGTGCAAGCAAAAGTGCGATTTCACTGCGTCTATTCATCACAATCATCAACAAAGAGCTGACTATATTTAAACTTGCCACTAAAATAATCAGCATTAAAACTATAAAAAGTGCCCTTTTTTCAAGCTCTAAAGCGGAAAAAAAATTTTGATTTTGTTCCCACCAACCTATACTAATATAGTCTTGTTTTAAATATTGCCTTAATTTTTCTATATCCTCAAAAGCATTTTTGCTGTATATATGAATTCCATCATAATCTTGATTATAACCAAGAATTTTTCTTAAAGTATCGACATTAACATACATATAAGCTTTGTCATAAAAAGCAAGATTTGAGCTAAAATGAGCTTTAATATCAAATCTCTTTGTCTGCGGAATCAAAGAAAAGCCACTCGGGCTTAAATTTGCAAAGATTAAGGAAAGTTTATCGCCCTTTTTTAAGCCAAAATCTGCCATTAAACCCGAACCAATCAAAATATCAAAAGATTGCAAATTCTCATCTTTTAAAGCATGGGCTACAACATCATTAATTTTTTTTTCTTCTTCAAAATTCACTCCAAAAAGTATTCCGCCCTCAAAGCGATTTTCTTCTTTAGCAATCACTTGAGTGCTGATATAAGGGCTAAAGAGCAAATGAGGAAATTTAAGTTTTAATTCTTTAACCAAAGAATCATCAATTTTTGTATAAAATTTAGGAATTATAGTAATAGGATAATTCATCACAAAAAATCTTTTTTGAAATTCTTTATCAAAACCATTCATAATTGCCATAGCCACAAGCAACACGCAAAGTCCTACGCAAACACCTAAAAAAGCCAAAAACATAGAAAGATTAATAAAGGGCTGCTCTTTATCAAAACGTAAATATTTAAAAAGCAAATACCTCGGTATACTTTTTTTCAAGCCAAAATTCCTTGTTTTGGTCCGCTTTTTCCATGACATTCTTTAAATTTTTTACCACTTCCGCAAGGGCAAGGAGCATTTCTTGGGACTTTTTTAAATTCAGCTTTTCCTAATTCATCTTCATTTGCACCCATTTGTATGGAGTTTTGTAAAATTTTTTCATTTTCTTTATTTGCCTTTTGCTCTAAATTTTCAACGTTTTCATCATTAAATTGCACACTGAAAAGAAGCTTAATGCTGTCAAATTTTATACGCTCTACAAGCTCTAAAAAAAGATTATAGCTTTCTTTTTTGTATTCTACTAAGGGGTCTTTTTGATTGTAACCCCTAAGCCCTATACCTGTTTTTAAAATATCCATTTGATACAAATGCTCACGCCACACCTTATCAAGTACTTGAAGATATAAAATACGCTCAATATGCCTTAATTCAGTGCTTTGAATGTTTTGCATTTTGGCATTATAAGAATTTTCTAAAATTTCAACGAGTCTGTCTGTAATTTCTACAAGACTTAAATCCTTAAAATCTTTTTCATCCAATTCAGTTGAACACTCATAAAGAATTCTTTGTTTTAAATTTTCAAATTCTACACTATCATTTGCATTTAACATTGTTTCATTGATAATTTTTTGGACATATTCTGTGATATTTTGAGAAATTTTTGCCCTAATATCATAATCCTCATCTAAAAGCTCATTGCGGTATTTATAAATGGTTTTTCTTTGCTCATTTGCAACATCATCGTATTCTAACAAATGTTTTCTACTCTCAAAATGCAAATTTTCCACCTTTTTTTGTGCATTTTCAACCGCCCTTGTCACAATACCAGATTCTATGCTTTCACCTTCTTTAATGCCTATTTTTTCCATGATGCTTTTAATGCGATCCCCGCCAAAAATTCGCAAAAGATTGTCTTCTAAACTAAGATAAAAGCGACTAATTCCCGGGTCTCCTTGTCTGCCCGAACGTCCGCGAAGTTGATTATCAATTCTCCTGCTTTCATGCCTTTCAGTACCGATAATATAAAGCCCTCCCAAAGAGCGGACTTCATCATCGATTTTTATATCCACACCGCGTCCTGCCATATTTGTTGCTATGGTTACAGCTCCCTTTTTACCTGCATCAGCAATGATTAAAGCTTCTTGTTCGTGATTTTTAGCATTAAGTACATAATGAGGAATTTTTTCTTTCACCAAAAGTGCATGCAAAAGCTCACTTCTTTCTATGCTTGCTGTGCCTACTAATACGGGTTGTCCTTTGGAATTTGCTTTTTTAATCTCTTCAATCACTGCTTTGAATTTTTCATTCATAGATTTATAAATCAAATCATCTTTATCTTGCCTTTTGATTGCTATATTTGTTGGGATTGAAATCACATCAAGTTTATAAATTTGAGAAAACTCACTCGCTTCAGTTTGAGCAGTGCCTGTCATACCCGCTAATTTTTCATACATTCTAAAATAATTTTGAAAAGTAATATCTGCCAAAGTTTGACTTTCTTCTTGAATTTTAACCCCTTCTTTAGCCTCTAAGGCTTGATGCAATCCCTCGCTAAACCTTCTTCCCTCACTCAAACGCCCCGTAAATTCATCAACAATGACGACTTCATTATGTCTTAAAACATAATGCACATCTTTTTCAAAAAGATTGTGAGCTTTTAAAGCTTGATCAAGCTGGTGAGCTAAAATTGCATTATCAAGGCTGTATAAATTCTCAACCCCAAAGAGCTTTTCAGCCTTAGCAATACCCTCTTCGGTGATGAGTATATTTCTGTTTTTCTCATCAACCACAAAATCCCCTTCAGGCTTATTTGGCGGTAAAACTTCTTTAGCTTTTTTCATCTGTTTTGCAACTTCATTAGCCTTAATATAACCATCGAGTGTGCGATTTGTAGGACCACTAATGATAAGAGGTGTCCTCGCCTCGTCAATTAAAATGCTATCCACTTCATCAACGATAACGAAATTATGTTCTCTTTGGACCTTTTCGCTCTTTGAAAATTTCATATTATCCCTTAGATAATCAAAGCCAAATTCGTTATTCGTGCCGTAAGTTATATCACATTCATAGGCTTGTTTGTGAGCCAAATCGCTGTTTTGATTTGAAAGTACTACGCCCACGCTAAAACCTAAGAAATTATAAATCGCACTCATTTGCTCCGCATCTCTTTTAGCTAAATAATCATTGACCGTAACGATATGCACCCCCTTACCACTCATTGCATTTAAAACTACAGCTAAGGTTGCGACCAGAGTCTTTCCCTCGCCCGTTTTCATTTCAGCAATTTTTCCTTCATGTAAGACCATTCCTCCGATAAGTTGCACATCAAAATGCCTCATATTTAAGGTTCTTTTACCAACCTCTCTCACAATTGCAAAAACATCATTTAAAAGTGCGTCTAAACTTTTTTCATTGTTTAAAACCTTGTCTTTTAATTGAGCAAATTCTGTTTTTAAAGCCTCATCATCCAAAGCTTCATATTTTTTTTCAAGAGAATTAATCTGTTCAACTCGTTTAAAATATTTTTTAATTTCTCTGTCATTTTTTGTCCCAAATACAGCTTTTAAAGCTTTTAAAACCATTTTTAGACCTTTATTAGAAATTTCTAAGCTTATATTATAACCATTATTTAATTAAACTTAGCTAGAATAAATAAAAATATTTTTATAAACTTTGAGGTTGATGATGAGAATTTTATTTTTTATAACTTTTTTTGTGGCAAAACTTTTTTGTTTGGATTTGAATTTTACGAATTTTTCAAGTGATTTTATCCAAAGTGTGAGCTCTAAAAATTCAAAAATCAATTACAGCGGACATTTTGTTTTAACACAAAATAAAGCTTTTTGGAGCTATGAAAAGCCAACAAGAAAAGAAATTTATATCAATAAAAATCAAATCACTATCGTAGAACATGATTTAGAACAAGTGATTTTTTCTACTTTGGATACAATTCCTAACTTAAATGAAATTTTCAAATCAGCTAAAAAAATTCGCCCCAACGAACTTGAAGCAAAATACCAAAACATAAATTATAAAATTCTTTTAGAAAATGATGAAGTCAAAAGTATAGGCTATAAAGATGAATTTGAAAATTATGTTTTAATCACTCTTTTAAAGCAAAGTAAAAACACTAAGCTTGATGAAAATATTTTTATACCAAAATTTCCAAAAAATTACGATTTAGTGCGTTAGTTTTGGATACAAATTTTAAAAATTTTTAAATCGAAGTTTCGTTTTCATCAAAATTAAGCTCAAATCCGTTTAAATTTTGATTTAAATTTGAATTTTGTTCGGTTTGATTTGTTTCTAAATTTTGTCCTAAAGATGAATCTTCTTTTAAATGATTTCGTTCTAAAATATTAGCTTTTTCAGACCGGTTAAGCTCTTGATTGCTGATTAAATCTCTTTTAATTTTTTCTTCAATATCCGGTGTGATTTTCGGAATATCTAAATTTTTAGGATTAATATCTGTATCATCTAAATTTTGCTCATTATTATCAAAAAAATCCTTTGGTATTTCTGGTATATGCGGAGTTTGCACTTCTTTTACTTCAGGTACTTTTATATTGTCAAGAATTTTTTTAAGCTCATTTTCTGTATTTTTTTCTTTAGCCTCTGTGCTTTGTAAAAATTTTTTAAATTCCTCAATATCAAATTTTTCTATCCCGCTTAAGGATAAAATATAAATCTCATCAACCTTAAATTTATATTTTTTTTCTATGAATTTTTCTAAAGTTTTTTTAAAATTATTTTTACCCGATTCTGTGAAAATATCCTCATAGAAAAATCCCGAAATTACGGTATTAACGCTATCAATAATTTGAGTTTTTTTTGAATCCACATTCTCTCCCTCAAATTCTAAAGAAAGTTCAATTTTTTTCAACACATTAACTCCACTTTTAGAATAAAGATCTGTTCTTAAATTTTCAATCTCAAGGCTGTTTGCACTTAAAATCAAAGGCAAAGCCAAAAGCAATTTTTTCATTTTTATTCCTCATCGTTTTCTAAATCTAGAAAGTCATTTTCTCTATAAAAAGTTTTAACATTTTCATCAGTTTTTAAAACATTAACAAAATAATTTTTAAAATTCAAGCTTTTAGAATACAAAATTTTAAGATTTTTAGGATTAATACCACGTGACAAAGCGACATAAAGCTGTCCGTTTTCAAAAATATTATCAATATCGCAAATAAGCTTTTCAATGCTCATTCCTTGCGATTTGTGAATGGTGATAGCATAGGCTAATTTTATAGGAAATTGACTCACACTTGCACGAATAGCGGTAAAAATTTCCTCTCCTATTTGTTTGACCTCCTCAAATAAATAAGTATAAGGCTCAAGTAAAATTTCACAACCATTATTTTTGATGATTTTGATATAAAACTTATTTTCTTGCTCTAAAATTTCATCGATTATGCCTTGTTCGCCATTAAAATATCCCTTATCAAAATTATTAAGAGTGAAAATGATTCTTGCACCCACTTTAAGCTTAAGATTTTCAACGATGCTAAGGCTTTTTATCCAAGAATCAAATTGAGCTTGTGTTAAATCCTCATCCTCTTTTGTCAATTCAGCTCTAAAAGAAAAGAGTGGATTTTGAATTTTATTTAATCTTTGTTCATTGATATCATCTGCCTTTTTGTTTATCCCACAAAGTAAGGTAAAATCATCAAATTCACTTTCTAATTTTTTTGGATTTAAGAGAAATGTTTGAAAATATTCTAAAAGCTCATCATTAAAAATTCCTTGTCTTAATAGAGAAAGTTTTTCATAAAACTGCTCATTTTGAGTTCTTTTAGACACAGAAAGACTCAAATTTTTAAGCATTAATTCCTCCCAAAATAAAGAAGAAAAAGCATAATGGGAATTGACAAATAAAGAATTAACTTGCTTATCTTTTATCACAGGAGGCAATTGAAAAAAATCCCCTACAATTAAAAATTTCCCTTTAAAACCAAAGCTTTTAACCCTAAAAGCAATCATATCTAAAAGGTCTGCACTCACCATAGAAATTTCATCGATAATAATGAGATCAATCTTTTTGAGAATTTTTTCTAATTGAATGAGTTTTTTTCTTTGTTTTTTATCATAAAGATAAAGCTCTTCTAAATTCACACAGCGTCCAAAACAAAAAAAGCTGTGTAAAGTTATCCCACCGATATTAATAGCACTTAAGGCACTTGAACCTAAGGTGATGACTTTTTTATCTTGTTTTTCATAGGAATTTTTTATTTTTTTGGTTAAAAAAGATTTTCCAACACCTGCTCCACCGCTTAAAAAAACATTGTGCCTTTCTAAAATTTTTTCTAATTTATTAAGCATTATTTTTCCTTGATTATAATTATAACAATTTTTTAGCAAAGGTTTATTGATGCGTTATATTTTTTTAATATTTGCACTCATTTTTACAGCTTGCTCTTTGAAAACAAACACAAATGAAGTTTTAAATCAAACGAATTTTGAAATGAATTCGCGTTCAAAACACTACGCAAAACTTGATTTTGAACAAAATCTCTCCTTGCTTCCGGTTTCTAAAGAGTTTTTTAAAAACGATGGTAAAACATATAAAAAATATTTTTTCTCTGCTTGGCATAGTGATTTTAGAAATTTAAATTCTAAAAATTTATTTTGGTCTTTTGAGGCTTATTTAAATAAGAACAATAAATATTATTTTTTTAACAAGCAAATCATTCCTAAATCTTGGTTTGAAAAAAATATTATAAATGCTAATATTTCAGCATTAGGAAGTATTAATAAAAAGGCTTTGGTGATTAAAAACACTCTTTTGAAAAATTTTCCAACTCAAGGATTGATTTTAAAAAATCCTTTTAAAGAAGGCGAGGGAATTCCTTTTGATTATGCAATCGATAATATTTTAAATATAGGAAGCCCTGTTTTAATTTCCCATTTAACCAAAGATAAACGCTATGCCTTTGTAAGATTTGAAAATAGTTTTGGTTTTATTCAAACCGATGCCTTAGAAATTTTTAGCGAACACAGAACAAAAATTTACGAAAATCTCAATTTTATCACACCTTTATTTGAAAAAATGCCTGTTTTTGATGAAAAAGGAAGATATTTTTTTGAAACAAGAATAGGTGCGATTTATCCTTATTATAAAAGCGATAAAGAATATTATTATGGAAAAATTGGAGAAAATAAATACAAAATTGCTAAAGATAAGGCAGCAAATTTCCCTTTAGAATTTAACGACTTGCATCTAAAACATCAATTATCTGAAGTTCTAAATCTGCCTTATGGTTGGGGCGGATATAGTTTTGAACGCGATTGTTCTTTACTCACACACGATATTTTTGTGCCTTTTGGTCTATATATGCCTCGAAATTCTCTAGCACAAAATAATGCTTTTTCACATTTTGATATAAGTTTTTTAAGCAACACTCAAAAAAAAGAATTCTTAAAAAATTTTGCTAAACCTTATTTAAGTTTGCTTTATCTTAAAGGACATATAATGCTTTATGTGGGGAGTTTTAAAGACAAAGAACTTGCAATCCATAGCATTTGGGGGCTTAGAAAAAGCGAAAGCAAAAGACTTTTGATAAGCAGAAGTGTCATTACAGGTTTAGAAATCGGCAAGGATGAAATCCCTGACGAAAATCTTTTGCTCTCAAAACTTAAAGAAATTTCTTTTATAAGATTAGAAGAAAGTGAAAAAACAAGGATTAAAGATTATCTTTCAAAATTTAAAAAACAAAATTTTTAGTTTGTAATATTTCTATATATTTTGAGTTAAAAGTATGAATTTTAAATATAAAATTTAAATTATTTTTAGAGCGAAGCTCAATAATATTAAAACAAAAAGATTTAATTTCGCTCAAAAAAATAAATTTATTTTTTGAGCTTATCTAAGTTTAATCAAGCAAATGCTACAATTTATATAATACAAAGCTTAAGGAAGACAATGCTACAAATAGGAATTTATGGTGCAAAAGGGCGTATGGGAAAACAAATTCAATTTTGTTTAGAAGAGGAAAATGCAAAAGCCTCTGCTTTATTCGACCAAAATGACAATATAAGTGAGTTTTTTGAAAATTGTGAAGTGGTGATTGATTTTTCCTCTCCCATCGGCACAAAAGAACTCTTAAATTTTGCAAGAACAAATCCCAAACCCTTAGTCATAGGCACAACAGGACTTGATGAAAAAACCTTTCAACTTTTACAAAGTGCAGCTGAAGTGATGCCCGTATTTTATGCAACCAACATGTCTTTAGGAGTAGCGGTTTTAAACTATCTTGCAAACAAAGCAAGCACCTTGCTTGAAAATTTCGATATAGAAATTTTAGAAATGCATCATCGTCATAAAAAGGATTCTCCAAGTGGCACGGCAATGAGTCTGGCACAAAATGTTGCAAAAGCTCGATTTTTGGACTTAGAAAAAGTGCGTATAAGCGGACGCGATGGAATCATAGGAGAACGCAATAAAGACACAATTGCTGTGATGAGTTTAAGGGGTGGAGATATAGTAGGACGCCACACTATAGGCTTTTATGAAGATGGAGAATACTTAGAACTCACTCATAATGCAACTTCAAGGGCTACTTTTGCTAAAGGTGCGATTAAAATCGCTAAATGGCTTGTTTCTAAAGAGCCAAATTTGTATTCAATTAATGATTTTTTAGGAATTTAAATGTGTGCTGTGGTTGGAGTGATTAATTCAAAAAATGCAAGCACTTATGCGTATTATGCTTTATTTGCTATGCAACATCGTGGGCAAGAAGCAAGTGGAATCAGTGTCAGCAATGGCAAAAACATAAAAACCATTAAGGCTAAAGGCGAAGTCAGTCAAGTATTTAATGAAGAAAAGCTCAAAAGTTTAGAAGGTGAGCTTGCAATCGGGCACAATCGTTATTCTACAGCAGGAAATTCAAGTCTTAATGACACTCAACCCATAGCTGCAACTTGTATTTTAGGCGATATAGCCTTAGCTCATAATGGAAATTTAGTCAATAAAGATGAAGTAAGAACAAGACTCATTCAAGATGGTGCGATTTTTAGAACAAATATGGACACCGAAAATGTCGTGCATTTAATTGCAAGGAGCAAAAAACAAAATTTAAAAGAAAGATTTATAGAAAGCCTTAGAGATTGCGTTGGTGCGTATTGTTTTGTTTTGGCGGATAAAGAAAAGCTTTATGTTGCGAGAGACCCTTATGGTGTGCGTCCCCTTTCTTTGGGCAGATTGAAAGACGGAGGCTATATTATAGCGAGTGAAACCTGTGCATTTGACTTAATAGAAGCTGAATTTATACGTGATATACTTCCGGGAGAAATGCTGATTTTCACACTCGGACAAGAACAATTTGAAAGCATAGAGCTTTTCAAAAGTGAGCCTAGAATTTGTGCGTTTGAATATGTGTATTTTGCACGTCCTGATAGCGTTGTTGAAGGAAAAAGCGTTTATGAAGTGCGTAAGAAAATGGGTGAAAATTTAGCTAAAAAATTCATCTATAAAGCCGATTTTGTCGTGCCTGTTCCAGATAGTGGAGTGAGTGCTGCTATAGGTTTTGCACATTATCTTAAAATTCCACTTGAAATGGCAATTGTAAGGAATCATTATGTGGGTAGAACCTTCATAGAGCCCACTCAAGAACTCAGAAATTTAAAGGTTAAACTCAAATTAAATCCTATGGGAAAAGTTTTGAAGGGCAAAGAAATTGTAGTGATTGATGATAGCATAGTGCGTGGAACAACCTCTAAAAAAATCATTTCCTTGCTTCGCAGTGCAGGAGCAAGTAAAATTCATCTTGCAATCGCCTGTCCTGAAATCAAATTCCCCGATGTTTATGGTATAGATACGCCAACTTTTGAAGAGCTTATCAGTGCCCATAAAAATATTGAAGAAGTACGCAAATACATTAAAGCAGATAGTTTGAGTTTTTTAAGCATAGATGAACTTGTGGATAGCATAGGAGATGAAAGAGCCTATTCCCTTGTGAGTTTTAATGGGGATTATTTCATCACAAAATAAGGAATTTTTCAAAATCCTAATTTTAAAATTCTTGTATCCTTTTATCATTATTTTTAAATATATTTGCAAACAAACACCATATAACAAGCCCTATTCCAGCGACTAAAGCAAGAGCCATATATGCCATAAAATATCCATAGTATTGTGCTATGAAGCCCCCTAAACTTCCGCTCAATGCCCCGCCAACGCCTCCACAGGTCATTACAAAAGCAAGTCCGGCATTGATATGCCCACTCCCTCTTAGGATAAATGCTACCAAAATCGGCACAATCACACCCGTAATCCCTGCACCAACACCATCTAAAATTTGCACAATAATCATACCGCTGATATTTTCAAAATACGCAGCAATCAGTCCGCGAATCAAAAGTTCAAAAAGAGAAATTCCCATAAGAATTAATATGATTTGCGTTTTAGAGACTCTCGTTTTTATATATATAATCAATGTGTTAAACGAATTTAATATATTATTTTGTTTGTATGCATTTTGTGTTTGAGAAATGTCTAAGAATTTTCCGCAAAATAAAGCAACAAAAATCATTGTGCCTTGTGCAATTATAATTGTTGCTGCCGCATATGCTCCACTAGAATCTACACCTAAGGTGTGTGCTCTTTGACTTAAAAGTGGAAGCATTGCAGCATTGCTAAGGTGAAAACAAAAAAGCACAACACTTAACACAAGAAGTTGTTTATCGAAAATTGCTTTAAACAGCTTAAAAGAAGCCTTTTGCTCATTAGAATTCTGTTTAAATTTAAATGTTTTCTGTGGTTGCATTAGAGTTTCTTCTAATTTTGATTCATTGAGCGGATTTTTAGGTTTTTCAAGGCTTACTTCTGCACCTCTTGCTACTTCGTGATTGATAAAAGCATTGCGTAAGAATATAAGACAAAGTAAAGAAAAAATTCCCATAAATGTAGTGATAGCAAAAATTGAAGCGATTCCAAAATATAAAGCACATACAAAGCTCAAAGCTGCACTAAAGGCTGTCCCAGCGTGTTTGTAGGCTTCATTGCGACTTGTTTGCTGTGCATAAGCTTTTTGTCCTACAATTCCAAGTGTCAATGCCGCAAATGCAGGAGCAAGAAACACTGCACACAAAGAAATGCTAAATTGTGCAAGGAGCGTGAAAATAAAGGTTGGATAAAAATAATTTGCAAGTGTGCTAAACATAATCATAAGAATACAGAAAGTAATAAGTGTGCGTTTATAGTGCGTTTTATCGACTAAAATTCCAAATGGTATTCCTAAAATGAGCGTGCTAAGTGAAGTAATTGTGCCGATAAAACCGATTTGCCCTTCTAAAAATCCATGTCCTTTCAAAAACACTCCAAGATAAGGTCCTAAACCATCGCGAACATCAGCAACAAAAAAATTAAGCCAAGCTAAAACATTATAAGAATTCATAGAAAATCTTGTTAAAGATAATAAATGCGGTATTTTACTGCGAGTTTGCTAAAAGAATTATAAGAAAGAGATAAAGAAATTTTAATAATCAAATTATTAAAATTTTTCCTAAATTCTACAACATCTCTTTTTAAAACTCTACAATCAAAAATTAATATAATCTTTTTTTGTTTTATAATATTCTTTAACTAAAGGATTTTTAAATTCCATTTTTTCTTTAAGATTTCTATCAGAGTAAAATGTTATAATTAACTCATCAGAGGGGGAAAGTGGAAGTTGACTCCCTCCCCTTTGATATTTTCTATCGTTTTTTGTGAATACTTCATTCTGTCTGTAATAACTCTAAAATTAATATTTTCGTTATTTTCCCATTGTTTTATAAATTATTCCTTTTAAATTTATATTTGTTTGAATTTTTTGTTTGATGTGTTTGATTATTTTCTTGTATAGAATTTACATCTTTTGTTTTGTAATTTTGTAATATTCTTTGACTAAAGGATTTTTAAATTCCATTCTTTCCTTAAGATTTCTATCAGAGTAAAATGTTATAATTAACTCATCAGAGGGGGTTGAGTGGAAGTTGTCGCCCTCCCCTTTGATTTTATCTGTTACAGCTCTAAAACGCACTCTATTATTATTTTCCCATTCAAATACTTTTCCACCTTTTTCATCCATGAAAGGTTCTTTAAATATTTTCAAATAGGCTCTTATAGAATTTCCTAAATTCAATAATTCCTCTATTGTGATTTGTCCCTCGCTTTCTTGCTCTAAATGTATTTTAAATTATCAAAATTCCTCATTTTTTTCATAAAAATGAGCTAAGATATTTAAAATATGATTTTTATTTTTCAATTTATAAACTATGATTAAAATCTTTTTTATGACTCTAAATTCCTTAAAAATTTAATATATCCACCTTTATACTAAGCTTTGTGTGCTTTAACCAAAGCCATTTCTAATCTATAGCTTAAATGCTTCTTTGCTTTGAGTATGTTTTTGTCATTTTTATAATTTTTTAAGATTAATTCTAATTTATACGCTCTAAATCTTAGATGATAAAAGTTTAAGAGATGATAGAACATTTTTGAAATTTTATATTTAAGGGTTATATGAGTAAGAAATTCTATTTAGATGATTTTAAAAAAACACAAATTTCTATATTTTAAAAAGCTTATAAAAACAAAACAAAGCCTATAACAAAATCTTTCTTAAAGAGTTATACTAGAGCTTGTTAAAAAAATATTATCATTGAAATAAAAACGCTTTTTACAAAATAATCATTAAGAGTAAAAAATATTAATAAGATAATTTTATTAATGATTAAAAAACTTAAATTACAAAAAAGAAATTATTATATAAAAGTCCTAGCATTAAATTTGTAAATGAATGTTTTATATCATTAATCATTATGCAACCAAATGAACCTTTTATTGATATTGAAGGAAACAAATCAGCAAAACTATTTGAATGGGAAAATGATAAGAGTATTAGATTAGAGTAGCAACTGATAAAATCAAAGGGGAGGGTCTCCCGAAAACGCCACTATCCCCCTTTGATGATATTATTGTAACATTTTATTCTGATAGAAACTTTAAGGAAAGAATGGAATTTAAAAATCCTTTAGTTAAAGAATATTACAAAACAAAAGATATAAATTCTATACAAGAAAATAATCAAACACATCAAACAAAAAATTAAAACAAATATAAATTTGAAAGGAATAATTTATAAAACAATGGGAAAATAATAAAAATGTTAGATTTAGAGCTGTCGTCGATAAAATGCCTGAAGTCACCGCCACACATCTAGCGGGTGTTTCTCCAGACATTTCTTAGATTATATCTTTTTATTCTGATAGAAACTTTAAGGAAAGAATGGAATTTAAAAATCCTTTAGTCAAAGAATATTACAAAACAAAAGATTTTAATCAAAAAAGAATTCATTTAGGCAAATTGAGCTAAATCAACCCCCTCAAGCTGAAGTAAAAATTTCTTAATCCCCAAACCCCCACTATATCCCCCAAGTCCCTTACAAGCTATAACTCTATGACAAGGGATAAAAATAGGAAGTTCATTTTTAGAATTTGCGTTCCCAACAGCACGAAAAGCATTTTTATGTCCTATTTTTTCAGCAATTTGTTTATAAGTTTGAAGTTTTCCATAAGGAATTTCAATTAAAGCTTTATATACTTTTTGTTCAAAATCACTCCCTTGAATCTTTAAAGGGGTTTTGAAAACATTTAATTTCTTAGAAAAATAAAGCTCAAGTTCATTTTTCGCATACTCAAGAAGCTCACAACTTTTTTCTTCTCTTTTTTCTTGACAAAAATCAAGTTTTATTAAAAAATTTCCATCGCTGTGTAAAGATAAGTAACATATAGGAGATTTATAATAAAGTTTAAACATTTTTTATCCTTTTAGTCGTTATAATTATAACAAAAAAAATTTTAAAGGAGTGAAAATGTCTTTCATACAAGAATACAATAAACTGGTCGCAGAAAGAAAAGCTTTAGGTGTCCCCCCTCTACCTTTAAATGCAACTCAAACTAAAGAACTTTGCGAATTGCTTAAAACAAATAATGATGAAGAATTAGCAAAACTCTTACAAGAAAGAGTCAATCCGGGAGTCGATGATGCAGCTTTGATTAAATGCGAATTTTTAGATGCAATTTTAAAGGATAAAATCAAAGCTCCAAGTATCGATAAAAAAAGAGCTTTATCTATGCTTG
Source organism: Campylobacter cuniculorum DSM 23162 = LMG 24588 (assembly GCF_002104335.1). Classification (NCBI taxonomy): domain Bacteria; kingdom Pseudomonadati; phylum Campylobacterota; class Epsilonproteobacteria; order Campylobacterales; family Campylobacteraceae; genus Campylobacter; species Campylobacter cuniculorum. Next base: position 826,100 of record NZ_CP020867.1, on the reverse strand, counting down.
AAACGATGTTAGGTGGGTATAATGTTAAGGTTTTAATCGAGGCTTTAAAGCAAGAAGATATTGCCAAAGATGTCGCAGAAGTGCTTAAAAATATTATTTTTGTTCATGATGATTTCCATACCATAGCTGAACTTAGCAAAAACAATGCCTATGCTCAATCCATCCTTGAAAGCTGGGCTAAAGCTGAATGGTTTTTAAAGAAAGAAAAATTACCTGAAGTGATTAAATGCGTTGTTTTTAAAGTCGCAGGTGAAACAAATACTGACGATTTAAGTCCCGCAGGAGATGCCTTCACAAGAAGCGATATTCCTTTACATGCTAATGCTATGCTTAAGGTGCGTCAGGCAGGTTCTTTAGAAAAAATTAAAGAACTTAAAAAAAGTGGCTTAGAAGTGGCTTATGTCGGCGATGTTGTAGGTACAGGTTCGAGCAGAAAATCGGCAATAAATTCCATACAATGGCATTTGGGTAAAGAAATTAAAGGAATTCCAAATAAACACAGCGGAGGTATTGTTATAGGCTCAACCATAGCTCCTATCTTTTTTAATACCGCACAAGATAGTGGAGCCTTACCGATTGTTTGCGATGTAACAGGGCTTGAAATGGGAGATGAGTTTGAAATTCATCCCTATGCAGGAAAAATTGTCAAAAATGGACAAAGTATTGCTGAATTTAAACTCACTCCAAATACCATTTTTGATGAGGTCAGAGCCGGCGGAAGAATTCCTCTTATCATAGGACGTGGGCTTTGTGCTAAAGCAAGAGAATTTTTAGGGCTTGAAGAAGAAGATATTTTTATAAAACCTGAACAACCAAAAGAAAGTCAAGGAGGTTATACCCTTGCTCAAAAAATGCTCGGACGTGCTTGCGGAGTTCAAGGAGTGCGGCCGGGTATGTATATAGAGCCTAGAACTCTAACCGTAGGTTCTCAAGACACTACAGGACCTATGACAAGGGATGAGATTAAAGAACTTGCAAGTTTAGGATTTAATGCTGATTTTGTTATGCAAAGTTTTTGTCATACTGCGGCCTATCCAAAGGTTAGCGATTCAAATTTACATAACACTTTACCAAGTTTTATGACAAGTCGCGGAGGAGTGAGTTTAAAACCCGGAGATGGAGTGATTCATTCTTGGCTCAATCGCTTTGTATTGCCTGATACAGTTGGAACGGGCGGGGATTCTCACACGAGATTTCCTATTGGTATTTCTTTTCCAGCAGGAAGTGGTTTGGTCGCTTTTGCAGCTGTAACTGGTTCTATGCCTTTAAATGTCCCAGAAAGTGTTTTGGTACGTTTTAGTGGAGAATTACAACCCGGAATCACCTTAAGAGACCTTGTTAATGCTATTCCTTATTATGCTATCAAACAAGGACAACTCACGGTTGAAAAGAAAAATAAGAAAAATATTTTTGCAGGTAAAATTTTAGAAATAGAAGGCTTACCGAATTTAAAAGTCGAACAAGCCTTTGAACTTAGTGATGCAAGTGCTGAAAGAAGTGCAGCAGCTTGTAGTGTGGATTTGAGCATTGAAAGTGTGAGTGAATATATACATTCTAATATTTCTTTGATTGAAGCCATGATTGATGCAGGATATGAAGATAAAGCAACTCTTGCAAGAAGAGCCGATAAAATGCGTCAATGGCTTGAGAATCCTACTCTTTTAAGGGCTGATAAAGATGCAAATTATGCCTATATTATTGATATTAATCTCAATGATATTAAAGAGCCGATTTTAGCTTGTCCAAATGACCCTGACGATGTGGCAACTTTGAGTGAAATTTTAGAAGATGATAAAAGACCAAAAAATATCGATGAAGTTTTCGTTGGTTCTTGTATGACAAATATCGGACATTATAGGGCTTTGGGTGAAATTTTAAAAGATAAAGGTATATTAAAAACAAGACTTTGGATTGCACCGCCGACAAAAATGGACAAAGCTGAACTTACTAAAGAGGGTTATTATAGTATTTTTGGTGCTGCTGGAGCTAGAATTGAGGTGCCGGGTTGTTCTTTATGTATGGGAAATCAAGCAAGAGTCAATGATGGAGCCGTAGTTTTCTCAACCTCGACAAGAAATTTTGATAATCGTATGGGTATGGGTGCAAAAGTTTATTTGGGTAGTGCGGAACTTGCAGCAGTTTGTGCCTTGCTTGGAAAAATTCCAAGTAAAGAAGAATATTTGCAAATCGTAAGCGACAAACTGAATGATAAGAAAAAGGCTAATATTTACAAATATTTAAATTTTGACCAAATTGATAATTTTAAATTGGCTAATTAAATTTTAAAGTCATTCTTAAGCTAAAATAATAAACATTGAGGTGAAAAGTGAGATTTTTATTATTTTTGTGTTTGTATCTTGTTTTTTGTGTGGCTGAAGAAGAGATGAGTTGCGATTATATCAAGACTCATCAAGCAAGTTTTTTTAAAAATAATTCTCATTTAAATCAAGATTTGTTTGAAATTGTTTCAACTTGTGAGGATTCTTTAAAAAATCAAAAATTCACACAAAAACTTTACGAACTTTCTAATGAAATTCGCGGAAACAATAATATATGCTCGGGGATTTCTTATTTGCCAAAATTATTTCAGTTTAATTATTTGCTTTTAGAAATTAGCTTAGACCCAATCAATTATCAAAAAAGCCTTGATAGTCCTAAAAATTTAGAAAAAAAATACAATGCTCTTAGGGCGTATTTTAGGTATTGGGCTTATCAAAGTATAGGAAATTTTAGGCTTTATCGGGCTTTTTGGCAAGAATACAATGAAGCGATTGAGCCTTTGAAATATTATTTTCAAACTCATTTTAATTTTGATGAAGGGAGTAATATTTATTACACTTCAAACGCTTTAAATGAATTTTTAAATTGGGCTGTAGGTGAAACCAAAATTTTTAGGGATATTTCTCCTCTTTCTCAATTTGTAGCAAATAAAAATTATACAAGTGCTCGTTTGCAAGATTATATCTATGCAAACAATCCTCCAAAAGCTGAACTCACTCTCGCTTTAAGATCAGCTTTGCTCAACCAAAGAGGTCCGGAAATTTTAAAACTTCTTTTGAAATTTGGAGCTCAAATTGATGAGGGCTATGAAAGTGCAATTTTTTATGCTTTAGAAAATTATGAAAATACAAAATTTCTCATCGAAAATGGAGCGAATGTCAATCAAGCTAATGCCTTTGGCAAAACTCCGCTTTTTTATGCCATAGAATTTGGAAATAAAGACATTATCAAGCTTCTCATCGAAAATGGAGCGAATGTCAATCAAAAATACATTAATAACAATGAAAAATTAGCCCTAAGTGCAAATATAGGAAAAGATATTCCCTATTTCATAACTTTTTGTAGCTTAGAACATACTTCTAAAAATGTTTTAATGCAAGCTGCAGCCTATGGAGACACTCAAATTTTAAAACTTTTAATCAGTAAAGGGGCTCATCTTTTTGAAGTTGATGATTTAGGATTTAATGCTTTAGATTTTGCTTTAGCCACTCACAAAACAGAAAATGCAAAATACTTAGAAAGTTTAGGTTTAAAAGCAAATGAAAATTTATTTTATGAAGGAAGTTTAGAATGAAAAGTGCCTTAGTAACCGGAGCAAGTTCAGGTTTTGGAAGAGCTTGTGTGAAAGCTTTGATTGAAGAAGGTTTTAGAGTTGTTGCTCTTGCAAGACGCAAAGAAAGATTAGAAACATTAAAAAGTGAATTTAAAGAAAAAATTCATACACTCAATCTTGATGTCCGCAATCAAGAAGAAGTTTTTGAAGCCATAGAAAACTTACCGCGTGAATTTAAAGACCTTGAAATTCTTCTTAATAATGCAGGTTTAGCTCTTGAACAAAAAGAATTTGATAATTTAAGTCTTGATGATATTAATACTATGGTTGATACCAATATCAAAGGATTTTTATACATCGCAAGAGCTGTTATCCCATTACTTCGCAAACAAAAAAGTGCTTATATTTTTAATATAGGCTCTGTTGCAGCAAGAAATCCTTATTTTGGTGGAAATGTATATTGTGGTACTAAAGCCTTTGTGGGGCAGTTTTCTTTAGCTTTGAGAAATGATTTAAGGGGAAGCAATATCAAAGTAACAAATATCGCTCCAGGGCTTTGTAAAACCGAATTTAGTGAGGTACGTTTTAAAGGAGATAAGCAAAAAGCTGATGCACTCTATGAAAATACTCAATTTCTTAGTGCTGAAGATATTGCAAAGGTCTTCATTGCATTAATAAAATTGCCAAGTCATATTAATGTCAATGAAATAGAATTGATGCCCGTAACTCAAACTTGGAATGGGTTTTTTATAGAAAAATTCAATGAAGCTTGAAAATCTTTTTCACGCTAAAAGTTTAGAAGAAAAAGCAAAAATTGCTCAAAATTTATTTAAGGATTTTTATGCACAGAATTTTGAGCTTTTTTCCTCACCGCATAAACATTTTAGAACAAGGGCAGAATTATCCTTTTTTCATAATGATGAAGGGATTTTTTATGCAATGTTTGATGCAAAAAATAAGAAAAAATATATTGTTGAAAATTTAGATTTTGTCAATAAAAAAATTTATAATTTTATGCCTTTAATTTTAGAAAAACTCAATGCAAATTCAAAATTAAATCAAAAGCTTTTCGGGGCGGAATTTCTAGCCACAAAACTTGATTTTAGTGTAACTTTGCTCTATCATAAAGATATAAGTTGCATTCAAGAAGATTTAAAAAATTTAAGCAAAGAGCTTAACATCAATCTCATTGCAAGAAGCAAAGGAAAAAAGCTGATTTTTGGTCAAGAAAATTTAAAACAAAGTTTAAATATAAAAGATGAGGAATTTTTTTATGAATTCAGTGCTGATTGTTTTATTCAACCCAACACGGCAATCAATGAAAAAATTATAGAATGGATTTTAAAGATTTTAAAAGATGGAATCAAAAAAGACTTGCTTGAATTGTATTGTGGCTATGGAAATTTTACCTTGCCTTTGTCAAAATGCTTTAAAAAAGTTTTAGCTACAGAACTTTGTAAGAAAAATATCGAATTTGCCCTTAAAAACTGCATTCTCAATGAAATTTCTAATATCAATTTCATAAGAATGTCAAGTGAAGATTTGAGTAAGGCTTTTAAAAAAGAAAGAAAATTTTATCGGCTGAAAGAACTTGATTTGGATGATTTTAATTTCTCTCATATTTTGGTAGATCCTCCGCGTTCAGGACTTTCAACAGGGGTTATAGAATTGATAAAAAATTTTGAAAATATCATTTATATCTCCTGCAATCCTTTAAGTCTTAAAGAAAATTTAACAATTTTAAATCAAAGTCATAAAATCACTGATTTTGCATTTTTTGACCAGTTTAAGGATACTCCCCATTTAGAATGCGGAGTCTTGCTTAAAAAGCGATAAAAACGAAATTCATTAATTTTGCCAAAAATACAACAAAAATACAAACGACAAAAACTAAAGGGTGGATGAATTTCCCTAAAGGATTTGGTTTTTTAAGAACAAAATGAAAAAATAAAGAAAATAAAACCAAAGCTAAAATGCCAAAAGCTAAAACCATCTTTAAAACAAAGAGTAAATTAAGTGGATTAAAATGAAAAGATGCCAAAGCTCCGCCACTTAAAAACAAAAGCAAGACGATAAAAGGCATAATCTTTACACCACCAGAATTGAAAAGCTGTTTATCAAAATTAGGATATTTTTTCTTTATCAAGGCTAAAATCAAAACATCGACAAACAAATAACCTATAAAAAATATTGCACACAATAAATGCACTATGAGTATATAAGGATAAAGCTCACTCATTTTATTTTCCTTTTAAATTTTTGCAATATTATAAGATAAATTTAAAAACCCATAGTATTTTTAGAAAAATATTCTCATTTATTTTTTAACATTCAAATGCAAGTGATTTAAAAATTATTTTTTATTTCTTTTTTTAAGATATTGCCTAAACGCTCTATAATCTTTGCATAGAGTTAAAGGTAAGATAAAAAATTTACACACAGATTTTGAAGATTCAACTAAAGATTTTCCCCATCTGTATGTTAAAGTTTTTTTAAGATGATTGACATTTTCTGTATTTTTTGTCAATTCTTTAATAAATTCCTTTATTTGTTTTACTTCATTCAAATTTAAAGCCAAGTCTTTTTTCATTTGTTTCATCTCATTTAAATTTAAAGTTAAATCCCTTTTCATTTGTTTTGTTTCGTTTAAATTTGAATTTACAATTCTATGCAAAAAACAATCTTTTTGCATATATTCAGTCCAATAAAGCTTAAGTCCTGCGATATTTGAAAGATTTTTTTGAAGCATTTGATTTAAATTTAATTTTTCAATAGGATAATACAAATGAGTGGGCGAATTTCCAAAAATATCCCAATGCACATAATTAAATTCATTTAAAATCCTATCAATTTTTAAAAAATCTTCAACAAAATTTGCTTCCGCATAGATAATCGGTCTATTCTTTTTAATGAGTTCTTTCATACCTTTTAAAGCCTTTGATTCCATACCTTCAATGTCAATCTTAACCAAAGCAATTTCATCTTGTATGTCTAAGCTATCGATACTTTTACACTCTATAAAATCTAAATTTTCTTGATGATTTTCATCAATGGTGCTTAAAGACATAGAACCAAAATTCCATGGTTTTTCTTTTTCAAAATAAGCCTTCTCATCCCTATCACTCACCCCAAATTCATAAATCTTTATTCTATCTTCAAAACTATTGAGTCGAATGCTTTCTTTAGCAATTGCACTCATTTTAGAATTAGCCTCAAAGGCGTATATTTTAAAACCATTTGCTGCCAAAAACAAACTATGATTAGCTATATTCATTCCTATATCGAGCAAGGTTGAATTTTTAGGAATTTGAGTAAGTATATATGAAAGCATTTCATATTCATAAGGTTTTTTAGTATTAAACACAATCTTTTGTATATAATCACTTTCCTTAAAAGGTAAATACATCTTATAATGCACTCCATTCTCAAAACTAAGCTCCACAATATCTTCTTGTTTAATCATTTTTTACCTCTCAATCAAAACAAAAAAAACATTATACCCCCCCCCATAAATTTCAGCTTAATAAAATATTAAATTTATCAATGATAGAATACAAAAGGATTATTTCTCAAGGAAGATAAATGCAAAATGTCATTGATACAATTTTAAAAACCGCTAAAAATATCGCCGTTGTCGGACTTAGCCCTGATTGTGCTAAAAGCTCTTTTCAAGTAGCACAATTTTTGCAAAATGAAGGATTTAAAATTTATCCCATTTATCCAAAAGAAAATGAGATTTTAGGTGAAAAAGTGTATAGAAATTTAGGTGAAATCAAAGATAAAATTGATTTGGTTTTGATGTTTCGCAAGGGTGAAGTGGCAAATGAGCTTTTGCCCCTACTCATAGAAAAAAAGATACCAAATTTTTGGCTTCAGCTTGAAATTTTCAATGATGAAGTCAAAGAAAAATGTAAAAATTTAGACATTAATTTCATTCAAAATAAATGTATAATGATAGAATACCAAAATAGGAAAAACAATGCTAGAGCTTAATAAAATTTATCAAGCCAAACAAAAAATTGCTGACTTTATAGTCAAAACCCCTTTAGCTTATGCACCTTTTTTAAGTGAGCTTTATAAAGCTGAAATTTATCTTAAAAAAGAAAATTTACAGCTTACGGGTGCTTATAAAATTCGCGGAGCCTATAATAAAATAGCCAATTTAAGCCAAAAACAAAAGAGCAAGGGAGTCATCGCTGCGAGTGCTGGAAATCACGCACAAGGAGTTGCAATAAGTGCTAGAAAATTTGGGATTAAAGCCATTATTGTTATGCCAGAATCCACCCCTCTTTTAAAAGTGAGTGCAACAAAGAATTTAGGAGCACAAGTGCTTTTAAAAGGCGATAATTTCGATGAAGCTTATGCTTTTGCAATCAATTATGCTAAAGAACAAGGTCTCATTTTCATTCATCCTTTTGAAGATGAGCTTGTGATGGCAGGACAAGGCACTTTAATGCTCGAAATGCTCGATGATATAAGTGATTTAGACACCATTATCGTTCCTGTTGGCGGAGGGGGATTGATTAGCGGGATTGCAAGTGCGGCTAAACAGATAAATCCTCACATTAAAATTATCGGTGTGGGTGCTAAAGGTGCTCCTGCTATGTATGAAAGTTTTCACGCAAAAAAGGCTTTAAATTCTAATAGTGTCCGCACTATTGCTGATGGTATTGCGGTTCGCGATGTGAGTTCTATTAATCTAAAAATCATTTTAGAAAGTGTTGATGAATTTGTGCTTGTTGATGATGAAGAAATTGCTAATGCTGTGCTTTTTTTACTTGAAAGACATAAAATCATCGTTGAGGGGGCTGGAGCTGCAAGTGTCGCGGCTTTATTGCATCAAAAGATTAAACTGACTCATCGTAAAAAAATTGCAGCCATTTTAAGCGGTGGAAATATCGATGTGCAAATGCTTAATATCATCATAGAAAAAGGTTTATTTAAGGCTCATCGCAAAATGCAAATCAATGTAACCCTCATCGATAAGCCCGGAGCCTTACTCAATCTTACAGATAGTCTTAAGAATGCTAATGCCAATATAGTCAAGATTGACTATGATAGATTTTCAACGAAATTAAATTATGGAGATGCGATGATTTCAATCACACTTGAAACCAAAGGCAAAGAACATCAAGAAGAGGTGAGAAAAATACTCACTCAAAAGTCTTTTGATTTTTATGAAACTCTTTAATAAATGATTCTACTAAGATAAAGCCCATTTGGAGGGACTAAAAGACGAAAATAGCAATTTTTAAGTTCAAGTTGTTCTTTCAGTTCTTCTTCTTTTAACCGCCCCTCTAAAACAGCCAAAACACTTGCCACCATAAGTCTAATTTGTGCTCTTAAAAAACCATTTGCTCTAAATTTAAATATGGTGATTTTTTTATATCTATAAGCTTTGATATAAAACATCTCTCTCGTGCTTGTTTTTGCACAGCCTTTTGATTTAGAAAAATACCTAAAATCGTGTTTGCCCTTAAAAAGGGATAAAATCTCAAGAGCCCTTTTTATATCAAATGGGGGATAAAAATGCACATATCTTGCAAGAAAGGGATTAAAATCGCCGTGAAAAAAAACATAATTATACTCCCTAGCCTTAACGCAAAATCTTACTTCAAAATCTTCTTCAACCCTTTGAATTTCTTTAATATGGATGAAAGGATGTGCAAAGCGATTGATTTGATTTTTAAGATTTTTTAAATCCTTAAAAAAGTCTTCACATTCAATGCTTGCAACAGCTCTGTTTGCATGTACTCCTTTATCTGTTCTTGAAGCAAATAAAACAGGTTTTGAAATTCCTAAATGCTTCAAGGCATTTTGAAGACCATCTTGAACCCCTTTTAAATGAGGTTGCTTGGCTGAACCTAAAAAAGCTGAACCATCATAAGAAAAAATAAGTTTTAATTTCATCAATACCGACTTAAAATCATTTTTTTAAAACAAAAAATAGAGGCAAAAAATACACTAGAAAAAATCAAAGCACAAACCAAAAGCGGAGGCTTATGAAAAGAACTTAAAAGCCCAAAATAAAAAGCAATCACTCCAAACATACCCAAATAAATCAATCCTTTTTCATAGCGGTAAGTTACAATGCCAAAACACAACGCAAAAAGAGCACTAGCCAAAGGAAAAAGTGCAATCGTAGTGTAAATTACAAATTCCCTAGCTTTTTGCTCACTGCTAAAAAGATCATTCCAATAATGATAAAATTTCTTTATCCCTGAATTTTTATTCACTAATTGAGTGTTAATCGATAAATCATCAAAACCGCCCACAAAGACATTTCCATCATTTTCAAAGCTGTAAATTTTACCCTTAGCAAGTCTAAAAGTAATGCTATCTTGTTTGTATTCAGCTTGAGCTTCTTTAGCAATGATGAGTTGCTCTTTGTCTTTATCAGTATATTTTGGGTGATACATAATGATATTTTCGTATTTATTTTTATTTTCTTTTTCGATAAAAATCATCCAATTAAGAAATTTTTGTCCAAATTCTCCTGTTTTATAATTAAATTTAATCTGACTTTTTTTAAAATCAATGAAATTATCTTGAAGTTCAAAGGCAATAGGAAGTATAATCAAAGCAACAATGAGCATTAAAGCACTCACAAATGCTGCAATTTTTAAAAAAAATTTTGCGAGTAAAAATGGAGAAAAACCTAAGGTAAAAAGCACTATGCTTTCATTTTCCTTAGAAAGTCTAAATAACGTTAAGGTTAAAGCGATAAAAAAGGCAATCGGCAGGGTAAAAATTAAAATTCGTGGCAACATAAAACTATAGAGTTTTAAAAGGTCTAAAAAACTGATTTCTATGCTTGAAGTGAAATTAGCAATTTGTATAAAAAACACGACAGAAACAATGCTAAAAAGCACAAAAAATATTGATAAATTTGTGCTTAAAAATTGATTTAAAATATATTTATAACTTAATTTCATTTTAATTTTCCCAATTTTTATAACATAAGATTGCGATAAAAGCAAGACTTAAAAAAGGTATAAAGGCGAGTTTTTTTTGGATTAAAAAAAAGGGCAAACTTAAAATCGCAGCAATAAAAAGAGCTAAAAAGCACCATTTAAAACCTAAAATTCCACTCATACAAGCTAAAAGTATAAGATCGGCTTCGCCTAAATTTTCTTCTTTTTCACCCTTTTTAAAAGAACTCAAAAAGGCAATAAAATTTTTAAGCAAAAACATAAAACCCGCAAAGAGCATAGCATCGAAGAAAAATCCTCCGTCTAACTCCTCAAAGATAAAAAGATTGATAAATTCTTTTTCACTAAAAGCATAAAGAAAAGCAAAGAAAAAAGCAGTCCAAAGCAAAAATTCGGGCACAGCCTTAAGCTTTATATCAATGAGTGAAAGCAAGAAAAGATTAAATACAAAAAGAGTTAAAAATAAAAAATCATAAAAATTTTTACTGCAATAAAAGCAAAATCCAAGCAAAATAATGCCCAAAATTTCACTCAAAAATAAAATCAAAGGAATTTTAGCCTTACAATGTTTGCATTTTGCTCTTAAAAAAAGATAAGAAAAAATAGGAACGAGTTCAAAAATTCCAAGTCTTTTTTTACAAGAAAAACAAAAAGAATGCAAGGTAAAAAGCCTATGATTTTGAGTCAAACGCGAGGCTAAACCCATACAAAAAGACCCCAAACTTGCTCCTAAAATTGCTAAAAATATGATTTGTATTAAAAATTCATTCACAGCTTAGTTTTCACCTTCCAAAAGTTCGCTCTCTTTTTCTAAAATCTTTTATAATCTTTTTAAATTCCCTTTTTGTAAGGGACGGAAATAAGGTTTCACTGAAATAAATTTCAGCATAAGAGCATTGCCAAAGTAAAAAATTCGAAAGTCTCTTAGCATTTCCTACGCGTAACATCAAATCCACATCTAAAGGTAGGTCTAAATTTTGACTTAAATTTTGCTCATTGAGTTCTAAACCTTTCTCCAAGGTTCGCTTAACCGCCCGTATAATCTCATCTCTTGCACCATAACTGATTGCTAAATTCACGCAGAGTAAATTACAAGCCCTTGTTTCTTTCTCCACTAAAAAAATTTTCTCTCTTAAATCCTTATCAATGCGGGATAAATCCCCGATTGCACGGAGTTTGATATTGTTTTTTGGAAATTGCTCTAAGGCCTCATCCAAACAGCGATTTAAAAGCTCAAAAATGAAGTCAATCTCATCTTGTGGTCTCTTCCAATTTTCAGTACTAAAGGCAAAAAGACTTAAATTTGAAATATTTTCTTCAATACACACTTTCATAATTTTTTGCAAAGTTTTAACACCTTGAGAATAGCCTAATTTTGCCAAAAAACCCTTAGCTTTAGCCCAGCGTCTGTTTCCATCCATCACGATTGCAAGGTGTTTTAACTCATTCATCATTATCCTTTAAAATCAAATAATCTTTTCAATGCAAAAAGAGGCTCAATCTTAGAATCTTGAAAAACATTAAATTTTAAATTTTCATTAAGAAAATTTTGCACCTTAAAAAATGGGGTAAAAATTGAAACTCCGCCTTTATCAATTAAAATTTTCAAAGCTCCAAACACGCTAAAATAAAAATAAAGCTCCAAAATTTCGCCTTTTTTTCTCATTTGAAACAAACAAGCTTTATTTTCAAAAACAAAAGGAATATGATAGATGTTTTCAAAACTTGCAAAGAGCATTTCTTTTAAAATTTGATATTCGTTTCTATCCTTGCATTCTAAAAGATTTTCAATGATGAAATTTTTAAAATCATAATTTCTCTCCAAAATTTCTACCATCAAAGCAAGACCCTTTTCAAAATATGGTATATGAGGACATTTTGAAAGATTTTTAAATTGTATCACTCCACCTTCTTGAGTATAAAGTTCAGCCAAATACTGTGCTCCTACTTCAAGCTCAATCATACTTTTGGTTTGAATTTTTCTGTGATTTAAAAGCAAGGTATAGCGTCCATAACCTGATTTTGCAAGAACTTTCATTGGTATGGGAAGGGTTGCGTTGATTTTACTCATAGTTTTTGACACAACCTTGCAAGTTCAAAAGCTAATTCTTCTTTACTCTTTAAGGCGGAATTTAAAAGCTCATTTGCTGTGATAAAACAAAGTTTATTTTTATCCGAACCAAAGGAATTTTCTTTGTCTAAAACATTTAAACAAACCATATCAAGCTTTTTTTCTAAAAGGGATTTTTTTGCATTTTCCAAAGCATTTTTAGAATCAACTTCCATTTTAAAACCGATTTTTTTACCCTTGAATTTAAGATTTTCAAGCAGATCTTCATTGGGTAAAAATTTCAGCTCTAAGCCTTGCAAATGCTCTTTTTTCTTAATTTTCCCTTGATGAAATTCAGGGATAAAATCACTCACAGCTGCCACCATAATTAAAAAGTCTTTATCTTTAAATTTTTCTAAAAGTCTTTTTAAATCTTTGGAATTTTCAAATTCTAAAAGCTCGTAAGGGACCTTAAATTTAACACTGCTTAAAAATATCACCCGAGCTCCTAAAAAATAAAAGGCATCGGCTATTGCTTTTGCCATTTTTCCGCTTGAAAAATTACTTATACAACGCACTTCATCGATTTTTTCTTTAGTGCCTCCACCGGTTACAATCACAGCTTTATCTGTGAAAAATTCCTCTCTTAAAAGCTCTCTTTTGGTGGTATTAAAAATCGTATCAATTTCAGCCAAAGCCCCCTCGCCTTCATCTTTACAAGCAAGTTTTTTGCATAGGGGCTTGATGATGATTGCACCTTGTTTTTGAAGAATGTGAAGGGAATTTTGAGTGCTAAAATGCTGATACATTTTCGTATTTGCTGCAGGAGCAATGATGAGTTTAGTTTTAATCGCCATTAAGCTTTGAATGAATAAATTATCACAAATTCCATGTGCAAGTTTATTGATAGAATGAGCCGTCGCAGGAGCAAATAAAACAATATCGCAATCTCTACTGAATGCAATATGATTGTTTGAATCACTCCAAGATTCATTTTCCTCGCAAAGTACTTCATCAGCTAGGGCTTCAAAACTTATTTTATTTGCAAATTTTAAAAGTCCTTTAGAGAGTAAAACTTTGATTTTAAAGCCCTCTTTTTTAAACAAAGAAATCAGTTCATAAGCCTTATAAAAGGCTATACTTCCACTCACAGCTAAAAGTATGGTTTTCATTTTTTAAATTTCTTATAAAAATAATCTTTTATGGTTTTTGAAGGGCTGCGATTGATGAATAAAGATCCCTTTAAAACATCTCTATCGACACAGCTTCCAGCTGCAATTATAACTTCGTCTTCAATCTTTACAGGAGCAATCAATTGCGTATCTGAACCGATAAAAACATTTTTTCCTATCAAGGTTTTATGTTTTTTAATCCCATCATAATTGCAAGTTATAGTCCCACAACCTATATTCGTGCCTTCTTCAATCTCACAATCGCCCAAATAACTCAAATGTCCTGCTTTAACCCCGTTTAATTTTGCATTTTTACACTCAACAAAATTCCCAATATGAGTGTTTTTAATCTCATTCTTAGGTCTTAAATGTGCTAGGGGTCCTATATCGCTATTTTCAACTATAGAATTCTCAATCACACTAGAGCTTTTAATCACAGAATTAATGATCTTACTTTGACCTTCAATTCTCACATTTTCATACACTTCACATTCACCTATAAATTCACAATCAGGGTCAATAAAACTTGTATGAGGTAAATGAAAAATCACGCCTTGTTTTGACCAGTATTCTTTGATTTTTTCTTGCATAATATTTTCAGCTAGGGCAAGTTCGAATTTATCATTCACTCCCATAAATTCTTTTTCATCGACAAAAACCGCTTCGATGTTTGCATTCTTCATTTTAGCTAATTTTACAGCATCTGTGAGATAATACTCTTTAGCTTTGTTTTCATTGCTAATCAAGGGCAGAATTTGCATTAAAAGATTAGAATTGATAGCATAAATTCCTGCATTACAACAACAAATTTTTTTTTCCTCTTCATTAGCATCTTTTAATTCTACGATTTTTTCAATTTGCTGATTTTTAAAAACCACGCGACCATAACTTTTAGGTTCTTTTGTTTCAAATACAGCCAAAGTAAAATCAGCTTTATTTTCAATGAGTCTTTGCAAACTTTGAGATTTCATTAAGGGCATATCTCCGCAAAGAATCAAAACTTTTTCATTCTTTGGGATGTAATTTTTTAATGCTCCTGCAGTTCCGGGAAAATGTTTTAAATCTTGTTCTAAAATTTGTGTTTTTGGAAAATATTGTAAAATTTCTTTTGCTACAAGTTCTTTTTGATGAGCTAAAACAACGCTGACATCATCACTTAAGTCAAAAGCACTTTGCAAAATGTGTAAAATCATGCTCTTATTGCAAATTTTTTGTAAAACTTTAGGTTTGTGAGATTTCATTCTTGTGCCAAGTCCCGCTGCTAAAACAATAACCGAAGTTTTCATTCTTTTTAAATCCCTTGAAAAAATTAAAGCATATTTTAACATTTTAAAGTTAAAAATTTTTATAAAGCTTTAACAACTCTTAGTTTTTTTAGAATTAAAAATACAAAATTTATTTTAAATTTGTTTTATATCGGTTTAAATTTTTATAAAAATACAATTGAAATTTAACTTTGATTTGTGAATTTCTAAATTTTTATAAAAATTATGAGCATTTATATTGATAAAAAATTCAATGCCTTTTATAAAAAGTTAAACTGATTTTAAAATAGCAAAAGATAAAATAAATTTTGACATTCTTTATTAATTTTAACAAGGTTGCTTGAAATTGAAAAAATTTTTTCTTTTAATGCTTTTTTCTTTGTATCTTTTTGCTGCTCCAGAAGCAACAATTCCCACCGTGAATTTAAGTCTTAGTGCCCCAGATACTCCAAATCAACTCGTTACAACACTCAATATTATCATCGTTTTAACTCTACTTGCTTTGGCTCCAAGTCTTATTTTTATGATTACTTCTTTTTTGAGACTCATTGTAGTTTTTTCTTTTTTAAGACAAGCTATGGGAACACAAAGTATGCCACCAAATACGATTTTGGTAAGCTTGGCATTAATTTTAACTTTTTTTATTATGGAACCTGTGGGAACAAAATCATACAATGAAGGCATAAAACCCTATTTAGCTGAAGAAATAGGCTATGAAGAGGCTTTTAATCGCGGCATAAAACCTTTCAAAGATTTTATGCTTAAAAATACAAGAGAGAAGGATTTAGCTTTATTTTATCGCATACGCAATCTTCCTAATCCAAAAACCATTGATGATGTGCCTTTGAGCGTTCTTGTCCCTGCTTTTATGATTTCGGAATTAAAAACAGCTTTTGAAATAGGTTTTTTAATCTATCTGCCCTTTTTAGTCGTTGATATGGTTGTGAGTTCGGTTTTAATGTCTATGGGTATGATGATGCTTCCGCCTATAATGATTTCACTGCCTTTTAAATTGCTTATATTTGTGCTTGTAGATGGGTGGAATTTGCTCGTGCAAAGATTGGTAGAAAGTTTTGTTATGACTTAGTTTTCTTTAATAAAAAGAATTTCTAAGATAAATAGAATATAAAAACAAAACTTTCGCAAATTAAAAATTCTAAAATAAGCATTGAGAGAATTTTATTAAGAAAAATTTTAAAAAATTTAGAAATGTAAAACAATATCCGTTGTAATAAAAAATGAATGCTTAACATTAAGGTAAGCAAAGCTTTTTGTCATTAAAGCCCTTAAAAGATTTTTAATCCTAATGCCATAAATTAAAGCGATTCTATCTTTATTATTGATACTTACAAGAACACTCATTGAAGTAAATATAAACAAAAAATAAAATTTTTAGCTTTATTTTATATTAAACTAATAATGACCAAAAAATATATTTTAAATATAAATTTAATTATAATTTAAATCAATAATAAAACCATATAAATCAAGCTTTAAAAATTTTTAAAGCTTTTTCGTAATCTTCTTTTGTATCAATCCCCATACTTTGAGTAGAAATTTCAAGCATTTTAATTTTTTTACTATTTTCTATGGCTCTTAATTGTTCAAGTTTTTCAGCTTTTTCCAAATGAGAATTCTTAAAATGACAAAATTCATTCAAAGCCTTGACACTATAAGCATAAATTCCCAAATGCCCCTTAAAATCTTCGGTATATTTCTCCCTTTCATAGGGAATTTTTGCCCTTGAAAAATACAAAGCAAAACCTTGATTGTCGCATACAACTTTAACAAGATTAGGATCTTGTGCTTGAGCGGAACTGATTTTTTTATAACAGCTTGCCATAAAAGCGTCCCTCTTTAAACAATCCTCACTAAAAGCCTTAAATTTTGCAAGATTTTCACTCTCTATAAAGGGTTCATCAGCTTGCACATTAATGATAAGCTCATCGTTTTTAAGCTTTAAAATTTCGCACACTTCGTTGATTCTATCTGTGCCACTTTCATGATTTTTTTGGGTTAAAACAGCCTTGAAATTAAAATCCTTAGCAATGTGCAAAACTTTTTCATCATCCACAGCAATGCAAACTTCATCAACACTTGAAACTTGCCTAGCTGTTGCGATAAACATAGGCACACCTTTAATCTCACATAAAATCTTTTCTGCAAAACGCGTCGATTTAAGTCTTGCGGGTATAATAATCATTGTTTAATCCATTCTAAAATTTTATTTTCAATTTCACTCATTTCATAAGTCCTAGAAACTTGATTTTCTAAATCAAAAAGTGCTAAAAGCTCTTTTTTTACCTCAAAATTATACTGCTTAGAAATTTTTAGCAAATCTTCTTTTTCATCTTTGCATTCTCTATCATATAAAGCCTTAACCATACTTGGAGTGAATTTCGTCCATTCAGCGGTTGAAGCAATAATACTTGTGCGATTTTTATCTTGGAATTTAAAACAAGTGGCTGTGTGTGGGTCGATTAAAATTTTATTTTGTTTAATAAAACTCATACACAAATCATCATCACAAAAATCCGCGTCAAAATCCTCTTTTAAAGCCTTTAATTCACATTTTTGCAAAGAAAAATATTTCTCATTTTTAAGCAAAAGCATCAATTCCTTAGTGCGTTTATCTCCAAATTTATCAAAAAACAAACGTTCTATATTAGACGAAACAAGTATATCCATAGCAGGTGAAATCGTCTTTTTCAAGCTCTTATTTCTTAAATCATATTCTCCTTTGGTAAAAAGCTCGGTTAAGATATTGTTTGCGTTTGAAGCGATTTTAATTCTAGCAATATTCGCACCCATTTTTTTAGCATAATATGCACCCAAAGCATTACCAAAATTCCCGCTTGGTATGATAATGTCTATTTCCTCGCCCTTGCCTATTTTAACCGCTGCATAATAATGATAAATGATTTGAAATAAAATTCTCCCAAAATTCACAGAATTTGCCGCACTCAATTCGTATCCTAATTGATTTAATTTCTCTTTAAATTCAGCTTTTATTAACAAATTTTTAAGAGTATTTTGTGCATCATCAAAATTGCCCTTGATAGCAAAAACCTTTAAATTACCCCTATCTAAAGCCCTCATTTGCAATGCTTGAATGGCACTTGTGCCACCTTGTGGATACATACAAACAACTTTGATATTTTTAGAATTTTCAAAACTCTTTAAGGTCGCAGGTCCTGTATCTCCGCTTGTAGCACAGATGATAAGAATTTTTTTATCTTTAGAAAATTCCCTTAAAAGCACTCCAAAAGGCTGTAAAGCCATATCTTTAAAGGCTCTTGTAGGTCCGTGATAAAGCTCGTTGATAAAAAGTTTATCATCAATTTTTCTTAAAAAAATCGGGCAAAATTTATCATCGAAATTTTCATAACTTTGCAAAGCTTTTTCAAAAAGCTCTTCAGAACCAAAATCAAAACTTTTAATCAATTCTAAAGCAAAATCTTTATAATTTAAATCCGCATATTTTAATCCATCAAATTGTGGCAGCTCCAAAGGAGTATAAAGTCCTCCTTCCTTAGCATTTGGGTGTAAAATAGCTTCTTTAAAATCCACTTGATTGTTTGCATTTCTACTTTCCACTAAAAGCATAAAAACTCCCTATATATTTTCTTAATTCTTGTTTTAAATGCTCCTTAAGCTCGATATGAAGTTCTATCACTTGACATTTAAAACCAAAATCTTTAATTTTTACAAAATCCTTAAAAGTAAGCATAAGTGTATCACAATTATGCTTTTGAAGCAAAGCTTGTAATTCTTCTTTTTTAAATTCATAATGATCAGAAAAAAAATAACAAGCCCTTGCCTTGATAAAATGCTCATACAGACGAAAAGGCTTTGCAATGGCTGTTACGAGAATGGCATTAGGATTTTCTTTCGTAAAAGAATGAGTGTAAAAATCTCGTCCCTCTTCTGCAATCAAATTTGCCTTTTTTTCATAAAATTTTGGCAAACGATAAGCACCGCTTGGTAAAACAAAATTAAAATAAGGCTTGACTTGACTCTGAAGCAAAATATCAAATTTTTTAATATGAAATTTAGAAAAAGCATCGTCTAAAATCACAATCTTAGCCCCAAGCTCAAAGGCTTTTGTGATTCCAAGTTCTCTGTTTTTACTGACAATCACGCCCTTTATATGCTCCTCATAAGCATATTCCATCGCCTCATCTCCACTTTCTTTGACGCTGCATAGAATTTTTGTATCATTTTTTACAATGACTAAACCCTTACTTTTTCTTTTATAACCCCTAAGCACAATAAAACTTCCCTCAAATTCCTTTGCCACAGCCTTACAAAAAGGGGTTTTACTATTTCCACCAAAACTCAAATTTCCAACGCTAATGATAGGTTTTTGAAAATCCACTTTTTTTCTCAAATGAAAATTTAAAATTGCAAATACAACATAAACCAAACTCAAAGGCAAGAGTAAGAAAGCAAGAATTTTTTGAAAAAGATTAGGTTTAAAAAAATAACAATCAAGCCAAGTCATTGAAAATTCTTAAGCGATAAAATTTCAGGCATTTTTCTTTTAAAAGCATTTTTTAAACTTCTTTCTTTAAGCATTTGAATCAACTTTTTATCAAGTTTTAAAAGCTCTTCTTTATCATTTTTTTCTAAGGCTTGTAAACCCTTATCAATCGCATCATAAGAAAAACCTAAGTCCGATTCATCACTCTGTCCCTCCCACAAATCTGCTGAAGGAGATTTTTGAATGAATTTTTCATTGAGTTTTAAGAAGCGAGCGAATTCATAAATTTCACTCTTATACAAGTCCCCTATAGGATTAAAAGCACAGGCTAAATCGCCATAAATCGTGCCATAACCTAAGAGTAATTCACTTTTATTTGAAGTGCCGATGACTAAAAAATTTTTTAACATAGAAAAATCATAGAGCAAAGCCATACGAATTCGAGCAGAAAGATTGCCAATGCGTATCTTGTCCGCTTGTTCGCATCTTTCTAAAAAAGAAGTTAAAATTTCTTGTATGGATAGAATTTTGTATGCGATTTTAAGCTCTTCACAAAGCTCTAAAGCATCTTTGAGATTGTCTTTGTTTGATGAAGAACTAGGCATTAAAAGGGCAAAAATTTTATCCTTTAAAGCTTTTTTACAAAGATGAGCCACAAGTGCTGAATCAATCCCTCCGCTTAGTCCTAAAACCACACCTTCTGCTCTTGCATCTTTAACCTTTTGCTTGATAAAATTGCACGTAATTTCTAAAATTTTTTCATAATCCATATTGACCCTTGTGCTTATTTTTGAAATTATAATAAAATTTTAGCTATATGAAAATTAAAGTTTAAAAAATTTAACAAAAAAATATATAATAACGAAAAAATTTAAGGATATAAATGCAAATTTTAAAACAAGCTTGCGGGGCGTATGAAACAAATTGTTATATTTTAAATACACATAAAGGTGAATTTATCATAGATCCGGGTGTGAATGCTTACGATTTTGTCAAACTTCATGTTAAAAAACCCTTAGCCATACTCAACACTCATGGACATTTTGATCATGTATGGGATAATGCTAAAATTAGAAGTGAATTTAATATTCCTATTTATATCCATAAAAATGATGAATTTTTCCTTCAAGACCCATATAATCAAGGTTTTGAAAAACATAAGGCGGATTTTTTAATTGATAATGAAAATGAAATCGAGCTTTTTGGATTGAAATTTAAATTTCATTTTCTTCCCGGACATACACCCGGTTGTACGATGATAGAATTTGTAGGTGAAAATTTAATGTTTAGCGGGGATTTTTTATTTTTTAAAAGCATAGGAAGATGGGATTTGCCTTATTCAGATGCGAATTTAATGAAACAAAGTTTAGAAAAAATTATGACTTATAAAGAAGATTATCGTCTTTTTCCCGGACATGGCGGAGAAACTTCTTTAAAAGAAGAGCAAAAACACTTGCCGAGTTGGTTGAGATATTTTTAAGGAAGTTGATTGAGTTTAAATAAATTTTTGCTTTATTATTTGATTTTTTTAAATGCCTTTTCGTTTTTAGGATTAATGCTAAGAAAAAAAAGCGGAAAAAATCCTTCTTTAAATGAAAAAAAAATTTATAGAATTTGTCCCTGTAAAAAAATGGCTGAAAGTGGAAGTTTAAGCCTTATTTGTATGTATAGTGCTATGGGAGGATTTTTATACAGCACAAGTTCTATAAGTCTTGTGGGATTTGGGGAATTGTATTTTAATCTCATTCTTGCATTTTCACTCTTATGTGCAATTTTAGGCTGGAAACTCAAACTTGAATGAATTTTAAACCTCAAGGTATGATTGACCTTGAAGTTTGATTTAAGCGAAATTTTTTTTGTGATTTAAAACCTTTCTGGGATCATTATAGATGAGAATTGCAAACCACATTAACACACCACAAAGTATGATTAAAATTCCAAGTAAGGTATCATTAAGACTTAAATCCAAAAAAGCCTCCTCTTGCATCAAAGCAAAAAAACAATCCACAAACCACATCAAACAAGCTCCCCAATACATAAGAGCAAGTGTGCCGAGTTTATAAAGATTTTTCTCATCTTTAAAATACCATAAAATAGAAGCTGCCACAGCCGCAAAGCAGGTAAGTATTAGGCACATTTTAAGCCTTTATGGAATGTCATTTTATCTATGAAAACACAAGCTATAAACCATACAAAAGGGATAAATAAATCAATACAACCGCCTATAGTTAGAATTTCTTCTAACATCATCTTTGTATCTTGAGGATTTTGCATAGCAGTTAAGAAAGGAAACCAAGGAACGATTTCTCCGTGCCAAATATGTTCGATTGCGAGTAAAAAAATTCCACCCCAAAGCAAATTCATGAGCCAAGAAAGTTTTACACTTAAAGCAATTTTACCTTCTTTAACGCCCATAAGTTTTTCTTTCTTCTCCACTCTTTTTTTAATCACCGCCACAACAGCAAGTTCTGCAATAGCCGCTGTAAAACACGCCATTTTTTCTCCTTTTCTTAAGAATTTTTTTGTATTTTAACACAAAGAAAAAGATTTGAGAAGCCCCTTAGGGGGATATTTTAAATCACTTCTTAAAAAAATAAGATTTAATTTTGAAATAAAAAATTACTTTATAATATCTTTAAAAGTAAAATGAAAAATTCATTTATTCTTAAATTTTATAATTAAAAGACTATTTTGCAAACAATCAATAAAAATTTACAATCCCCTTTTTGCTTAATTTTTTGTTTTAAAAGTTTAAATTTAGACTGAATTACTCCAAATAAAATTAGTTAAAAAATCTTGATAAAATCGCTTTTTGCAAAACACAGCAATTTTTCAAATTTTTAATAAAAAACTCTTATTTTTCCTAAAATTTACACTAAGCATTTTTTACAAAAATAAATTTTTAAACTCAAATAAACGCGATTTTATCACTTCTTTTAAAAATATAAATTATCATTTACCTTAAAATACATTTTATTCAAAATTTTCTTTCGCAATTTTACTTAAAAGTTGTTCCACCATCAATGATAAAACTATGTCCTGTTACCCAACCAGCCTTTGAAGAACACAGAAAAAGACAAGCACCAGCTAAATCTTCGGGCTGTCCCATACGATTTAAAGGACTAAGCTCGATTGTAGCATTTTTAACCATTTCATAATTTGTAAAAGCTCTTAAAGCATCAGTTTCAATAGGGCCTCCGCTGACAACATTAACGCGTATATTTTTTTCACCAAGCTCGGTAGCCGCATATCTTACCATAGTTTCAACGGCTGCTTTTGCCGTGCCATGTCCTGCATAATTTTCTATATAGACTAAATTTCCTGTTGATGAGATAGAAATAATACTTCCACCCCCTATCCTCTCCATTCTTTTTGCAGCTTCTTGAGCCCCTACGACAAAAGCATTGACGGTTGCGGTAAAGATATTATTAATGCCCTTAGGTTTTAATTTCATAAATTTAGTATAACCGCCCACGACAGCTCTTCCCGAAATAATCGCATTAGAAATAAAATAATCTATACGTTCAAAATCCCTATCAATTTTTTCAAAAAGCTCTTTGTAGGTTTCTGGTTCTAAGATATTAAATTCATAAGCCCTTGCTTTAATTTGGTATTTGTTTTCTAAATCCTCGACAATTTCTTTAGCCAAATTTTCATTAGAATTATAAGTAAAAGCTATATTCACACCCTCTTTAGCAAATTCATAAACAATAGCCTTTCCTATACCACGAGTCCCGCCACTAATGACTAAAGTTTTTCCTTGAAATTCACTCTTCATTAAAATCCTTTTATTTCATATTTTTTCATTGTTTGTTCAATTTTATCAAAATTTTCTTTACTTGGAGGACAAAGCGGAAGCCTTAATTCTAATTTTTCAATGAGTCCTGCGAT
Organism: Campylobacter cuniculorum DSM 23162 = LMG 24588; assembly: GCF_002104335.1. Lineage (NCBI taxonomy): Bacteria > Pseudomonadati > Campylobacterota > Epsilonproteobacteria > Campylobacterales > Campylobacteraceae > Campylobacter > Campylobacter cuniculorum. The sequence continues at coordinate 802,754 of NZ_CP020867.1, read as the reverse complement.
ATACATTGCTGTTTTTATAGGGATTGGATTGCTTTCACAAAATAAAATTTTATTGATTTGATAAAGTGCGTCATTGATTTTTTTCGCCTCTTTAAAATTTTCTTCCATAGCTTGATGCGTTAAAAGGCTGATTTTATCGGGCAATAAATTTGAAGTTACAGAAATAACGCCCTTGCCACCATTTGAAAGTATAGGATAATTAATCGCATCATCTCCGCTAATGACAATCATTCTAGGCTCATTTGCAAGTAAATCCACACATTTATCTATACTTCCACTCGCTTCTTTAATCCCATAAATATTTTCACACTCCCTAAAAAGCTTAATTGCTGTATTTGTAGCAATTTCACAAGCTGTCCTGCTCGGAACATTATACAAAAGCACCGGAATATCCACACTCTTTGCAATAGCCTTATAATGTTCAAAAAGTCCTGTTTGAGTGGGTTTGTTGTAATAAGGCGTTACGCTTAAAATTCCATCAGCTCCTTGCTCTTGTGCAAATTTTGCTAAATCCTCTGCCTCATGAGTTGCATTGCTCCCAGCTCCTGCTAAAACCTTAACCTTTGTATTTTTACAAGTTTGCACGGCAAGTTCTATGCAAGTTTTATGTTCATTATGCGTTAAAGTTGCACTTTCACCCGTTGTTCCGACAGGAATAACCGCATCAATACCATGGGCAATTTGTCTTTGAATGAGCTTGATATAAGTTTGCTCGTCAAGTTTGCCATTCTTAAAAGGGGTTATAAGTGCTGTCATAGCACCGATAATGACATTCTTATCCATATCTTAATCCTTTCTTAAAATTATAGTTGTGGAATTTTCTTTCACAAAATATTCATTTGCACATCTTATTAAATCTTTAATTTGCAAATTCTGCGTATCTTTTTCATAATTTAAAAGCGGTTTTAAATCTCCTCTTGCAAGGAAAGAACCATAGGTATTAGAAACAGCACTTGCGGTATTTAGAGAAAAAATAAAATCACTTTTTATATTATTTTTCACTTTTTGCAAGGCTTTGTTTGAAATTTTACCTTGCTTGAGAGAGGTTAAAATTTTAAGCAATTCTTTTTCGACCATTTCAGCCTTGATTTGAGGATTGCAATTGCAGATAAAAATAAATAAATTTTCATCAATGCTATCATTGACAAAAGAATAATAATCATTGACAAGATTGAGTTTATCGACTAAAATTTCGCTGATTAAAGAGCTTTTTCCATTTCCTAAAAGCTCGGCTAAAACATTAAGAGCTGGAATATCCTTGTGTTTATAATTTGGAATTTTAAAGGCTAAAGCTAAAAGTTCGGTGTCCGAATTTTTTTTAAGCTCCACTCTCTTTGCCCCATCTTGTTTAGGCTCTTTAGTGTGAATTTTTGGAATGGATTTGCGGTTTTTAATCTTTTCAAAATGCTTTTTTGCACACTCAAAAACTTCTTCACTCTCAATGTCCCCGCTCACAACTAAAATGGCATTTTTAGGTTGATAAAAGGTTTGATGAAAATCTTTAATGTCCTCAATGCTCCAATTTTCAATATCCTTTAAAAAACCAATCGGAGTCCAATGATAGGGGTGGTGGATAAAAGCGTGATTAAAAAGTCTAAAATATAAATATCCTAAAGGATTGTTATCAGTTCTCCATCGTCTTTCTTCTAAAACAACCTTTCTTTCAGGTTGAAATTCCTCATCTTTTAGGCTCAAATGACTCATAAGTTCAGCAAAAAGCCCCAAAGCTTTATCTAAATGCTGCTGAGCACATTTGATATAATAATGCGTATAATCAAAACCGGTACTTGCATTATCCACTCCTCCAAAGCCCTTGACAATCTCATCAAATTCACCTGCCCTAAGGTTTTTTGTGCTTTTGAAATTAAGATGTTCAAGCATATGAGCTATCCCGCTTTTTCCCATAGTTTCATTTCTTGAACCGACCTTATAAAAAATATCTACGCTAATGACCTTGCTGTTTTTATTGACAGCAAAGCTATAAACCTCGAGTTTGTTTTTAAGAATTGTTTTTTCATAATGTATCATTTTAAATCCGCTCCCACTGCTTCACAAATATTTACAAAACCATCTTCTTTGAGTAAAAGGCTTAATTTTTCATTGATAGTTTTAATCAAAGATGGACCTTTAAAAACAAGGGCTGTGTAAATTTGAACCAAATTAGCACCCTTTTTAATACGTTCATACGCAATTTCAGCACTATCAACCCCTCCACTTGCAATCAAAATCGCTTTTCCAAAAAGCTCCTTAGCAAGTTTTTCAAAAAAGATTCCATTTTTTTGAGTGATAAGCTTACCGCTAATCCCCCCAAAAGTGCGTTGATTATCAAGCAAAGAATAATCCGTGCTTGTATTTGCGATGATAAAACCTTTAGCACCTTTGTTTATAGCATTTTCGCAAAGCTCTAAAGCATATTTGATTTTCATATCGGGTGCAATTTTAATCAAAATCGGCTTTGAAGTAATTTTTAAGGCTTCTTCAAGCAAAGTACTTAAAAATTCTGCATTTTGCAAATCCCTTAAATTTTTAGTATTTGGTGAAGAAATATTGATAGTAAAATAATCACACAAATCCTTAAAATTTCTTAACAAATAAAGATAATCCTCTAAAGCCTCTTCACTCAAGGCGTTTTTACCGATATTTGCACCTAAAGGCAAGACAAAAGGATAAATTTGAGAGAGTCTTGAAGTGATTTTATCACTGCCTTGATTATTAAAACCCATAGCATTTTGCAGACTTTCTTGTCGGCTTAAACGAAACAATCTAGGCTTTTCATTACCCTTTTGAGCCTTTGGTGTAAAGGTTCCAAATTCCAAAAAACCAAAACCTAAAGCACTCAATGGCTTAATCATTGTCGCATTTTTATCAAAACCTCCTGCAAGACCTATGGGATTATAAAATTGAAGTCCTAGTAAATTTTGCTTTAAACTCTCATCATTGACAATATATCGATGGGCTAAAAAGCTTAAAGCACCCGGTAAAAGTATATTTAAAGTCCTTAAAGAAAATTCAACCAAACAATGAGCCTTTTCAGCTTCAAGTCTAAAAAGCAAAGGTTTTATCAAATCATAAGTCATCTTTTTTCCTTTTTTTACAGACATTTTAACTAAAATTAACTAAAGTTCGGCTTTGTCTTTTTGATTTTTAAAATTCTGATAAACAGAAGAAAATCTCATAAGCTCCTCATCACTTCCTATGGCAACAATCTTTCCTTCATCAAGCAAGGCAATTTTATCCGCATTTTCAATCGTGCTTAAACGATGGGCTATCATTAAAATCAAATGTTCTTTTTTAAGTTTTTCTATGGTTTGGACGATAGCCCTCTCACTTGCATTATCAAGTGCTGAAGTGGATTCATCAAAGATAAGCAAATCAGGCTTTTTATACAAGGCTCTTGCAATAGCTATCCTTTGTTTTTGCCCTCCGCTTAAATTTTTTCCGTGTTCAAAAATTTCTGTATGAATTCCACCCATTTGCATCACAAAATCATAAGCATTTGCAAGTTTTAAAACCTCTATGATTTTTTCTTCATCAATTTCCCCACTATAAGCGATATTTTGTGCAATGGTATCATTAAAAATATAAATATCTTGAGTCACCAAAGCGATTTTAGAGCGTAAAGATTCTAAAGAAAAATTATCAAGTTCTTCACCATTGATTAAAATCTGCCCTGATTTTTTTTGAAAAAAATGTAAAATCAGTCCAATAATCGAAGTTTTTCCCCCTCCGCTTGGACCAACAAAGGCTAAAATTTCACCCTTTTTAAAAGCAAAATCAATGCCTTTTAAAACCTCTTTATGCTCATCATAAGCAAATTTTACTTGTTTGAATTCTAAGTGATTGATATTTTCAAGCTCCTTTGCACCCCCTTGAATTTGTGGTTTTAAATCCAGCAAATAAAAAGTCCTCTCACTCGCTACCACTGCAATTTGCAATTTACCATATAAAGAAGTCATTCTTTTTAAAGGATTATAGATGGCAAAAAGGGCTGAAACAAAGGTGAAAAAATCTCCCGGAGTCATAACACCTTGTATCACTTCTTTTCCCCCAATAATAATCACTATCGCAACTCCAAAAGAACCAAAAATTTCTATTAAAGGGCTTATGAGTGCATCGACGCGAGTGTTTTTGAGCTGAATTTTACAAAGCTCACTATTTTCAACATCAAATTTTGCCTTTTCTTTTTTTTCTGTATTGTTTGCTTTAACCAGCTCAATATTAGAAAAAATTTCACTCAAACGTGAGAGTAAATCTGCGTTTTTTTCCTGTCCTCTTTTTGCATATTTTTTAAGTTTTCTTGCAAACCATATCAAAGGAAAAACAACTAATGGCAACACAATTAAAGCAAAAAAAGAAAGTTTTGGACTATGATAAATCACCACAATTAAGAGCCCCAAAGCTGTAAAAAATTCTCTTAAAAAATCAGGAATGATACTTGAAACAATCATTTGAAGAGCGTTAATATCATTAGTGCAACGACTAATAAGCTCTCCGCTTCTGTGTTTTTTAAAAAATAATATATCCAAACGCAAAAGATTTTCTAAGACAAGAGAGCGTAAAGTTCTTAGTATATTTGTCCCAATATAAGAAACATAATAAGTTTGCAAATACATTCCGCAATTTTTTAACAAATACGCAAAAACAAGAAAAAAAGGCACTATATAAAGCATAGTTTCATTTTTTTCAATAAAAATTTTATCAATAATAGGCTTGATGGCAGAAAAACTTCCAGCCGTCCCAACACTTGCTAAAATCATACCGATGATTGCAATGAAAAAATGCTTCCAATATTTGATATAAAAGGGCTTAAAGCGGATTAAAACTTCTCTTAAATTCATTAATTTATACACTCCCAGAGCGTCCCATTTGGGGTATCTAAAAGTGAAATTCCAAGTTCAGCTAAATCATTGCGAATCGCATCGGCTTGTTTGAAATCTTTATTCTTTTTAGCCTTATATCTTGCTTGAATTTTCTCCTCAATCATAGCCTTTTGCTCCTCACTAATCCCCCATTGAAAATATAAATTTTCATCTAAAAAACCAAAACCAAAAATTTGCGAAAGCTCACAGAGTCCTTGCTTAAGCTCTTGTTTTAAAAACTTATTTTTAGTCTGTGCGTCAAGTTTTAAATTCGCATTGATGATAAATTCATCAAGCACAGCTAAGGCTTTAGAAATGTTTAAATCATCACTTAAAATTTCCAAAATTTCTTTTGCAATTTCACTTTGAAAACTTATATTTTGCTGATTAAAATCCCTAATTTCTCCCATAACAAGCCGCTTTTTAAGACGATAAAATTTATCAAGTCTTTTCTTACAAGCCCTTAAATCTTCTAAAGAATAATTAAAATTAGCCCTATAATGCACACTTAAAAGATAAAATCTTAAATGCTCTCCGCTCACTTCTTTTAAAGCATCTTTTACAAAAAAACTATTATTTAAACTTTTACTCATTTTTTCACCATTGATATTCACAAAACCATTATGAAGCCAAATTTTAGCCAAGCGATAATGATTTGCACAACGGCATTGAGAAGCTTCATTTTCATGATGAGGAAATAAAAGATCAGCTCCCCCCGCGTGGATATCACATTGATTCTTAAACAAAGCTTCAATCATCGCAACGCATTCTGTATGCCAACCCGGTCTTCCCTTGCCAAATTCGCTTTCATAAAAATTTTCATCAAATTTCCACAGCACAAAATCGCTCTCATTTTTTTTGTTTGCAAAATTCTCTAAGCGGCTTTGATTTTGCTCTAAAGTTCTTTTTGAAAGACTCAAATATTCTTTATCTTTGCTTGTATCAAAATAAATTCCATCTTCTAAAATATAAGCAAAGCCTTGATTGTAAAGCTTTGTGATTAAGATTAACATTTCTTTAATATAATGCGTGGCTCGAGGTTTAAAATCAGGATCTAAAACATTTAAAGCCTCCATATCTTTTTCATAATTTAAAATATAAAATTCACTAAGTTCCTCTAAATTCTTGCCACTTTCTTGCATTTTTTTAAGAATTTTATCATCAATATCTGTGTAATTTCTAGCAAATTTAACTTTGTATCCTAGAGCCTTTAAAGTGCGTCTTAAAAGGTCAAAACAAACGCTACTTCTTGCATGTCCTAAATGGGCATCATCATAAACTGTGGGTCCGCAAAGATAAATATTAAGCTGTGTTTTTTCAAGTTTGATTTTTTCTTTTAAAATACTATCTAAAAGTTTCATTAAAATATTCCTTTAATTTTTATAAAAATTTCTATTAAAATACCAATCATCAGTCCTTTAAATTCAAACAATAAAATTCCAAAAAGACTTAAAAACAAACACGTTAAAACACTCAATTTCCAAGAAATTAGGTCAAAAAAACGTCTCAAACCAAATTCTTTAATATTAGCAAAAAGCAGATAAAAAGCACTTAAAGAACTCGATAGAGCAACGGCTAAAACTTTTAAATTTTCATCCTCAATGACAAAGATTAAAGCAATGGAACAAAAAGCACTTAGGATTAAGGATTTAAACGCAATTGAAGCGGCGATTTTTTGCTTGAATTTTGCATAGAGCCAAAGGGAGAGAAGTTTTTGCAGACCAAAAGGCAAGAGTCCGACAAGATAAGCGATTAAAACATAAGCTGTGATTAAGGTATCTTCTTTTGTGAAATTTCCTCTTTGAAATAAAAGCTGTGAAATTTCAACAGAAAATACCATTCCAATAATCATTGCAAGGAGCAAGAATATCGCTAAAACTCCTAAGGCTTTACGCATAAAATTTAAAGCCAAATTTTCTTGATTGCTTTTAAGATGTTTTAAAATTTTAGGAAAACTAACTTGCGTTAAAGCTATGGCAAATAGAGCCAAAGGGAGTTGAAAGACACGATTAGCATAATAAAGATAAGAAATGCTTCCGGTGATTAAAAAACTTGCAATGCTTGTATCTAAAAGTGAGCTCAATTGCGTAGCACTTGAACCCAAAACCCCGTGGAAAAAATTATGATAAAAAGATTTGAGTTTAACTCTAAATCTTTTTAATTTTATAGAAAGAGTCATGGCTTTAATCACAGGATTTCTCCAAAGCACTAAAATATGCAAAATAAGCTGTGCCACTCCACTTAAAACCGTTGCATAAGAAAAATAATAAAGAGTGGTTTGAGGCGTGTTTTTATCCACAAAAAAGGCTGCAATCACTATGGCTAGATTGAACAAAGCTGCCGAAAAAGAAGTGATAAAAAATTTTTGCTTATAATTTAAAATCGCTCCAAGAAAGGTTACAATAAAAATAAAAAATAAATACCAAAAATTAATCGCCACCAAAGGAGAGGCTAAAGCTATGGTTTTCTCATCAAAGCCAAAGGCAAAAATTTTTGTAAAAAAAGAAGCAAAAAAACTTACAAACATACAAAATAAAAAGACTACAAAGCCAAATTGCAATAAAACACTCACACAAAAAGCACCCTTTTTTCTTGCTTTGACAAAATTAGGCAAAAAAGATTGCCCAAAAGCACCTTCAGCAAAAATTCTCCTAAAAAAAGCAGGCATTTTTAAAGCAACAAAAAATATATCGCTATAAAGCCCCGCCCCTAAAAAAAGGGCGATTAAAACATCTCTTGCTAAACCTAAAATTCTAGAAAATAAAATTCCTAAGGCATTGATAATAAAATTTTTAAACACTAAACTTTTCATTAAAAGATAATTCATTATAAAATTTATGTCTTATTTTAACTAAATTTGATTAAAATTTGACTATAATGTCTTAAAATTTAACTGCGGAGAGAGTTTTGTTAGAAGAAAAAATTATATCTTATACCCAAAATCCTTATCAAGAATTATTGAGTGTTGCTCAAAGAACAAATATCAACATTAATGAACTTGATTTTAATTTACTCTCTTTTTCAACTCAATATCGTTTCAATAGTGATTCAGAATGGAATAAAATCAGTGAAAAAGATTTGAATTTATTTGATGAGGATGAAAATTTCTTAAAAGAAAATTTACAAATCAAACAAGAATACAAAATTGAAATTTTTCACAATGCAAACATAAATACAAGTTTTAATGCAATCAAACTTGTAGCAAATAAAACTTTAACAAAAATTGTCGCTCAAATTGAGTTTAATAAATTAAAATACCATGACAAACTTGCTCTAGAACTTTTGCAAAATATCTATAAAAAAATGCTTAAATTAAAATTTCTTATAGGAATTCGAATTTTTGATTTTAAAAAAGAACTCATTTCTCTAGTAACCCAGCATAAAACTAATGCCTTAAAAAAACCTGTGCAGCTTGTTGTTGCAAGAGGTGTTGAACCTATTGCAACTCAAAATGAAGCCTTGATTTTTAATTATAAAGATAAGGCTAAAAATTATACTTTAGATGAAAAAAGATCAGGAATCATTTCCGTCGATGAAAATGAACTCGTTTTCACACATCTTAAGGCTAAAAAAGGGAAAGAGGGAAAGGATTTAAACCTGCATATTTTAGAAGCTTTAGAACCTAAAGAACATAAATTTAATTTTTCTTGCACAGATGCTTTTAAAGCTGTAGAAAATGAAAACGGCACAAATTATATAGCACTTAAAAAAGGTTTTATCGTTGAAAATGCCGATAAATACGATATTTCAAATGTTCTTGAATTCAATGGGAGTGTGGATTTTAAAAGCATAGGTGTCATTCGTGCGGGGCTTGATAAAAATGTTAAGATTAATATTAAATTTTTATCCGATATGCAAGATGCTGTTAATTCTGGAGTTGGTATAGAATGCGAAGAGTTAAATATTTCTGGAAGTGTTGCAGGAAATACAGACCTTAAAGCTACAAATTTAAGAATTGAAGGTATGACAAATTCAAAATCAAAAATTTATGCTAAAAATGCTTATATCAAAACCCATCGAGGCTATATAGAAGGAGAAAATATTGACATTGACCTTCTTGAAAATGGCACAATCAAAGCTAAAGTTGTAAAGATTAAAAAAAGCTTAGGAGGCAATATAGAAGCAGATAAAATCTATATAGAAAATGTAACAAGCAATAATTTTTTAATCTTTTATGAAAATGCAATCATTCAAAATATCGAGGGGGATAATAATAAATTTTGTGCTAAAATCAGAATCTTGGATGAAGATTATGATAAAAAATTGATGGCTCTTAAAAATGAAGAGTTTAATATCAGCAAAAAAATTCATATCATCAAACAGCACATTATTTCTAGTAAAAGCGGGGTCGTTGCCATAGAAAAAAAAGTGAGCGAACTTAAAAATTCCCAAAAAAACATTCCGCTTCAATATGAAAAAATCATACGAGAATACAATCTTCACAACCAACAATTAACAAAATTACAAAATAAAAGAAAAGAACTTTTGGATGAAGAAAATGCGATACATAAAAAGCTCTTAGAACTTCAACAAATCCTTTTGGAAGCAAAATTTATCAATAAAAGTGGAAAATGGACAAATATGAATGAAGTGCGTTTTACTTTAATTGAACCGAAAAAAGAGCTTTTTTACTCAAGCTCTAAAGATGAGGATATAAAATTTATCGGGCTTAAAAAAGATATACAAAATAATGAAGAAATTATAGAAATTGATAAAAAACCAAATTATGACGAAAAGGATACGCAGTGGTTGTCGCAATCGAAGGAATAATCACAAAAAAAGAACCCACCTTTGTCGTGCTTAAATGTGCTAGTGGAGTAAGTTATGGAATTTTTATCTCTCTTTTTAGTGCAACAAAACTTGAAAAAGGGCAAAAAATTGAACTTTTAATCACTCAAATTCTCAAAGAAGATTCTAATAAATTCTATGGTTTTTTAGATAAAGACGAGCAAAGAATTTTTGAAATGCTTTTAAAAGTTAATGGCGTGGGTGCTACAACAGCTATGGCGGTTTGTTCAAGCTTAGATACAAGTTCTTTTTACAAAGCCTTAAATCAAGGCGATGAAAATGCTTTAAAAAAGGTGCCGGGCATAGGAGCAAAAAGTGCTAAACGTATTATTATAGAGCTTAGCGACGCAAAAATGCAGCTTGATAGTATCAGCGATGATAAAAGCGAGGCTTTAGCAGCTTTACTTTCTTTAGGTTTTAAGCAGGATAAAATTTTAAATGTTTTAAGTACTTGCAAAAGCTCAAGCACGAGCGAACTCGTCAAAGAAGCTCTTCAAAAACTTGCTTAAAGGTTATCATAATGAAATACGCTATACTCTTTGGTGGAAATTCTTACGAACACGAAATCAGCATAGTGAGTGCTGTGGTCTTAAAAAAAATTTTAAAAGCTGATTTGAGTTTTATATTTTGCGATGAAAATAGAGAATTTTACGCAATTCCAAGCATAAAACTCAATGCTAAAACTTTCAGCTCACAAGCCTTTAAAAAGGAAAAAAAGCTTTATCTTAAGCAAGGTGGATTTTATTTTAAGAGTTTTTTAAGTGAAAACAAACTTGAATGTGATTGCATCATCAATCTCATACATGGACGCGATGGAGAAGATGGAAAAATCGCCGCTTTATTTGAATTTTATGGGGTGAAATTCATAGGACCTAGACTCGAAGCAAGTGTGCTTTCTTTTAACAAAGAATGGACAAAACTTTATGCTCAAAGTATAGGAGTGAAAACTTTGCCCTATACTATGCTTAGAAGCTATGAAAATAAAGATTTTATACCAAATTTTCCTTGCATTTTAAAACCAGCAAGATTAGGCAGCAGCATAGGAATTAGCGTGGTTAAAGATTTAAAAGAACTCGCATACGCTAAAGATATAGGCTTTGAATTTGATGAAGATCTTTTGATTGAAGAATTTAAAAACAATATCAAAGAATACAATCTAGCGGGTTGTATGATTGAAGATGAATTCATCTTTTCTATTATAGAAGAGCCTCAAAAAAAAGATTTTTTAGATTTTGAGCAAAAATATCTTAGTTTTTCACGGCACAATCAACTTACCGAAGCGAATTTAAGCGAAGATTTAAAAGAAAAACTTAAAGAAAATTTTAAAAAAATTTATAATCCTTTATTTAAAGGTGCTTTGATTCGTTGTGATTTTTTTATTTTAGATGAAGAGGTTTATCTCAATGAAATCAATCCAAATCCGGGTTCTTTGGCTCATTATCTCTTTAAGGATTTTAATCAAATCATCAACAAATTAAGCAAAGATGTAAAAAATGAGAAAAAAATTTCTATCACTTATAGTTTTTTACATTCTATAAATGGACAAAAAGGAAAATTATAACTTTTTTAAGATAAAATATGATTAATTTTACATAAAATTTTGTGTATTCTAGGATTTTTATGCTTTCTTTTAAACAAAATGAAATTTACACTGCAACGGAAGTGGTAAGAAATTTTAGTGCGATTATTGATAGGCTCAAAAAAAATGAGTCTGAAAAAATTGTCGTTTTGAAAAACAATAAATTCGAAGCTGTAATACTTAGCGTAGAGGAATTTGAACGTTTGCAAAATGCCGTAGAACTTTTGGAAAATATTTACAACAATCAAAAGGCTTAAAAATGGCTCTAGCAAAAATCAGCTATAAAGGAAAAATTTATAAAATTTCTTATGAACTTTTAGGCATTGATGCAAATCCTCAAATCCTTATTTTACACGGCTGGGGAGCTCATAAAGAATTGATGAAACAAGCTTTTGAAAAGCATTTAACAAATTTTTATCAAATTTATGTGGATTTACCCGGCTTTGGAAATTCAAGCGTTGAAGATCTTTTAGAAACTAAGGATTATGCACAAGTGATTAAAGAATTTTTAAAAGCTAAGAATTTTAAGGTCCATTTTTTTATGGGACATTCCTTTGGTGGCAAGGTAAGCACTCTACTCTGTGATGATAAAGCAATTTTAATTTTACTTTCAAGTGCGGGGATTATTGTAAAAAAATCCTTGAAAGTCCTCTTTAAAATTCGCCTGTTTAAAATGCTTAAATTTTTAGGCTTTGGAAAATTTTATCGTTATTTTGCAAGTGAAGATGGAGCCAAACTCTCGCCTTTAATGTATGAAATTTTTAAAAAAGTAGTCGATGAAAATTTTAATGAGATTTTTAAAAATCAAAGGGCTAAAACTTTAATTTTTTGGGGTAAAGATGATAAAGCCACCCCTTTACAAAGCGGAGAAATAATTCACAAACTCATAGAAAAAAGTGAATTTTATCCTCTCGAAGGGGAGCATTTTTTCTTTTTAACCTCCCCTAAAAATGCAGAATTTATAGCACAAACTTTAGAAAAATTAAGGCAAGAGAATGACTATTGATTTTATAAAAACTTCATTGTATTTTTTAAATGCTTTGATTTTTAATTTCTGCATTGCTTTTTATCTTATGAGTGCCTTACAATGGTATTCTTACAAATTTAAACGCATTATTTTTCATTATCATAAGCCCTTATGGCATTTATATTTTTTAGCCATTCCTTATCTTTTATTTTTGATTTTTCCTTTGTATTCTTTGCCTTATTTCATTTTTATTCACACAGCATTTTTATATTTTTGGAACAAAAAAATTGACAAAAAACTTGTTTTTACTGCAAAAATTAAGATTTTTTTTCTTTTTGTTTTTATCTTCAGCATTTTATTTTCTATACTTTCTTGGAAATTCAGTTTTCTTTTTAATTTTTTAAGCCTTCCTTTTGCTTTATTTGCCTTAAAAATTTATGAAATTTTACAAGCTGGGTATTTTAAACGCAAAGCAAAAACAAAAATTTTTTCTAATAAAAACTTAAAAATCATACTCATTACAGCAAGTTTTGGAAAAACAAGCATTAAAAATTTTCTTTATGAGCTGTTAAAAGATGATTTTATCACCTACAAAACTCCAAGAAGTGTTAATACCTTAATGGGAATTGTCAAAGACATTAACGAAAATTTAGTAGCTCATACGCAAATTTATATTGCTGAAGCAGGGGCTAGAAACAAAGGCGATATTTTAGAAATCACGCGTTTTTTAGAACCTCAAATTTGCATCATCGGTGAAATTGGAAACGCTCATTTGGAGTATTTTAAAAATAGAGAAAATATAAAAAATACCAAATTAGAAGCCCTCAATTCTAAAAGATTGCAAAAGGCTTTTTTACACACGAGCACAGGAAAAAAATCAAACGAATTCATAGAGCTTTATGATGAAAAGCTTTTAAAAGTCCATTCTACTCTTGAGGGTTTGAAATTTCAAATGCTTTTAAAAGAAAAAGAGCAAGATTTTGAATGTAAAATTTTAGGAGCTTTTAATGCGGAAAATCTTTGTGTCTGTGTGCTTTGTGCAAGTTTTTTAGGGGTTGAGAATTCTAAAATTCAAAAGCAAATGAGTCAAATCAAATCCGTAGAGCATCGTTTAGAGCTTATTTCCAAAGAACCAAAATTTATCATTGATGATGGTTTTAATGGGAATTTTAAGGGTATGAGTGCAAGTTATGAACTTTGTAAGCATTATAAAGGACGCAAAATTCTAGTCACTCCGGGCATTGTTGAAGTGAATGAAGAAGAGAACATCAAACTTTGTAAAATCATCAATGAATGCTTTGATTTGGCTATCATTACGGCTTCAATCAATGCTGAAATTTTCAAAAACGAGCTTAAAATTCAAACTCTTATCCTCAAAAATAAAGCAGAACTTGTAGAAACTTTAGCTCAATACACTCAAAATGGGGATTTAATTTTGTTTTCAAATGACGCACCGAGTTATCTGTAGTAGATGTTATTTTCAAGTAATTTGCTAAAACTTTAGTGAAATTTAATCTCTAAACTAAGGTTTTCGCAAATTTTTTCAATGTTAAAATTTCTTTTTACTTGCATCATCAAGGATTAATTTTGCAATTTCTGAAACCTCATTTGAAGCTTCAAGAGAAGAATTTGCTATCTTAACATTTTCGTGCATTGTGTTTTCTAAATCTCCAACCGATTCATTGATACTCATAAAATTTGAAGTTTGATTAGAGATAATTTTTGTAATTTCATTGATGGATTGAATCAATAAATTAATATTAGCTTCAATTTCAGTCAAAGATCTCGTCGTTCTTTCGGCTAATTTTCTCACCTCATCAGCCACCACAGCAAAACCGCGTCCATGTTCTCCCGCACGAGCCGCTTCAATGGCAGCATTGAGAGCCAAAAGGTTAGTTTGTTCAGCAATTTCTTTAATCACCCCAACTATGCTCCTAATATCTTCTGTTTGATGAATCACTTCAGAAGAGCGATTATTAACATCTTGCATAGCATTTGCACTTGCATTCATTAAAGTCGCTGTCTTTTTTAAAGAATTAACTTGCGTTTGTGAGCTATGATTTAAATCTTGCACAACTTGTTTAAGTTTATCGCTTGTAATATTTAAAGAGTGTGCAAATTGTGAAGAATTAGAAAGCATTTTTGAAATTTCATTTCCTAAAGAATTTGCTATTGATGCGATTTTACCATCACTATCTTTTAAACGAGTTGTAAAATCGAGTTTAATATAAGAATCAAAAACCCTATTAAGCTCATTAATATCATTACAAATTTGATTTGAAAGCACATTAAGACATTCATTGACTGAATTTTTGAGTTCATTGAGTCTTGGATTTGTAGCATTTTGGTCTATTCTTTGAGATATAAAGCCTTGTTTGAGATAATTTAACACCTCTAAAGAATTTTCAACAAGTTTTTTATCTTGTTCTTGACCTAATTGTGCATTTTTTATATTATCCTCTATCATAAGGCTTATTTTTCCTAATTCATCTTCTTTATCAAGATGCTTAAGATTAATAGAATTAATTTTATGACTCAGATAATCAAAAAATAAATTTAAATTTAAACTCACAACTTTAAGAGATTTTATAATATCTAAATAAAACATACAGAGCAAAACAATTAAAATCATTGTTGTAATAAAAATACAAAGTCCTATTGAATTATATAAAATATCTTCAATTTCATCTGCAATATTTGAAGAGATATTGCGAATATGTTCTTCTAAAGTGTCTGTATAAACCCCCGTTCCTATCCACATATTATTTGTATTTGGAATAGCTGCAGCATAGGCAATTTTTGGAGTTTCTTTTGGTTGAAAATTACCATTTGGCTTTAAAAAATTATAATTGACAAATTTTACTTCCTTACTATTATCTTTAGAAACTGCGTAAAGTTCTTTGATATAATACACTCCATTATCATCTTTTATATGAGCTAAATCTTGACCAATAAATGTTTTTTTAATAGGATGAGCAATATTAATTGTGCCTTTATAAGCGAAAAAATATCCACTTTTATCCTCTTCAAAATAAAAATTTTCAATCGCTTTTTGAATGATTCTTATTTGCTCTTTTTCATCGAGTGAAGCAACTAAATTCCCTAAAGAAGTCGCCATAGCATCAACAGATAATTTGAGTTGAGTCTTTTTTTCTGCTGTTACACTCTCTTTTGTATTTTCAAAAACCATTGCATTAATCATATTCGCTTTAATTCCAATCAACGCAGCTGTGGTAAATAAAGACAAAAAACAAACTATGATTAAAGTAATTATTTTAAACTTTAAAGATATTCTCTTTAGCATAATAAAATCCTTTTACATAATTTTTTAAGTATATATTTTAATAATAATATATAAACAAAAATTATAAAGTCAAGAAAAATTAATAAAAGATAAAAATTGTTTTTTTTTTTTTTGTTTTTTGATACTTTTAGTAACAATTTTAAAAACTTAAAAATACATAAATTTAAGTTCTGTATAATAATATAAAAAATTAATGGAGTTAATGGAAGCATTGAAGAAGTCTTGTTATATATGTAAGAATAACAAAAACTTCTTTAAAAAATTTAATATAACTTCACAAGAAAGATTTTTAAAATAAGAAATTTTTCCATCTTGCAAATCTATAAATCAATCAAAAATTTCCATTAATATTAAAGAAAAAGAATACCCTAAAGATGAATTTGTTTCTAAAGCATAATGATAAGCGATAAATCCTATCAACACAACACTTATAACTAAAAAGACAAAGAGAGATAAGAAAATATATTTAAAATAAAATTTTAAAGAATTTTCATCATATGTCTTAAGTAGGGTTTGATTGAAGCTAAAAAAATCATAAATTTTCTCACGAATGAGAAATAAAATTCCCAAAAATACTAAAACAGAAAGCACAAAAAAGAAAATGATATTTCCATAATCAAAGGCCATATATGCACCCATATGAGAATCAATTTGTAAGAAAATATAATACACTGCAATTCCCAAAACAAGAGTTAGAGCAAACATCAAAAAAGCTAAAAATTCTAAAAATTTTTCCCTCAAACTTAAAAAAGTTTTGTATTCTTTCTTTAAATTTCGATAAGCTTCGAAAAAACTAAGTCCTTGCCCTTTAAGCATATTTGCTTTTGAAGGAAGTTCGGTCATAAAAGATTTTTGCATGTTTTATCCTTTTAAAAATTTTAAGTGATATTTTAAATAAAATGTGTGAAGCTAATGTGAAATTTAAAAATATAAATTTTTTGAGTGTTAAACACTATTAAAATGAATTAAAAATGGAAAAACATTTCTTTAGCCTTTAACTCAAATGTGTTTTAAATTTACTTTTTAGTTTATTGTTTTCACTCACTGCAATTTTAACGATTTTAACCCCTAAATTACAAAATCATTGAATAAAATCAAGGTTTTATCAGTCTAATTTTCTGTTTTAAATCTAAAATTCATCACATACAAAATCAATTCAAATATAAAATGGATTGAGGGTGCCTTAAGTTATTTAAATGAGAATTTTAGAATATAAAACCCTTTGTGTAAGCTATGCTAAGTTAGGTTTAAGAAATTTTCCCGTTTTAAGCAAAAATATTTCGTTTCATCGCAAAATTAAAAAATTTGTTAAAAATCAATTTAAGGCTAGTCTCATTAAAACCAGCCTATAAATTTCTATGTTTAGAAAGGCCAAATTGCCTCTATAAATTTGCTACCCCAAGGCTTTCTAGTGCTTCTATCGACTTCACCTTCAGTTTTATAAAGTATCTTTGCATCAGCGATATAGCGACTATCTATGGTATTATCTTGCCCTATATCATAGGGACGAATGACTCCACTAAGTTGAATAATCTGCTTTTCTCCGTTGATTAAAAGTTCCCTTGAACCTTCGATAAAATAATTTCCATTTGATAAAATTTTAATCACCCTTGTAGAAATGGTTGTATTAAAACTTTCATTTCTGCTTTGAGTACCTGTGCCTTGATAATTATTTGTGCTATTAGTTTGAAAACCTATATTAGAATAGGAATTCACCTTATCAATCACACTTGAAACCACTCCTGTGCTTCCCGTGATAGTTCCTCCGCCTAAATTAGCTGTATTAGTCCTCGTTGTAGCTTTATTAGCTTGAGTGCTTTGCGTTGTGTTTTCTTGTATGACAACGGTTACAAGGTCATTAACATTCATAGCCTTTTTATCAGAAAACAAAGGATTATCTCCCTTACCAAAAAGCGAACCCGGAGCACTTTCTATATTGTTACTTTGTTTAGGTGCAAGTTCTTCAACATAAGCGGGCGGTTTCATAGAAATTTGTGGATCAACCACAGCACTGCAACCAAAAAATACAAATGGTAACACATAAATTAATTTTTTTTTCATTTTGCCTCCATTATATAAAAATTTTACATTTATTATTTATTTATTTATTATTTATTCGTTAAAATAAATTCCGATTAAACACTTAAAAGCAAAGAGTGTTCCAATTTTTAAAATTCTAAAGGATTTATTATGGCTAGTTTTTATTTGATTCAATCAAAAAATGTTGAGCCAGACACTAAAATCGGTGCAAGGCTTTTAGAAGAATGTGTTAAAACTTACAAAAATATTGCAATTTATCGTGCAGTAGCCTGTGAGAATGCTATTTTAAGGGTAGAAAAAAATCTTAAGCACTTTAACATCAAACAAAATTTGGAAAGCACTTATAGTTTTACACTTAAGAATGCTTTGAAACAATTGAGTGAAGATTCAAATTTCTTTTTTTATAAAATCATACAAGATTTTGAAAATTTAAAGGCTCAATATGATTTTATTTTCGTCGAAGGTTTTCACAAACTTGGAATTTTAGATGGTTTTGAAAGCAATGTTAAACTTGCTAAAATTTTAAACACTCCTCTTGTTGTGATAAATGAAAAAGAAAACGAAGCATTGATTAAGAATTATCTAAACCAAAGCTTAGACGGACGCCCTTATGCTTTAATCGATGAAAATTTTGATTTTAAAGAGCTTTTAAGTCTTAAAAATTACGATTTTAAAACAACCTATCGCTTTAAATTTGAACTCAATGAAAAAGCAAAAAAAGATAAAAAAATCGTGGTTTTACCTGAAAGTGATGATGAGAGAATTTTAAAAGCAAGTGATATTTTGCTTAAAAATGCTTTGGTTAAATTGATTTTACTTGGTGATGAAAATGAAATCAAACAAAGGGCTAAAAATTTAGGATTAAATTTAAATGATGCAAAAATCATAAATCCTCAAAATTCAAGTTTGAGTTCCGAATTTGCAAATTCACTCTATGAAGCAAGAAAATCGAAAGGAATGAGTTTAGAAGAAGCTCAAAATTTAGTCAAGGATAGAACTTATTTTGGCACTTTACTTGTCTATAATCAAAAAGCAGATGCTATGGTAAGCGGGGCTTCAACAACGACAGCTCAAACTATACGCCCTGCTCTTCAACTCATCAAAACCAAAGAAGGCATAGGCTGCGTTTCAGGGATATATTTTATGGGGCTTGAGGATAAAATTCTAGCCTTTGCGGATTGTGCTGTTAATCCTAATCCAAACGCAAAAGAACTCGCTGAAACAGCTTATATCAGTGCTCAAACTGCAAAATCTTTTGGACTTGAAACAAGAATCGCTATGCTTTCTTATTCTAGCGGAGATAGTGGCAAGGGTGAAAGCGTTGATCTTGTAAATGAAGCTGTAAAAATCGCTAAAGAAAAATACCCCGAACTTCAAATTGATGGACCTATGCAATTTGATTGTGCCTATGATATGAAAACAGGAACTAAAAAAATGCCAGATTCTAAAATTGCAGGAAAAGCGACAATCTATATCTTTCCTAATCTAGACTCTGCAAATATTTGCTATAAAGCTGTGCAAAGAACAGCTAATGCTCTAGCCATAGGACCTATTTTACAAGGGCTTAAAAAACCTGTCAATGATTTAAGTCGCGGTTGTTCTATCAATGATATAGTTGATACGGTTATTTTAAGTGCCATTCAAGCACAAGCATAAGGATACATTATGAAAATTTTAGTCTTAAATTCTGGTTCATCGTCAATTAAATTTAAACTTTTTGAAAATCAAAAGGCTGTTTGTAGTGGTTTGGTTGAAAAAATCGGCAATCATCAGTCTAAAATTGAGCTTAAAATATTAAAAACCGGAACTAAAATGAGACGCGATACTCATATAGGCGACCATGAAAAAGGACTTAAGCTTGTCAATGAGCTTTTTGAAGAATCTGGAATTTTAAAAGACCTCAATGAGCTTGATGGTTGCGGACATCGCATTGTCCATGGAGGTAAAAATTTAACAGAGCATTGTTTGGTTAATGATTTTGTGCTTGAAGAAATCCACAGAGTAAGCTCCATTGCACCTTTGCATAATCCTGCACATCTAGCTGGGATTAAAACGATGATGAAAGCTGCACCAAAAGTGCCCAATGCGACAATCTTTGATACAGCTTTTCATAAAACCATACCTGATTATGCTTATATGTATGCCCTGCCCTATGATTATTATACCGAATACAATATCCGCAAATATGGTTTTCATGGCACTTCTCATTCTTATGTCAGTCAAAGAGTTGCTAAACTTATGGGTAAAAAAAACGAAGAAATCAACGCCATCAGTGCTCATCTTGGAAATGGAGCAAGTGTTTGTGCCATTGAAAATGGAAAAAGCATTGACACTTCAATGGGATTTACCCCATTAGAAGGTCTTATAATGGGGACAAGATGCGGAGATATAGACCCTGCAACCATACCTTTTATTGCTAAGGCTAAGGATTTAAATCCGGATAAGCTCGATACAATGATGAATAAGCAAAGTGGTTTGTATGGAATTTGCGGATACAATGATTTTAGGGATATTATCAGCGAAATTCAAAATGGAAACAATCTCGCAAGACTTGCTTTTGAAATGTATTGTTATCGTTTGGCTAAATATATAGGTTCTTATTTTGCGATTCTGCCTTATACTGATGCCTTGATTTTTACCGCTGGAGTGGGAGAAAATGCTGCTGCAGTAAGAAAATTGACCTGTGAAAAACTCAAACATCTTGGCATAGAAATTGATGAACAATTAAACGAAGAAAATTCTTCTGGTGAAAAAGAAATCAGCACAAAAAATTCTAAAACAAAAATTTTTGTCATTCCTACAGATGAAGAATTAGAAATCGCTAAAATCACAGAAAGCCTCATCTCTTAAATACAAATAAATTTATATTTCTAAACTTATTTTGGTTTGCAAACCAAAATAAGTTTAAATTGCGTTAGGATTTGATTATCATCAAAGCTTTCAATTTTTATATATTTTTAGAAATCTTTAAAACAAGATAAAATTATCTTTTTCAATCTTTATTTAAATTTTAGAATTTAAAAAATTTAATATCAATACTTTAAAAATTTCATTTAAAAATTTATATTTTAAAATATTTTATCAAATACAATCAAAGCTGATTTTATCATAAACAATTTATCTTTTTATCTTTTCAAATCAACTCAAAGTTTTAAAATCTCACTCGCATTCCTCTTAAATTTTTCTCATCGCTGCTATCATCACCTTAGCCTTGCAATCCGCACAGCAATAAAGACTTTTAATCTTGGTTTCATCACCTAAAAATCGAGGTTTCATTAGGTTTGCTATCTTTTGGACTGCTTTAGAGGTCGCAAATTCTTTTCCGCATTCAATGCATTTAAAAAGCTCATCTTTAGCTAAAGTGTGAAAGTTAAAATACGAAGAATTAAGCTTTATGCCATTCCTTAAAAGCTCCAAAGTATCTTTTTCAGCACAGCTTGTTTCACAATACCCACAAGTTGTGCATAAACTTGCATTGAATTTCAAAGCATTTTCTTTGCTGTCTGCGATTAAGGCTCCCACGTTACAAGCACCCACACAAGAAAGACAAAGAGTGCAGGTGTTTGGATTGATTTTTATTTCTCCATATCTTAACCATTCTCCGCTTGGCACTACACCCAAATCATCTTTATCGATTAAATGCTCTAACCCCTTAGCAAAATTTTCCCTTGTTGTTAAGGTGTTGTTATGGAAATCAAAACTTAAATTTTCTATAAATTCAAGTTTTTGCAAAGCGTTTTGAAGTTCTATTTTATCCTTTGCAACCCACACGGCTGTTTGATTAAATTTTCTTTTAAAAATTGCGTTTAAAAGAAAAATCGCCTCCCCACTCCCTTCTGAAACAACATCCGTATAAAAAACCAAATTCGCTCCAGAGCTTTGTAAAAGGGTTAAAAAATGCAAAGCACTAAGTACTTTTTCGCCCTCTATCATCAAAGGTAAAACATCTTCGGGCAAATCAAGTACTAAATTTTCTAAGTCCATTTTTTTAGGAATGATGAGAATTTTTTGTTTTTGATACAAGGTTGTAAGCTTAAAAAAACTCTCTCTTGGCAAAGGTGCATAATCAAGAGAACCACTTGGACAAACGCTGATACAGGCTCCACAACCCAAACAATCAATTTGAGAAAATTCTAATTCTTTCTTTTCATCATTTTTTAAAATTGCTGTTGTTGGACAAAGTTCAGCGCATTTTGCACAATGCTCTGTGCGTCTTTGATGATATTGACAAATATTTGAATCATACATAATATAATTTTTATAAAAATAACGAGGACTTTTGCTCTGTAAAAATTCCAAAAGCTCAACTTCATCTTTAAAATTTTCATAATTATAACATCCACTTTGTCTTAAAAAATCAGCTCTTTCTTTGGTTTTAAAAAGTAAAATATCAAAATCTAATTCATACTCCTCGTTTGCGTTTTTTACTATAGCACAAAGCTCACCCACACAACCAAAAATTGCTAAAATTTCATCTTCTTTAAGACAAAGCACTTCAAAATTATGTTGTTTCAAAAAAGAAGCTAAATTTTCATTTATGTCCGCAAGAATGATTTTATTTCCTATGTTTTTTTCTTGCTCTAAATCAAGTCCAAAATTATAAATATGCTCTCTTGCTTCATAGAGTTTTAAAATATTTTTGCTTTTTTGAAGAGTGTTGTCTTTAGAATTTTTGAGATAAAAATTAATTTCAGGAGCAAAAATTAGTGCTTTTTGTTTTTTATCATTACTGATTAAAACCTCTTCATCTAAAGGAGTATCCAAAATTTCAATCTCATCCGGCAAAGGCAAAACCTCATCGTTTTTTATATAAACAAAACTTCGCATTTTTATCCTTAAAAATTAAAAATTTTACTCAATTTTATGTTAAAATAACCAAATCTTTTCTTAAGGTAAAAAATGAATCCGCTAAGAGCTTTTCCACAAATTCAAAATTTAATCACAGATGAAAGTCTTAAAAAATATCCTTTTTATCTCAAGGCTTATTTTTCTAAAATCGTCGTGGCAGATTTTAAGAAAAATTTTCAAGGACGCATTGATAAAAAAACTCTTTTGATGCACATTAAAAAAGAGCTTGAAAATTTTATGCACAAAGATTTACAAAGCGTTATTAACGCCACCGGAGTTATCATTCATACAAATTTAGGCAGAAGTGTGATTGATGAAAATTTGTATGAATCTTGCAAAAAAAGCATTTGTTCTTATTCTAATCTAGAATTTAATCTTCAAAATGGCAAAAGAGGCTCAAGATATACAAGTTTGCTTGATAAATTGAAAATTCTTTTTGAGTGCGAAGATGCTTTAATTGTCAATAACAATGCTGCTGCGGTTTTTCTTGTATTGAATTCTCTTGCTTTTAACAAAGAAGTCATTAGCTCTAGGGGTGAACTTGTCGAGATTGGTGGAGGATTTAGAATGCCTGAGGTTATTAAGGCAGCAGGAGTTAGGCTTTGCGAGGTTGGCACAAGCAATAAAACTCATCTTAGAGACTATGAAAACGCACTCAATGAAAACTCAATCCTTATTCTAAAAACTCATCGTTCAAATTTTAGCATTCAAGGTTTTCATAGTGAGGTCAGTATCGAAAATTTGGGTATTTTGGCTCAAAAAAATCGCCTTATAAGTTATTATGATCTAGGTTCGGGCTGGTGTGAAAATTTAAACGAAAAACTAACAAAAAATGAACCACAAGTAAAAAAAATTCTCAAACATTGTGATATTTTAAGCTTTAGTGCGGATAAACTTTTTGGTTCTGTGCAAGCTGGAATCATACTTGGAAAAAAACAATTCATTGAAAAATTAAGACAAAATCAGCTCTTAAGAATGCTAAGAGTGGATAAACTCACCCTTGCATTTCTCAATGAAACAACAAGGGCTTATCTTGAAAAAAACTATGATAAAATCACGACCTTAAGGCTTTTAAACGATAAACTTTCGCACATTGAAGACAAAGCCTTAAAAGTACAAAAAAATATCAAATTCAAAAGTCTTTTAAAAACAAGCAAGAGCCTTGTAGGAGGAGGTTCTATGCCTGATAAAAATTTAGAAAGTGTGGTTTTATGTTTTGAAGGAAATGCCTTGATTTTACAAAAAAAATTTAGAGAAAAAAACATTATAGGACGCATAGAAAAAGACTCTTTTGTGCTAGATTTTAGAAGTATCAGAGAAAATGAATTAGATACTCTTATTTTAAAAATCAACGAGCTTGACTTATGAATTCACTCATCATCGGCACAGCAGGGCATATTGATCATGGAAAAACCTCACTCATTCGTGCCATCAATGGTTTTGAAGGCGACACTTTAGAAGAAGAAAAAGAAAGAAAAATTACTATAAATCTAAGTTTTTCAAATTTAAGCAAAGAGGATAAAAATATTTCTTTTATCGATGTTCCCGGACATAAAGACTTGGTTAAAACAATGATAAGCGGAGCATTTGCCTTTAGTGCTTGCTTGTTTGTTGTGGATAT
This sequence comes from Campylobacter cuniculorum DSM 23162 = LMG 24588, assembly GCF_002104335.1. Taxonomy (NCBI): domain Bacteria; kingdom Pseudomonadati; phylum Campylobacterota; class Epsilonproteobacteria; order Campylobacterales; family Campylobacteraceae; genus Campylobacter; species Campylobacter cuniculorum. Next base: position 778,748 of record NZ_CP020867.1, on the reverse strand, counting down.
TAATGAAGGTTTTAAGGAACAAAGTATCGAGCATTTAAGGATTTTAAAACTTTTAGAAATAGAAAAAATCATCTTGGTTTTTAGCAAATGCGACCTTTGCAAAGATTTTTTACAAAGGGCTGCATTTCTCTTAAAAGAATTTGAAAATTTAGAATTAAAACCTCTAAAAATTTTTTATACAAGCAGCTTGACAAATTTAGGCATTGAGGAGCTTAAACAATATCTTTTTAGTTTAAAGCCTAAAAATGCTGATGAAAATCTTGTTTTTCATTATTATATCGATAGAATTTTTTCTTTAAAGGGTATAGGAACTGTGGTTACGGGTAGTCTTAATGAGGGTAAAATTTCAGTGGGAGAAAAAATCATTTGCCTTGACAATCAAAAAGAACTTTTGGTTAAAAATATACAAAATCACGAAAAAAACTATGAAAGTATGAGCGCCTTTAACCGCGTTGCTTTGAGTTTAAATTGCAATTATAAAGAACTCAAAAAAGGTTTTTTGCTGAGCAAAAAAGGTTTTTTTAAAGGCTTTTTTGAATGCGATGGCGTGGTTAATGGAGATCTTAAAAATGAAAAAATGATTTTTTGCGTAGGAACAAGGCAAATAGAATGCAGAAGTTTCATCTTAAAAAAACTCGCAAAAGATAAATTTTTCGTGCATTTTAAATTTGAGAAAAAGCTTTTTTTAAGCTTTGATGAAAAATTCATACTTCTTCAAAACAATCGCTTAATCGGCGGTGGCAGGATTTTAAATCCTGTCAATGAACCTTTGAAAAAGGAACAAAAAAATAAGCTTTTGCATTTGCTTGAAAAAAAGAATTTTCAAGAAGTTTTTGAATTCTTAAAAAACACTCATAAATACGGCTTTGGCTTACTTTCTAGCTATCAAAGATTTAAACTCAATCACAAAGAGGCTTTAGCCCTTGCAAAAGATTTACGAGAGGTTTTTGTCGATGAAAAAGAACTCAATGTTTATCATCTTTGGGTTTTAGATGAGCTTAAAAACTTTGTATTTTTTGTTTTAGAAAAAAATCCTTACGCCATGCTTTCAGCTCATTTTTTAGCCTTAAGGATTGCTTGGGCGAGTGAAAGTCTTTGCGAATTGCTTTTAAAACAAATGAGTGATTTTTTAGACTTTGAAAGAGGTGTGTATTTTAAAAAGGGTATGAATTTTGAAAAACTCAAAGAAAAAAACAATAACGCACTCTATCAAATTCTAAAAAAACAAGGTATAAAACCCGATTCTCCTTATAATCTTTATGATAATTTAGGTCTTGATAGAAAAAGCGGAGATGAAATTTTAAAAAAATTAACCAAAAATGGTTTGGTTATAAGACTCACTCATAATCTTTTCATAGAAAAAAATGCTCTTGAAAATTTAATGCAAGAATTTCTTACCCTACTCAACACGCAAAGTCTTGATGTTCAAATCATTAAGAAAAATTTTAAACTTTCTAGAAAATACGCAATCGCATATTTAGAATACCTCGACAAACAAGAGGCTGTGATAAAAAAAGAAGAAAAAAGATTTTTAAAAACAAATTGTTTGGATTAAAAGTATAAAATAAAAAAGTAAAAATTTTTAAGGGGTAAAAATGAAAAAGATTTATTTAGCTTTAATTTGTGCAAATGTCCTATTTGGTGCAAGTAATGAACAAATTATTGCATTTTATTCAGATTCTATTAAGACGCGGTTTCCGGACGCAAAAATCAGTGTTTCACAAAGACAAAAAGTTGCAAATACAGATTTTGAAAGTGTTGTTTTAAATGTAGAAATCGATGGAAAAAAACAAGAAGAAATTCTTTTTACAAAGGACAATCTCATCGTCCCTGATCTTATTGATATCAAATCCAAAATTTCTTATCGTCAAGCCTATGAAGTAAAAAAATTCGAAGAGGCAAGAGAAAATTTCATTCAAAATGCTAAAACCACAATTCAAAAAGAAGACAAGGTGATTCGTATGGGAGATAAAAACAAACCCGCTATTTATGTGTTTTCAGACCCAGAATGCCCTTTCTGCAGGGAACATTTAAAAGAGATTAAAGATGAGCTTAAAGATTATCAAGTCAATTATATTTTAACCCCTGTGCATGGAAAGAGTGCGTTTGAAAAATCTGCCCTCATTTACAAAGAAACTCAAAAAGCTAAAAACGATGAAGAAAAAATCGCTATACTCAACAAATACTACGATGAAAACATCAAAACCCTTCCAAAAGTTAGTGAAAAAGAACTTGCAGAAGCTTTTAAGCTTTATGAAAAATATAGAAGTTTGGGCTTAAAATCTGTGCCAACAATCATCAAAGATTAAATTTGCATCTCTTAGTTTTAAGAAAAATCTAAAAATAACCTTGTCAAAAGGTATTTTTAGAAAAGTAAAAATTTGCTTAATCGTCTTTGTAATATTCTTAATTGAGCTTGATTTATTTTTTTTTTTTTTGTAAAATAAGCTCTCTTTTAATTCTTTAGTATGCAAAGGAAAGCGAAATGACTCCAAAAAAGCAGACCATTGAGGAATTTTTTCAACGCGAAAAACAATACAAAATTCCTATTTATCAAAGGGCATATTCTTGGGAAGAAAAACAATGGAATATATTTTTAGAAGATTTAGAAGAGGCAACAAGAAGTGAAAATTGCTATTTTTTTGGCAATATCTTACTTGAAGAGTCTGAAAATAATACTGCTGAAATTATCGATGGACAGCAAAGAATCACAACCATTATAATTTTTATCCGTGCTTTATACAATATCTTAGAAAAGAAAGAATTTAATGAAAATCAGACAAAAAAGCAAGAAATTCTTAGTAAGTTCAAAGAAATTTATCTTAACCCAAAAGCAAAACTTAAAACCGTAGAATATGATGATGGATATTTCGAAAATTATATCATCAAAAATAGCAACAGCTATCCTGCTCAAACACTCTCTCAAGACCGCATTAAAAAGGCGAAAGAATTTTTTAATAAAAAATTAGAAAGCAAAAGCACAGAAGAAATCTTAAAACTTTTTAAATCCTTGAAAAAAGCTCAAATTCTAAGCATAGCTTTTAATAATAAAAAAGATTCTATCCTAATGTTTGAACTTCAAAACAATCGTGGTAAAGAACTCACAAATTTAGAGAAACTCAAGTCTTATCTTAGCTATCAAATTTATACTTATTGTGAAAAAGAATCCTGTGAGGAAAAATTACGAAAAATCACAAAAATTTTTGAAGATATTTATCGTTTACTAAAGGATATAAATTTTCTTGATGAAGATAGAATTTTGAATTATTTTAATATTGCAAAATTTGATTTTAATTATCGCGAAAACGATGATGAGAAAAATTATAAAAAAGAACTAAAAAAAGCAAAAGAGCCTAAGGATAAGGTTATTTGGATTGAAGACTATATGGAAGAGCTTAAACAAGCCTTTATTGATATGAAAAATTTTGGGCAACTAAAGAGTGATTATAAGGATTATTTACTTGATTTAAATGTGTGGGAAGTGTATCCTTTTATCATCAAAGCTTATGAATTTTTTAGAGAAGATAAAAAAAATTTAGAAGAAATTTTCAAAGCTTTAGAAATCATTGCTTTTAGGGATAAACTTGCACGAACTAGAGCGGATTTATCTTCAAGACTCAATGGTGTTTTAAAAAAATTTAAAGAAAAAAAAGATGTAGAAAATCTTACAAATTCTTTAAAAGAAATTTGTAAAAATCAATATTGGAGCGATAAAAAACTATTTGGGGCTGATGATGAGGATGAAAATAGTCTTAGGTATATTTACAGAGAAAATTCAAAGATTGCTCTTTATATTTTGATGCGTTATGAAAATTATTTAAGAAAAGATGATGCTAAAACAAGAGGCTATAAAGCAACAAAAGATTCTATCGAAAATCCAGAACTTGAACACATTGCTCCGCGAACTGAAAAAGGCGAAAAAGCAAAAAGTGGGTATGAAACATATAATGATCATTTTAGAGAAATGTATGTGGATTGCATAGGCAATCTTTTACTGATTTCTAAACGACACAATAGCTCACTTGGAAACAAACCCTTTAAAGTTAAACGCGAAAGTTATAAAAACTCTCTCTTGCAACAAAGAGAAATTTCACAATTTGCTAAAGACAAATGGGATAAAAAAGCTATTGATAAAAGATACAACAAACTAATGCAATTCATCAAAGACACTTGGAGTTTCAAAGAATAAATTCAAAGCAAGGTCAAATAACTTGCTTTGAACGAATACCATCAAATCAATTTAAAATTTTATTTTAACCCTAAATTTTGCATAAAACATTTAAATAAAGTAAGTATTTTTTATTGATAAATAATTAAAACGTTTGCTATTCTCAAAAAATTTCAAAACATTTTAAATTAGCATATGCTAATATTGTAGCATAAATTTTAAATAGAGAGGATACAATAAGAAAAATGCTTTTGCTTGCTCATCGAGGTTTTTGGCAAGAAAATATTGAAAAAAATACTCTAAAAGCCTTTAAAAAGAGTTTTGAAAATAATTATGGAATAGAAACAGATATAAGAGATTATGGGGGGGGGGATTTAGTTGTATCGCATGATATAGCTGATAAAAATGCTTTAAATTTAAAAAATCTCCTTGCTCTTTATAAAAAATACCCTTTAGAATGCCCACTTGCTTTAAATATTAAGGCTGACGGGCTTCAGTTTGCCCTCAAACAAGTTTTAGAAGAATATAAAATTACAAACTATTTCGTTTTCGATATGTCTATCCCGGATACTTTGGCTTATATTGATTTAAATTTTAAAGTTTTTGTAAGACAAAGTGAATTAGAACCTAAGCCTTGCTTATATGAAAAAGCAGATGGAATATGGCTTGATGAATTCTATACTCATTGGATTGATAAAGAAATTATTAAAAATCATTTAAAACAAGGAAAGAAAGTGTGCATTGTTTCCCCTGAACTTCATTGTAGAGATTTCATAAAAGAATGGGAAGAATATAAAAAAATTGACTTAGAATTAAATCCTAGAGAAAATTTAATGCTTTGCACAGATTATCCTCAAAAAGCAAAGGATTTTTTCAATGTCTAAGATTAAAGCAATTATTTTTGATATGGATGGAGTTTTAATAGAAGCAAAAGAATGGCATTATGAAGCATTAAATAAAGCTTTAAGGCTTTTTGGCACAGAAATTTCAAGGTATGAACACTTAACAACTTTCGATGGACTTCCAACTAAAGAAAAACTTAAGATGCTTTCAATTGATAAAAAATTAAGTAACAATTTGCACGAATTCATTAATGAACTTAAACAACAATACACTATGGAAATGGTTTATAATTATTGCAAACCTAGATTTCATCACGAATTTGCCCTTTCAAAACTCAAAAATGAAGGGTATAAATTAGCTGTTTGTTCAAATTCCATACGACATACTATTGATGTAATGATGCAAAAAGCAGCTCTGGAGTCGTATTTAGATTTTTGCCTTTCAAATGAAGATGTAGAAAAGCCTAAACCCCATCCACAAATGTATTCTAAAGCAATTTTAAAATTTAACTTAGAACCTAAGCAATGTATGATAATTGAAGACAATGAAAATGGCATTAAAGCAGCAAAAGCAAGCGGAGCAAATGTTATGATTGTTAAAGAAGTTGAAGAGGTTAATTATGAAAATATCAAAAATCACATAGAAAAATTTGAAAGGGATTAAATGTTAAACATCCTCGTTCCAATAGCTGGTAAGAGTTATTTTTTTGATGAATCAAAACAAGGTTTTCCCAAGCCTTTTGTTGAAATTTGCGGAAAAACAATGTTAGAGATTTTTATCAAAAATTTTGAAAATATTAAAAATAAACAATTGATTTTTATACTTAAGAAAGATGAAGCATTTCGTTTTCATATTGATGATGCTATCCATACTCTTACAAATCAAAAAGCTAAAAATATCTTCACAGAAAAAGAAACAGGTGGAATGGCTTGTTCTTGTATGTTGGCAATTGATTTTATTGACAACGATGAGCCTCTGCTTATTGTCAATATAGACCAATTTTTTGAATTTGATTTAAATGAAATGATTGAAAAATTTTCTGCTTATGATGCTGGAATTCTAAGTTTTGAAAATATACATCCGCGTTGGGCTTATGTAAAATGTAACTCTTCAAATATAGTTTTAGAAGCCTTTGAAAAAAAACCTGTTAGCAAAGATGCCATTGCAGGATTTTACTATTTTAAACATGGAAAATTCTTTATAAATGGGGCTAAAAATATGATTAGAAAAGATGTGAATTATCAAGGAAAATACTTTGTTGCTCCCATTTTAAATGAACTCATTTTAGAAAATAAAAAAATCTTAAATATAAGAATCGACAAAAATTTGTATCATACTTTTTATAGCCCAGAAAAAATTAAAGAATTTGAAAGGATAAAAAATGCTTAAAAAACTCACTCAAAATTATATCAAAGCCTTTAATGACAAAGATTTGAAAACAATTTCTTCTTTACTTGATGAAAATTTTATTCTAGAAGATCCTGCTGTTAAACATCTAGAAGGAAAACAAATATGTCTTAATGCTATAAATGAGCTTTTTGAAAAACATTCAAAACTAAGCTTTGAAGCAAATAAAATTTATCAAGATGATGATACAAGTTTCATAGAATTCATTCTAAAGCTCGATGAAACAAATTTAAAAGGAGTGGATATTATTGAATGGAAAAATAAAAAAATTGTAAAACTTAGAGCTTATCTTTACGAGTTTTAAGATGAAAATTTTCAAACTCGATGATATGATTAGAGGTTGGTTTATAGGAGATTTTAATCCAAGTGTCTTTAACACAGAAGCCGTTGAAGTGGGTGTAAAAAGATATAAAAAAGGAGACTATGAACAAAGACATCATCATAGAATAGCTACTGAAATTACGGCTATCATAGAAGGCAAGGTCTTAATGAATGATAAAATTTACTCAAAGGGTGATATTATTGTAATAGAACCTAATGAATCCACAGATTTTAAAGCTTTAGAAAATACTATAAATGTTGTTGTCAAACTTCCTTGTGCCAAAAATGATAAATACTTAGGAGAAAAAGAATGATAAATATTGTTATCCCTGCCGCAGGACTTGGAAGTCGCTTCGCCAAAGAAGGATTTAAAAAAGCTAAGCCTTTTATTGATGTCTTAGGAAAAGCTATGATTGTTAGGGTTTTAGAAAATCTCGCCTGTGATGATGCGAGATTTATTATTATTTTAAGAAAAGAACATTTAGAATCTGAAAAAATTCTTTGCGAACAAATAAAAAAGGATTTCAATGTGTTATTTATAGGTATTGATAAACTTACCGAAGGCACAGCTTGCACAGTGCTTTTTGCAAGGGAATTTATCAATAACGACACACCTTTGATTATTGCAAATTCTGACCAGATTGTTGATTTAAATCTAAAGGATTTTATTGAAGATTGTAAAATAAGAAAGCTTGATGGGTCTTTACTTTGCTTTATTGATAGTAAAAAAGACAATAAATGGTCTTTTGTCAAAATTGAACATAATCTTGTTGTAGAGGTGAGAGAAAAACAAGTCATCTCAAAATTTGCCACCGTTGGAATTTATCTTTTTTCTAAAGGTAAATTTTTTGTAGATAATGCCTTACAAATGATTTTAGAAAATGACAGAATTAATAATGAATTTTATACCGCTCCTGTTTATAATTATGCCATTAAGAAAGGGTTAAAATTTGGAATTTATAATATAGAAGAAGAAAAAATGCATGGCATCGGCACGCCGCAGGATTTAAAAAAATATTTGGAGTTTAAAAAGAATGCAAAAGATTAATTATCTTGAAAGAAAACAATGCGTTATCAATCAAAGTGAGCTTGAAATCATAAGTAAGGAAAAATTTCCTTTATTTTGTGGTTGCACTGAAAAAGAAAGTGATAAAGATTTGATTTGCGAAGAAGAAATTGCTATATCCAAAGAAGGAGTATTGCAATTAAAAAAACTTATACCGCTTGATTTGCTCTATAAGAATGGACATGATGCCGGTGCTATCGGGGCATTATGGGAAGAACATCACAAAGAATTTGCAAATTTTATTATGCAAAATCACCCTAAGAATATCTTAGAAATCGGCGGGGGACATGGAAAACTTTCTCAAAACTGCCTTGAAATTAATCCTGAATTAAAATATACAATCATAGAGCCAAATTCTACAAAAAAACACAATAATATAAATTATATTGACTCATTTTTCAAAAAAGAAAATATTGAACAAAATTTTGATTGCATTGTGCATTCTCATACCTTTGAACACATCTATAAACCTTTGGATTTTCTACAAGATTGCTTTGAAGTACTGACGGGGGGGGGGGGATTATGATTTTTTCTCTCCCAAATTTGCAAAAGAGTCTTGAACTAAAAAGTGCAAATTGTTTGTGTTTTGAACATACAATTTTTTTAAATGAAAATGTGCTTGAATTTATCCTTTCTAAAAGTGGATTTAAGATATTAGATAAAAAATACTTTAAAGAACATAGTATATTCTACAAAGTAATAAAAGATAAAAACGCCCCTTACATTCAACTAAAAAATGAATATGAAAAGAACAAAAAGTTATTTTTAGATTATAAAGAATATTACAAAAACCGAGTTAAAAAACTTAATGAAATTTTAAAAAATACAAATGCTTCTTTTTATCTCTTTGGGGCTCATCTTTTCTCTCAAGTTTTGATTTATAATGGTTTAGAACTCTCTAAAATTAAAGGAATTTTAGATAATAATCCAAATAAATGGGATAAAAGACTTTATGGAACTCCTTTATTTGTAAAAAATCCCCAAATTCTAAAAAATCAAAACAATTCTTTTATAATTTTAAGCCCTAGCATATATAATGAAGAAATTAAAGCGGGTTTGATGAATATTACTGCAAAAATAAATTTTTTGGAGTAATATCTCCCCCTTTATTAGCAAACCATTATGAATTTTTATTAAAAGCGATTTTCTTACATACACTAAAAATTATAAATTTTCTCTTTAAATTGATATAAAAATTAAATATTTATATCTTACAAAAAAAGCAGAATTTAAAAGCGAACTTCGTTTAAACTCCTAAAAACCAACGCCAATACACATATGAAAAAAGCGTTACAGCTACTATCCCTACAACGCTTAGCATAAAACCAAAACGTATCATATCCCACGCCTTGATATTACCTTTAGCAAAAACAATGGCGTTAGGAGGTGTGCTGATGGGTATCATAAATGAAAAACTCGCACAAATTGTAATCGCAAGCATAGTGATTGTGGGTTCTTTACCTTCTAAAAAGGACTGCGTGGCTGTATAAACGATAGGGAGTAAAATAGCAATAAGGGCTGTGGTGCTTAAAAATCCTGTCGCTATAATCGCACTCACACAAGCTAAAAATAAAAAGACAATAAAAGGTAAAGAGGAAAATTGGGAAAAAAATCCCTCAAATGCTTTGCTCAATTCAGTTCCTGCAAAGGCTTTTGCAATACAAAATCCTGCTCCAAATAAAAATATCAATTCATAGGGTATAGACTTAGAATCGTCCCAATCCAAAAAGCCAATTTTAGGCACAAACATCAGCAAACCAAAGGCTAAAAGTATGACATTTTCATTTAAACCCAAACCACTATAAAAAGGTTTAATAGGAGAATTGATAAAAAGTATCACCAAAAGCACAAGGAGAAAAAATGTCAAACGTTTGTGTGCAAAAGTAAATTCCTCATTTTCAAAAAGATTCACTTCCATAGAATGACTTTTTGTATTGAATGAAAGGATTTTAATCATCGCATAAAGCATAAGCAAAGTAAGCGGCAACATCATAAAAATCCAAGTTGTAAAACTGATGCCTTCAAAACCAAGATTTTCTAAAAATCCTAAAAATATGAGATTTGGCGGAGAGCCTATGGGCGTGGTGATACCGCTAATACTTGCTCCAAAAGCTACAGCAAGTAAAAATCTAAGTTTTAAAAAATAATCTTTTGTGATAGAAAGTGCAATGGGTAAGAGTAAGATTGCAACCGTAGAATTTGACAAAGCTGTTCCTAAGGCTGCTGAAGCAAATCCTAAAGCAGAAATCACTCCTTTAGGGGTTTTAGGAAAAAAGGATAAAAATTTTTTAGCGATGATTTTATGCAAACCGATTTTTTCCGTTGCTGTGGCAAGCATAAAACCTCCTAAAAATAGAAAAATAATAGGATTGCCATAATTTGCTGTTGCAGTTTTCGTGTCTAAAATTCCAAAACTTGGAAACAAAATGATAGGCAAAAGCGATACAACGCCTAAAGGCAAAGCCTTATTTGTCCAAAGTGTTACAAGCAAAGCGATGATGCCTATCAAAGCAGAAACTTTAAAAGACGCTCCGAGATAAAAACTTGCCAAAAAAGCACAAATAATGCCTAAAATCATAGCAAATACTAATCCTAAAGCGATTTTTTTGAAAGAATAAGCCGAATTTAAGACTTTTATAGAGTCTGAATTTTCATCTTTTTTGATTAAATTTTCTTCCTTGTTTTCATCATTTAAAAATTCTTTATTTGAAGTATTTTCCTCTTTGTTTGCTAAAAAATCATTTGAATTTTGAGTGTTTTGTTTTGAAAAATCTTTTGAAACTGCGGTATTTTGTTTGGATTTTTTAAGAAAATTAAAAAACAAGTTTTTCTCCTTAAGGTCTGTATTTTCTAAAAAATTATTTGTAAAATATTTTTGATTTTTATCGGTATTTTATCAAATTTAGCAATTTTTTAAAAGCTTATCATAAAATATTTTATGATAAATCTTTGATTTTTTTATAAATTCTCTCACAACATTTACCATCTCTAAATTCAAAGGTATTTTCTATCCTGCTTTTATAAGGCTCATCACTCTTACAATCTTTTGCAAGTAAATTTTCAAGCTCTTTAAGCAGCTCCTCTTCTGTATAAGACACTGCTCCAAAACCATCTTTTTCATAGGAAAAATAACCTTGTTGGTAAATATGATTTGCAAAAAATTCTTCTTTGTCAAATTGATAATACAGCACGGGTTTTTTTAAATATGCCATTTCAAAAGCCACACTAGAATAATCAGTTATCAACAAAGCACTTTCTATAAAAAGCTTCTGCAAACAAGAACCTTCACTTAATCTAATATAAGAATCGAGCTCAAAATCTTTAAAATAAGGTTGAATTTGAGGATGAGGATTAAAAATGATTTGATAATGATATTTTTGCATTAAATCTCTTAAAATTTTGCTGTCTAAAAAAGCTTTCCAATGTCTATAATATTTGCTTTGGACAAAATTGTCTCTCTTTTTTCTTTTTCCAAAACTTTGTATTTCACCGACTAAATATTGCCTCCAAGTTGGCATAATAAGAATTTGTTTTAAAGGAGTTGTATTGTTTTTTAAAAGATTATCATGTCTTGCAAATCCTGTTAAAACAACCTCTTTAGAGCTAAATTTGTATTCATTGTAATCCTTAGCTATGCTTTTATATTCTGCTTTTGTTGCAGTGATAAAACAATCAATCTTGCGTTTATTAAACCAAGCTGAAAGATTATCTTTAGTAACCCCATGTTGAAGAAAAATAAAATCTTTAGTCTTTAAAGTATCCCCACCAAAAGCATTAAAAATATATTTATCGATATGAGAAGAAATGACTTTATCCGCTTTATGAAGACAATATTTAAATTTCAAACCTTTAGGGTCTATAAGCTTAAATCCTTCTTTTTGAAGTCTTTCATAATCTTTTGAATTTTTCCTTAATGCAAAAATTATATTTTGCTCTGGATGATTTTTAGCAATATATCGATAAAGATGTTCGGCATTATCATCAGCCTTAAAAGCCATATCTACAAAAAGCCACAAATCATCATTTTTACTTCTTTGCACCTTAGATTCTTGCATTCTTTGGTCAATTTGAGTTAAACCCTCAAGCTCTTTTTCTTCAAAATAAATTTTACTCTTTTCTTTTTTTATAAAAATTTCGAGCTTCTGTGCGTTTTGAGGCATCTTTACCCAAAGTCTTTTTTCATAGCAAAACACTCTATTTAAAAAACAATGTTTAACAATCTTCTTATAATCCGCATAAATTTCCACACCATCAAATTTGATACTTTCTGTATCTTTATCATTAGGAGTAAAATATCTTATTAAAATCTGTTCGTTTTTATCATCTAAATCTTCTATATAGGCGATATGAAAAGAAGGATATTCATTTTTAAAACAATGAAGAATTCCTACTTTATAAAAGAAAGAAAATCCTGCCACATTAAAATTTAAAATATTTTCAGCATCAATTAAAGAAAAAATTTTATCAAAAAGTTTAAAAAATTTTTTCCTTTCTTCAATGGTATGAAAATTAAATTTATTTGGATTATTGATTGTGTCTTTAATAACCCAATATAAATCATAGATTATAGTATTTTGAATGAAATTTGGAATATTAAAGCATTTTTTTTCTGCAAGAAGAAGAAGAAGAAGATAACCTAATTTCAAAACTTGCTTTAAATCTGATTCTTTTTTATTGTCTAAAGTTGAGCTTTTATCCTTTCTTTTTCTATAAAAATATTTTGCTGTTTTAAGAAAAACACTTTGTGATTTTAAGTTTTCAAGTAAAAATTCATTAACAAATTTTGCATCTTCAAAATTTGGTTTTAAATCCTCATCGAATTTTATATTCTGTTTGAGAATTTTTTGCACAAAAAAAAAGGCTGATGCACAATGAAGCTGTATAAAATCATTTAAATTTTGATTAGTAAGTATGCTGGTTTTTTTAAATTTAAAATTTAAAGGATGATTATCTTTATATATTTTAAATTTTTCAAAATAAAATATGATATTGCAAGCAATCATAACCAAATTTTCATTCTTATTTTTATTTAAAAACTTATCGACTTTATAAAAACAATCTCTATCCAAGAAATCATCAGGGTCAGTAAAACTCACCCAAGTAGGTATAAAAGGTAATGTTGAATTTAAAGAATTGAGTGAAGTTGTATTTAACTTTGAAGAGTCAATTGAATCTAAATTTTTATTATTTGATTTTGAAAGGAATTTAAAACTTTCTTTTAAATTTTGTTCTAAATATTTTAAACCTAAATTTCTAGCACTTGCTTGTCCTCCATTTTCTTTATACAGATAAATGATATTCTTAGGATATTTTTTTTGATAGGCTTTGATAATTGTTGCACTTTTATCCGTTGAACCATCATCGACTAAGATTAAAAGAATATTGTTTTTAAAATCAAGTCTTTGATGGATTATAGAATTAAAATAATCTTTGAGATATTTTTCTACATTATACACAGCTGAAATGACAACATATTTTTGATAGGCTTGATATTTTTTGGGTTTAAAGCGGTTTAAAAAGATTTTAAGATAAATTTTAAAGATACCATCAAGGATAATTTTAATTTGTTTTTTATTTTCTCTTGAAAGTCTTAACATTAAAGTCTTTTCAAAAAAAGTATAAACCAAGATAAACTCAATATCTTAGGTTTATTAGAATCAAAAAGAATGGCATATTTATCTAAAGGAATCTCATATTTATGACAAAGTTCCTCATAAAATGCCATTAAAGACGCTCCATAGGCTTTTAAATTGTCATCTTTAAATGCAATTTTTTCTTGAAGCAAATTTGAATTTTTATCATATTGTCTGTAATAACCTAAAAGTCTATTTCTACTATGATATATATGAAACGCAACCTTTTTTTCAAAAAAATAAGGCAAACAAATAAAACTTAAATACTTTCTAAAACCCTCACTTAAAAGGGGGGCTTTATAAAATTTATTCAGCATTAAGTCTTTCGTAGGCTCTATGGCTTTATGAAAAAGTGCAAGTTTTATCATAAATTCGAAGTCCTCTCCACCTCTACCTACAAAATCTTCATCAAAACCACCGAGTTTTAAATAATCCTTTTTTTTCAAAAATATCGTCCCTCCGCTCGGCGAAGCAATGCTTGAAAATAAATCTTTTCTAAAAGAAATAAATTTTTCAAACATCTCTTCTCTGCTATGATGAAAAATTGCTCTTGAGCCCTTAGGAGTAAGATACAAACAAGGCAAAATAATAAAAGTTTTTTTTTCACTCTTAAGCTCTTCTATACAAGAATCGCTTAATTCTTTATCAAACAAACAATCTACATCCATAAGATAAATAAATTCACAAGAACAAAGCTCTACAGCTTTATTTCTTAATAAACTCATATTCACAAGTTTTGTATAAAAATTTCCAGATGCAAGCTTGACATTGTCTTTATTTTTAATAAGCCTTTTTAAATATTTATCAAACCAACAATTTCTATCATTATGTCCAAAAACAATTTCAATATCATCACTCGCTCTTTTAATAATATCTTTAACTTTCCTAAGTATATCGAATGGACGTAATTTAAGGTCTAAAGGAATTGCAATACTATATTTCACTATATTTTTCCTATCGCATAAAGCTGTATGACACCAACGACCTTGTCTTCTTTTTGCACGACAATTTCTTTGATATTATGTTTAAGCATAATCTCTTCTGCTTCACTCAACATAGAATTTGCATCGACAATCTTAGGATTTGTGCTCATAATTTCTTTGGCTTTAAAATCAAATCTTGGTTTATTATTTGATTTTAAAGCTCTTCTTAAGTCCCCGTCTGTGATAATACCCACAAGTTTATCCTGTTCTAAAACTATACAAAGTCCTAATTTTCCACTTGTCATTATGCTGATTAAATCATTGAATTCGGTTTGAGGATTGACGATGGGCAAATGAGATGAAACCATCAAATCTTCAACCTTAGTTAAAAGTTTGCGTCCCAAACTTCCCCCCGGATGAAACAAAGCAAAATCTTTAGGTTTAAATTTCCTTATTTTCATCAAGGCAGCTGCAATGGCATCTCCCATTGCTAAAGTCGCTGTTGTAGAGGACATCGGAGCAAGTTGCAAGGGGCAAGCTTCTTTTTCAACAAAAATATTCAAAAAGGCATCGGCTTGTTTTGCTAAAGTGGATTGATTGTTTCCACTCATCACTACAAGGGGAATTTTACATCTTTTAATCGCTGGAATGATTCTTAAAAGCTCTTCAGTTTCACCTGAATTTGAAATAGCGATTAAAATATCATTAGAAGTAAGCATACCCAAATCCCCATGCAAGGCTTCACTTGGATGCATAAAAAAGCTTGGAGTTCCCGTGCTTGCTAAGGTTGCAGCGATTTTTGTCGCAATATGTCCTGATTTTCCCATACCGCTTAATATGCAACGTCCCTTAATACTCAAAATAAGTTCTATAGTTTTATTAAAATCCTCGTTTAAATTCTTAGCTAAATCAGCTATAACCTTAGATTCAATCTCAAAAACTCTCTTAGCAATCTCAACTCCATCAAACATTTTTCACTTCCTTATATATTAAGCACAACATTTGTTGCGATTGCAATTTGATAGAGAATTTGCGTAATCATACCAAAAATTTGCAAGTTTTGACTATCAACTTTTGGTAAAACAAGTATGGAATCTCCGGGCTTCATGTCAATACTTCCACGATATTTTTCAGCCTTACCATTAATGCGTATGACTAAAATTTTTGAAGTGTCAGCCCTTTCGCTGTATCCTCCTGCTAAATCAATATAATATTTCAAATTTTCCTTATTCATATAAACAAAAGCACCGGGTAATGAAACCTCGCCTTGCACAATGACAAGATTGTTTTTACTCGGCACATTGATAATATCTCCATCTTCTAAGACAATGCTTTTATAAGCCTTTGTGTTATCAATAACGATTTGTCCTTTAGGTTCAACTTGTTTGGCTCTTTCTATAAATTCTAAAATGGTCTTTGCTTGAGTTGCACGAATGGCGGCTTGTTCTGAATTAACCGCTGAACTTGTTAAAGCTAAGGTTTCAAGCTCTCTAAGCTGTGCAGCAATAAGCTCTTTTTGAGTTTTTGCGACGCTTTTTCGATAAATTTGCAAGGCATTCATATCCGATCTTGCATTTGGCATGATAAGATTTGAAACATCTTCTAAAGTCGTCCCTTTTTTTACCACTAAGGTTTTTAAACCATCATGCTCCCCATCTACGATAACGCTAATATTTTGTGAAACATATTCGGGTCTGAATTCAACCTCATCGCCTGTCCTTAAAAGTGCTTTTGAAAAATCAATTTTATTATAGGCAACAACATCAAGCTTGTGATTAGGTGCGTAAGTTCTCACCACGGCATTTGTTACTATGGGCTTTGCTCCACAAACCACAGCCAAATCACTTAAAGTTTTTATATCTTCACCCAATTCAAATCTAAAAGGCTTTTGCACATCTCCGCTCACAAAGGCGTATTTTTGCACATTGCCCACTAAAACCACATCTCCGCTTCTAAAAGCAAAAAGTTCCATTTGTCCTTTGAGTAAAAAATCATACAAATCGATTTTTTTAACCACTGCATTATTTCTTAAAATTTTAATATCCCTAAAACTTCCATATTCTAAATTAATTCCCCCTGCTTTGTCTAAATACTGAATGATAGAATCCGAGCTTAAACCCTCATAAAGTCCGGGAGCATTGACGCTTCCTGTTACAAAAACACTGACATTTTGATAAGCATTCATATCCGCATAAACAAAGACATTGTTTTTATAAATTTTATTAACTTGAGCCTTAATCACTGAAACCAAAGCACTATTTTTCACGCCTAATAAATTAATGGCTCCAACCTTTGGGATAAAAATATTGCCTTGAGAATCCACAACTAAAACTTGAGTGAATTCTACGGCTCCCCAAATTTTAAGACTGATTTGATCTCCAACCGCAATTTTATAATCAGGATTATAAAGTTTTTGAGTAAAATTTCTAAAATTTCCATTAAAAAGATGAGAACCAAAAACAGCGATTGTGCTGGAATTTCTCATATAAGTTACATTATTTTCTGAATTTTCTGTATTTTGAGCTGGATATGACGAGCTCATATTTTGTTCATAACTTGGAGCATTGTTTTCAGGTGAAACAATTTGCGAAATATCAACCGCTCCAAAACAAAAAATAAAACCTAATAATAAAATTAATATGTTTTTCATCAGTATTTATGCTCCTCTATAATCATTTTAATGAATTTAATAATACCAAAAATTAAAGATAATATCATAAAAGCAGTGATAACACTATAAATTCTTTTAGGGTATTCTGCACTTTGAGGTAAATCAGGATTTTGAATCACCACAAGTTGTTTAATCTTCCTTGCTGCTTCAATTCTGGCAGTTTCATAAGCTTTCAAAGCTGCTTCATAGGCACTTTGTGCAAAACTCGCTTCTATACTTAAATCTTGAAATTGAGCCACCAAATCGTTAAGTTTTTGCGAAGAATTGCTCGATGAAATTTTTGCTATTTCTCTTTGAAGTTGTCTTTTTATCGCTTCAATTTCTGCTTTTAAAGTTACAATTTCGGGTGCTGAATCATTCATATAGCTTTGTAAGGTCAAAAGAGTGGCTTCTTTTTGAGCCAAATTGCCTTCAAGTTGTGCGACTAAACCGACTCGATTTTCAGCTTGTTTAAGGGGATCAAAAACTCCATATTTATTTTGAAACGCAATCAAATCATTTTGAGCTTTTTTATATCTTTCTTTATATTTTACAATTTCATTTTCAGCAAAAGCCATTTGTTCTCTTGCTGCAGCATGTGAAATTTCATTGATAAATTTTTCACTCTCTTCCATAATATTTTGAGCAATCAAATGAGCAGATTCTGGAGTAAAACCTTCCACATCGACATTCAAAAGTCCTGTTTTATCATCAGTGTAGATTTTAACGCGATTTTGATAATATTTTAAAAAACTTTCCATAGAACTAAAATCCCAAATTTTAAAAAATAAATCAATAAACTGCTCTTGATAAAGCTTTCTAAGCCCTATTTTTTCATCTAAAATTTTTAACATATCTAAAGAATAAATATAACCTTGTAAATATTTTAAATCTTCGCTTGTATTTGAAGTATCAGTCAATAAAGAAAGCACCCCGTTTGTATCTGCTGTTTCTCCATTAGTTGAACGCACACTTAAAGTCATAGTGCTTACATATCTATCTGTGGCAATCAAAAAATAATAAATCGCCACAAAAATCATCAAAAACCAAACAATTTTAAAAGAATCAAATAGGCTTAAATCTTTAATCTTTTCTAATACATTTTTATATTCTTTTGCATATTTTTTAACAATCATTTTTTTCCTTGATAGACAGCTATACCTTCATCGACATCATCATAAACACTCACTTTGCCATCTTGCATAAAAATAATTTTATCACACCATTCCTTAATTTCAGCAACATTGTGAGAAACCATAATGACCTTTGATTTTGAAAGTCTTTCTTTGTAAAGTTTTATGCTTTTTTCCCTAAATTTAGGGTCTCCAACCGCTCCAGCTTCATCAATCAGATAATAATCAAATTCAAAAGCCATGCTAAGTCCAAAAGCGATTCTTGCACTCATTCCCGAAGAATAGGTCTTCATCGGTTCATCAAAAAATTTTCCAAGCTCTGCAAAATCCTCGACAAATTGCACTTTTTCTCTTAATTCTTCACCCTTATAACCATACACCCTTGCAACAAATTTAGCATTATCTCTTGCAGTGAGTGAGCCTTGAAAGGCTCCATTTAAACCCAAAGGCCATGAAAGCTTTTTATTAGTAAGAATCTTGCCTTTATCAGGAAGCTCTGAACCACTCAAAAGTCTCATAAGCGTAGATTTACCCGCTCCATTATATCCCATAAGTCCTATACTACAATTTTCAGGAAATTCAAAGGTAAAATCTTTGAAAACATAATGTCTTTTGCCATTAAATAAAGGATAAGATTTAGTTAAATTCACAAGCTTTATCATTTTCTTCGAGCCGCCGTTAAAGCTTGTCTGTTATAATAATATATAAAAAGCCCTATAAAAAGGACAACGGCTATACAAAATATAGGGTAAATATAATTATAATCATCTTGCAAGGGATAATGTTCGAAAAAATTGTATCTTAAGAGTTCCATAATATGGAGTAAAGGATTATAATAAAATATATCAAGCAAAGGTTTTGGCATAAGCCAAGTTGGAAAAATAACTCCCGAACTCCAATAAAAAATAATACTAAAATAATTCAATAAAGTCCTCAAAGGCTCCACAAAGTGCCAAATGATTGCAAAACAAAGCCCCAAAGAAAACCCTGAACATAAAAGCAAAAAGATACTAAACATGACCTCCATAAAATGTCTGGGAATGGAATTTAAATTTAAAAACCAAGCCGATATAAAAAGCACAACAACAAAAATTGTAAAATAGATACAAAATTCTAACAAGGTCCTAGCAATAAAAACATGTATGGGTTTAACAGGTTTATAGGCAAAAAGGGCTAAATTTGCTCCTATGCCATGCATAAGTTGCGTTACGATACTTCTAAACATAAAATAAGGCACAATTCCAGAGATTAAAAACATAAAAATGGAAATTCCATCGGGCATGACTTGATGATGATATTCTCTAATGATTGTAACAATAATCGTAATAGTCAAAACCACAGACATAGGCTCACCAACAACCCAAATATAGCCTAAATATTTATTTGCCCCAAATCTTGTTTTTAACTCTCTAAAGAATAAAGCATAGATTACATTTAACATTAAATTCCTAAAAATTTAAAATGAACGATTTTTTGATTATATCTTAGTTTATCTTTTTATTTTATTAAATTTTCAAAGTTTATTTTATGCTTAAATTCTCATCATTATCAGTAGGAAAGCCTATTTTATAAGCATTGATGCAATCTTGAGAAATTTTGCGAGAAGCACGACATTGTAAAGATTTTTCTCTTGCTTCTTCAGGGTGTTCTCTATAGTATTCGACAGACTTTGTTTCTTCACAAGCATTTAAGAAAAATCCAAAAAAACACAAAAAAAATATTTTAATCCTCATCATAAATCCTTCATTCATCATAAGAAAATACAGGCAAAGACCAGCGGTATTTTATCGCTAAAAGTCTTGCTAGAACACCTATGAAAAGCGTAATCAGTGTGCAAAGCAAGGTATGAAGATGAAGCCAAACTATCAAGGTATAATAAAGTCCTCCGGCAATTATAGCAATACCCGCATAAATTTCTTTTTGAAACACTAAAGGAATTCTCATACACAAAACATCTCTTAAAATTCCGCCCGAAACGCCTGTAATTACAGCCGCAACTATAGCAATAATCAAGCCATAATCTTGCTCAACCGCAATTTGTGCTCCAAGTATGCTAAAAACAACGAGTCCTATTGCATCTAAAGTTAAAAATAAATTTTCAAGTTTGCTCACCATGCGAGGAATTTTCGTTGCGATTAAAGCACAAAAACAAACTAAAAGAACATATTCAGGGTGCTTCACCCAAGTCAAAGGATAATGCCCAAGAAGCATATCTCTTATACTTCCACCTCCAATTGCTGTAACAAGAGCGATAAATATAACCCCAAAAAGATCCATTTTATGTCTTCCCGCTGCTAAAGCTCCGCTCATTCCTTCAGCTGAAATACCGATAATATAGAGTATAGTAAGCAACATAGTCTTTAAATCCAAAATTCCATTATAAAAATATAATCAATTTTAACTAAATTTTTAATTTAATATCTCACCTCAATAAAATAAATTTTTAAGAAATTTCAAAATAAAAATTGACAAAAAACACTATAAAATTATAAAAATATAGTTTAAAAATTTAATCTTTTTCAACTATGATAATTTATTTTAAAACTCAATCCTTAAATCTATTTTTAGCCTATTTTTTTAGATTATATTTTTATACATAGAGTAAAAAACAAAGACACTTTATTTACAAAAATTTATTTATATTTTATGAATATATATTTTAAATTATATAAAGAATTTAAAATATAAGTAACACTTTATTTGCATATAAATTTGATAAAAACTTAAATATATTTTAGATATTTGACCTATTTAAAGACAATTATGGATTAAAATGATGATTTTCTATATTTTTTAAAAAATTCAAACCGACTTAAAAACCAAAAGCTCTAATGCTTAAGATTTTTTAAATTTTAAAAATAAAACTATCCTCAAAATTGAGGATAGAAAATTTTTATTTAAAAACGCCACAAGCCATTCTAGCACCGCCACCGCCAAGTGCTGCTGGTGTATCGCTGTGATTATCTCCACCGATATGAACCATTAAAGCGTGATTTTTAATATCACTAAGATTTTTAATTTTAGGAGCTAAAACAGGATTTGTAGCTTTGCCATCTTTATCAACATAAAGTGCTGGTAAATCTCCCATATGTCCATTATCATCCCAAGGTAAAGAATGTCCGCCGGTTTTTTTAGGATCCCAATGTCCGCCCGCTTTCATTCCTAAACCTTTATCGTTTGCACCACAATCTCCATTTTCGTGAATATGAAAGCCATGAATTCCCGGCTCTAAGCCCGATAGATTAGGGAAAAATGCCACTCCGTATTCAGTTTGCACTGCGATAACTTCACCTGCTGGTTTATTGCCATCTTTTCCAAGAAGCTCAACTTGAACCACTAAATGATCTTTAGCTGATTTTGGGTCGAAAATCTCTGTATTTGCTGCTAAAAGCAAACTTGCTGCTGCCATAGAGGCAAGAATAATTTTTTTCATTGATTTTTCTCCTTAATTTTTGTAAAATAAAAGTTATATTCTATAATAATTTTTATTAACAAATTATTAACGCAAAAGATTCAACCTCCAATATAACTGCCATAAACTAAGTTCTGTGTAAAACTTAAAGAAGTTTTGATGATATTCATCAGGCTCAAAATCTTGTTGAGTGTTTTTAAGGGTTGTGTTATTTTCATAGAAATATGCCTTAGGGCTTTTTGCAAGATATATGCCATTTTCATCAATCAAAACTCCCGAGTCGTTAAAACCAAATTCAAGCTTAGGATTCATAGGGGCTTGCAACATGCTACGTCCGCCAAGACTTAAAAATTCCACCTCGCTTAAACTCAAATGATAAAGAGTGGGAAAAATATCTTTGTGTGAGCCTATGCGATTTTTATCAACATACAATCCTTTTTGAAAATCTTTAGGGATGTAAAGATAAAAAGGCACACTATAAGCAAAGGCTTTTTCTCTGTCAAAATCAATGTCAAAATTTCTTACCCTATGGTCCCCTGTTGCAGCAATGATGATTCTATCTTTAAAGGAGCTTGTTTTAACTGCGTCTAAAAATTGACCAAATTCATCGTTAGCATAAGTATAATATTTTAAAGTATTATGAGCTTGATTAGAAAATTTATTCAATAAATCTTTGGAAATTTTCTCAAAATCAAGCAAATTTTCATTGATTTTATGTGTAAAAGGTGGATGATTTGAGACGCTTAGAGACATTATAAAAAGGGGTTGTTTAGAGTCCTTTAAGAGTTTAAAAATCTTTTGATACATAAATTCATCGGCAACGCCGTATCGATGGATTGTCTCCTTTGCTTGGGGATATTCTTGTAAAAGCACATTTGCATCAATAAAAAGCTCCACTCCATTTACTTGTGCAAATTCTCCAAAATTATACAAATCTTTTTTCCCTGAAGTGACAAAAACGATTTTATATCCTGCTTGTTTGTAGAGCTGCAAAGGAGTAAAGTCAAGCTTTGTGAGTGAAAATTTAGAAGTCGTAAGCTCTTTAGTAAGAGGACTAATAAAAAATAAACTCATCATAGAATTTAAAGTCCCATTAGTGCTTGATAAAAATCGCTTGAAAACAAAATCTTCTTTAAAATGTTTATCCAAATGCCCCAAAAAATTATATTTTTCATTGCTAAATTCAAGGACATTTAAGCCAAAACTTTCCATAAGATTAAAATAAACATGGGGCTTAATCTCTTTTGCCAAATCATTTTTAGGACTTTTTTGAAAGAGAGGAAAAAGCTGTTCTTGCAGAATCACTCCTTGTTCTTTAGTCATAGAAATTTGCTTTGATAGGGTGTCTTTATTGTAATTTTTCAAAGCCCAATAAAATGCCAAAAGAGGATTTGTAGAAAGTTCATTGATGGCTTTATTGCTTGAAAATTGATAATAATCATATCTTAAATTATGCCCCCTTAAACTTGCAAAACACAAACAAATCAAACAAACATTAAGGACAAATATGGTTGAAGTTTTCAAGGAGTATTTTTTGATTTTTGCTTTTAAAATAATGCGATTTAAAAACACACAAAAGATACTGAAAGCAAAAAGCAAAAAAGTCAAAAATAAAACGGGATAATCTCTAAAAATGATAGATAAAATCGCGGCAGTGTCATCGTCTTTTAAGCCAAAAATAAAAATATCAATTTTGTTTTTATACATTTGATAATAATAAAAATTGATAAAAACAAAGAGCAAAACAAGAAAAGAAGTAATAGCAAGATAAAGGCTTGAAGCAAAAGTATAAATTCTAATTACAAATGAATCCCCCCCCCTAGCTAACTTCGATTTAAATAAGGGGCTTAAAAGCATTGCGAGCAATAAAGGCAAGAAGATATAAGTCAATGTTTTTAAGTCCATTCTTAAACCTGCAAGAAACATTTTTGTAAGCTCTTCATAGGCTTGATTTAAGATAAAATAATAGGACATCACAAAACGCATTGCACTAAAAACAAGTAAAAATAAAGAATAAAAAACAAGAATTTGTATGAAAATTTTTCTCATTAATTTTCTCCTTAAAATCCGAAATTTTCTAAATAACAAAGCAGATATGATACAATAAATTAATTTTAAAATTTATTAAACTTAACACTATAAAGGCATTTAAAATCTTTTCTAACTCATCTTTAAATATAACCATTACTTCATATATAAAAATCATCAAAAATAATATTTTATTCACTTTTACCCCTTTTTAACAAAATCAAGGTTTAATGAAACAATACCTCCTAAAACCGCGTGCGAAAATTTCATAATGTTTAAAATTTTTTAATTCTTCATCGACCCCGCTCCCTTTATAGAGTAAGAAAAGAGTGTGTTCATCGATAAAATTTTGACAAAGTTTGATTAATGAAGAAGCATTCATTAAGGCTCTTGAAGTGATAATATCGGCTTTAAATGGGGTTTGATATTCTTCAATTTTTTGTTTAAAAATGTGCAAATGAGGCAACTCACATTCTATTTTAAGCATTCTTAAAAAGGAGGCTTTTTTTGCATTTGGTTCAAAAAGATAAAAATCAGCTTTTAAAATAAAGGCTAAAAATATGGCAGGAAATCCTGCTCCACTTCCTATATCTACGATATTTTTTGCAAAACTTAAATCCTTAAAATCCAAAATTTTAAGGCTGTCTATAATATTTTCATCGATATTTTTAAATCTTGTGAGATTGTGGGTTGAATTAAATTTTTTAAGCAAAATTTTATAATTTTGCACTTTCATTTCAAAATCTTTTATATCACAAGTTTTTAAACAATCAAGATGCTCTAAAAAATTCACTCTTTTAAATGCCCCATTTGTCTTTGCTTGATATTAATATATTCAGCATTAAAGCGGTTTGGTTCTATGAGTATAGGGATACGAGTGAGTATTTTATCTTTGATACATTCAAGTTTTTTAGGATTGTTTGTTAGAAGATTGATTTGCGAAATTTTATAATATTTAAGAATAAAATTTACAACTTCATAACTACGTTCATCAGCCTTAAAGCCGAGTTGATGATTTGCTTCTATGGTATTTAAACCCTTATCTTGCAAAGCATAGGCATTGACCTTATTAAAAAGCCCTATGCCTCTTCCTTCTTGTCTGAGATAAATGACCATTCCACCATATTTTTCTATGTATTTTAAAGAAAATTCAAGTTGCTCTCCACAATCGCATTTTAAACTTCCTAAGGCATCGCCTGTTAAGCATTCTGAATGAATTCTTAAATTTATAGGATTTTGAGAAAGTTCTTTAAAGATACAAAGATGTTCTTTGTTATTTTCTTCAAAACTTTGAATTTTAAACATTCCCCATTTGCTCGGCAAATTTGCAATTTCTGAAATTTTTATATCCATTGACTTACTCTTTATCATTAAATTTATGCTAAAATCTAATTTTATAGTTTTATTAAAAATTCAAAATTATGTCAAAAAAAGGATAAAATTATGTTTAAAAGGTTTAGAAGACTTAGAATGAATGAAAATATTAGGGCTATGGTTAGCGAAAATCACCTAGAAATCAGTGATTTAATTTATCCGCTTTTTGTGGTTGAAGGAAAAAAAATCAAAAAAGAAATTTCTTCAATGCCCGATGTTTTTCAAATGAGTCTTGATGAACTTTTAAAAGAATGTAAAGAATTAGAAAAATTAGGCATAAAAGCCATTATGCTTTTTGGAGTCTTAGAAAATTCAAAAAAAGATAGCTGTGGGAGCGATAGTCTTGATGATGAGGGGCTTATAGCAAAAAGTGTTAGAGCGATTAAGGAGAAATTTCCAAATTTAATTGTCATTTGTGATCTTTGTTTTTGTGAATATACAGAACACGGACATTGTGGCATTATAGACCCTAAGACTAAAAGTGTAGATAATGACGCCACTTTAGAAATTTCAGCAAAACAAGCTTTAATTCAAGCTAGAGCGGGAGCGGATATGATAGCACCGAGCGGAATGATGGACGGGATTATAGAAATTCTAAGAAAAAGCTTAGATGAAAATGGTTTTGAAAATTTACCGCTTATGGCGTATTCTACTAAATTTGCTTCAAGTTTTTATGGACCCTTTCGAGACGTGGCACAATCAACTCCAAGTTATGGGGATAGAAAAAGCTATCAAATGGACTTTAGAAATGGAAAAGAAGCCCTGCTTGAGAGTTTAGAAGATGAGTTGCAAGGAGCGGATATTTTAATGGTAAAGCCGGCTTTAGCCTATCTTGATGTGGTTAAAGAAATCAGTCAAAATTCCAAACTTCCTTTGTGTGTTTATAATGTGAGTGGAGAGTATGCTTTACTCAAAGCTGGGGCTAAGGCTGGGGTGATTGATTATCAAAAAATGGTTTTTGAGATAATGATAGCATTTAAAAGAGCGGGTGCAAAGCTTATCATTACCTATCATGCTAAAGAATTAGCCAAAATGTTAAAGGAGGGTTTATGAGACATTTTTTAAGTTTAAAGGATTTTAGCAAAGAAGAAATTCACGCTTTAATCACTCATGCGGCTGAACTTAAAAAAAATCCTCAAAAACTTTTGCCTGATAAAACCTTAGCCATGATTTTTGAAAAAAGCTCTACACGAACAAGAATGGCTTTTGAACTTGCTATCACAGAGCTTGGAGGAAAGGCTTTGTTTTTGAGTGCAAATGACTTGCAACTTCATCGTGGTGAATTGATTAAAGATACAGCAAGAGTGATTGGAGCTATGGTGGATTTTGTCATGCTTAGGGTTAAAAACCACGAGGATTTAGTTGAATTTGCTAAGTATTCAAAGGCTCCAGTGATTAATGCTTTGAGTGATCTTTGTCATCCCACTCAAGTTTTAGGCGATTTATTGACAATTCAAGAATGGAATAAGCAAGGAAAAATCGCTTTTATCGGTGATAGTAACAATATGTGTAATTCTTGGTTGATTGCTGCTGCAATTTTAGGTTATGAAATCAGTATAGCTCTTCCAAAAAATTACGAGATTAACCCTGAAATTCTAAGTTTTGCTAGAGATAAAGCTCTCAAAAGTGGGGCAAAAATTTCAATCACACATAATAAATTCGAAGCGATTGAAAATAAAGATGTTGTCATTACAGATACTTGGATTTCTATGGGGCAAGAAGAGGATAAAGACAGAAAGATTAAGGATTTTGAAGGCTTTATGGTTGATAAAGAAGCAATGAGTGTGGCAAATGAAGGAGCGATTTTACTCCATTGTCTTCCAGCTTATCGAGGGTATGAAGTCAGTGAAGAGCTTTTTGAAGCCCATAGTGAAGTGATTTTTACAGAAGCAAGAAATCGCTTGTACGTAGTCAAAGCTCTGCTTTGCTTTTTAAATCAAACAAAAGGATAGAAGATGAAAGAATTAAAAAAATACAATACTTGTTTAAAACGTATTAATGAATTTTCTCAAAATTTAGGGATAAAAAAAGAAGATCAAACCATTTTAGAACTCAAAAAAACTCAAAAGGAAAATGAAAAACTCTTGGTTTTGAAAAATGGTAGTTTTGATGGACCTGAACCTTGGTTTATCGTCGATGAAAATGATGAAATTCATACTTTAGTGTCTTTAAAAAGTCTTAAAAATATTTTAGAGAATTTAAAACAAAACCAAAAAGAAAATTTTGAACTCAGACTCGAAAAGGCAATTTATCAACAAATTCCCATTGATTTTAACGATGCTTGGACGGTCGCTATGGACGCTATTAAACAAAAAGCAAAAAATGGCTTAATGGAGGTAAATATCGACCTTGAAAAATTGATTGCAGATATAAAAAAAGAACATCCTAACCTATTTGTAGATATGGAAGCTATGGTAGAAAGGGCAAGAAACGATGAAAGATTATAAGGCTTATGTGAAGTATTCTAAAGCAGGACCCCGCTATACTTCTTATCCCACTGCTGTGGAATTTAGCTCGAAATTTAAATACGAAGAATACATACAAATTTTAAAAGAACAAAGCAGAAATCTTTCTTTGTATTTTCACTTACCTTTTTGTAGAAGTGCTTGCTATTTTTGTGGCTGTAATGTTATATATACAGCCAAAGAAGAGAGTAAGGAAAGGTATTTGGACTATCTTTTTAAAGAGCTTAATCTTTTGGATAAAATTTTAGACACAAAGCGAGAGGTTGTGCAAATGCATTTTGGAGGCGGAACTCCTACTTTTTTTAGTGCAAAGCAATTAGAAAGACTCATTTTAAAGATTAAGGATGTTTTTAGGAATTTTTCAGAAGATGCCGAAATAAGTTGTGAAATTGATCCACGTTTTTTAAATGACGCACAAGCCGATGTTTTAACCCAAAATGGTTTCAATCGTATCAGTTTTGGAGTGCAAGATTTTGATGAAAGAGTGCAAAAAGAAATCCATAGAATTCAGCCCTTTGAACTCACCAAAGAAGCAGTAGATAGAGTGAGAAAAAGAAAGATTAAATCCTTAAATATGGACCTTATTTATGGTTTGCCCTATCAAAGTTTAGAAAGTTTTTCTCAAACTTTGGAAAAAATTTTGCTTTTAAATCCTGATCGTTTAGCGATTTTTAACTATGCTCATGTTCCTTGGCTTAAAAAAAATATGAGAAAATTTGATGAAAAAACACTACCAACTCCCGAAGTTAAACTTCAAATTTTGGAATTTTGTGAAAAATTTCTAAGTCAAAATGGCTATAAAATGATAGGAATGGACCATTTTGCAAAAGAAAATGACGAACTTTTTAAGGCTTTGCAAGACAATACCTTGCATCGCAATTTTCAAGGTTATACCACAAAAGATGGTGCGGATTTGATAGGAATTGGGCTTACGAGCATTGGTGAGGGAATTGGACATTATGCACAGAATTTTAAAGATATGTCAAGCTATGAAAAAGCTATTGATGAGGGATTTTTGCCTTTTGAAAGGGGTGTGCTTTTAAGCGAAGAGGATAAAATTAGAAAAGAAGTGATTATGTCTTTGATGGCAAATTTTAAGTTGGATATTAAAAAGATTGAAAAGAAATTCAATCTTAAATTTGAGGAATATTTTAAGCAAGATTTAGAGGATTTAAAAGAATACAAAGATTTTGTAAGTAAAGATGAGAATTTCATCAAGGTTAATGAAACAGGAGTTTTGCTTATCCGCAATATTGCTATGTGTTTTGATGCTTATTTTAGAAATATTAGCGAAGATAAAAAGGTATTTTCTAAAACCGTTTGAGTTAAAAAGTAAATCCTTTTTAAGGTATTTACTTTTACATTTTCAAATAAAAAATATTTCAAAATCATATGTTGAAAAAAATTTTAATGATGATTGATTTTATATTAAATATTAACTCAATATTCTTAAAGATTTTTATTTATATCAAAAATCTTAATTTCATTTCAAATTCTCGCAATCTTTGTCGTTTTAATATAAAAAAAGATATTTTAATCAATTCAACAAATGATTTTAAATCTGCATATATCAATAACTTGTTTTTAATATGATAAAATTAAACATTTTGTTTTTATCTGTCATATAATGCTTATGATGAGCCTATAAAGGAAATTTTTATTCTCAAAGATTCTATACAAAATAAAATTTTAAACGACAAAATGACACAAAAACAGATTCAATCACTTAATGATTTCAAAGCTAAAAATCAAGCTTCAACGCATTGGATTGATGAAAAATTTCATAAAATTGCAGAACAAAGCAAAAAAGACATTCAAAAAGAAATGCAAGAACAATCTAACAATAAAAAAGTCATAACCAAAGCTGATAAAAATAAACAAGATGAAAACAAACCCTTCACCCCATACAAGTTAAAAAAAGAGCAAAACTTATGACACAAACGAATTTTAAAAAAGCTTTTAAAAGAGCAATTTGTTTTAAAAGAACAATTAGAACTTTTATTTAGCATTCAAATCAATGATAAGACAAACACTCAAATTTAAATCAAATTCTTTCTCAAATGAATTTAAACAATATCAAGCATAAAAGTGTGGATATTAAAGTTTAATAAGTCTTAATTTTTAAAATTGAAAAAAATAAAGCGATTTTATGATTTAAATACGCGAAAAAATTGCTTATAAATTATGATAAAATCGCTATTAGAATGTGATTAAGGATTTTATTTTACTAAAAAATTAACTCTTGCAACTTAAATTTATAAATTAAATATACCCTTTAAACCTGTTACCATAATCTTAACACCGATAGCGACAATGAAAACAAGGGCTATTCTAGAAAAAACATGCAAAATGAGTTTCCCAACAATTCTTTCAATCATTGCAGCAAAATGAAATAAAATTCCCATAAAAATAAAGGCTATAATCACAGCCCCCAATGCGATTTCAAGTCCTCCATCTTCTGAAAGCACAACAATGGTTGCTAAGGTTCCAGGTCCTACAAGCATAGGAAAGGCCATAGGGATTAAACTCTGTCTTAAAAGCTCTTTTTCGTCCATTTCTTGATAATGTGAAAAATCCTTCGTTGCGTTTCTCGTTGAAAAAAGTAAATTTTTTAAAGACATAATAATAAGCACTAATCCACCAGAAACCCTTAAATCATCAAGGGTTACACGAAAGATATAGTTCATAAACAAAGAGCCTGAAAACAAAAAGACCAAAACAATGATAAAAGCAGTATATAAAATAGTCCTAAAAAGTTTTTTTCTAAATTCTAAGGATAAGCCCTCGCTCATTGCTAAAAATTGAGTGAGATTTCCAAAAGGATTCAATACAGCAAGTAGAGTAATGGCTGAAAAAAACATTAAGTGAATTTCTTGCATATGCACAAACATTTTGTATTTTTAGTCTTGACTTTTAACAAATTCTAAAGAGATAGAATTGACACAATGTCTGATATTTTTAGGTGAAAAACCCTCCCCTTTAAAAACATGCCCTAAATGTCCCCCACATTTTGCACACAAAATTTCCGTTCTTATACCATCTTTATCAGGCAATCTTTTCACAGCACCCTTAATCTCATCATCAAAACTTGGCCATCCACAACCTGATTTAAATTTATCCTTAGAGTCATAAAGCTTAGCACCACATTGCTTACAATGATAAAAACCTTTTTCGTAAAAATCATTATATTTTCCACTAAAAGGAGCCTCTGTGCCCTTTTCTAAAATCACTCTTTTTTCTTCATCGTTTAATTTTCTCATCTTTTTTCCAAATACAAAATTTAATGCGTATTATACAATTAAAAAGCAATTTTGGGTTTATAATTGTCAAAAAAATTTTGGGTTAAGCAAAGAAAAGAATTTTAGTTTTTTAGAATATATTTTATATAATCTTAAATTGTCTAAATCTAAGTTTTAATAAATTTTAACACTGCTATATATCAAAATCAATTGAACATAATATTTTAAAACACGAACAAGATTAATTTCTTTATTGACTTTCATTAAACAAATAATCTTTTTAAAGATTTTATAAAAATATTTTTGCTTTGATTCACACAATACGTCTTTGAAATTTTTAAAAAAAGTCTTTTTATGCTTAATTTCAATGATTTAATTCTTGGTTTTTAAAAATTTTAAATATCTATACAAATTGCAAATTTTTATAGATAAAAAAGTCAATTTTAAACATTGTTTAAATCATTTTTGCAAATCTTTAAAAATTTCCATTCACATCGCAATCATTCTAAATTCACTCCTTCATTAATAACCACCTCTCCTATGATGAAAGCGTCAGAATTTTCAAGCACTTTAGAGACATTTTTAGCACTCACAACAAGCACCATTCCAACGCCCATATTAAAGCTTTTATACATTTCATTTTCTGCGACAGCTTCAGCAATTTTATAAAAAATTTCGGGAGTATTAAGATGATGTTTTCTTATAATACAACCTATGCCTTGAGGGAAAATTCGGGGCAGATTTTCCACCAAACCTCCGCCTGTAATATGAGCTAAAGCGTTGATATAAGGCTTAAGTTTTAAAAAATCTTTCACATAAATTCTTGTTGGTTTTAACAAAATATCGATAAGTTTTTCATCGCCTATTTTGTCTTCAAAATTCATTTTTAAGCTTTCAAAAAGCACCTTTCTGGCTAAAGAATAACCATTAGAATGAAGCCCTGAACTTGGCAAAGCGAGTAAAATGTCTCCATTTTTAACAAATTCTCTTCTATCAATCTCCTCTTCTTCAGCCATTCCCACTGCAAAACCCGCCAAATCAAAATCACCTTGAGCATACATTCCGGGCATTTCAGCTGTTTCGCCTCCGATTAAAGCACAACCAGCTTTCTTGCAACCTTCTACAATCCCACAGAGAACATTTTTTGCAACTTCTATTTCAAGTTTAGCACTCGCATAATAATCCAAAAAAAACAAAGGTGTAGCAAAATTACAAATCAAATCATTCACACACATTGCAACCAAATCCTGCCCTATGGTATCATATTTTTTTGCATCAATAGCAAGACGCAATTTTGTCCCAACTCCGTCTGTTGCTCCTAAAATCACAGGATTTTTAAAATGAGAAGGCATTTTATAGGCTCCAGAAAAAGAACCTATGCCTCCTAAGACATTTGCATTAAAAGTTTGTTTTACAAGAGGTTTAATGGCATTGACAAAGGCATTTGCATTATCTATACTGACTCCAGCTTGTTCATATGAAATTTTCATTTATTTTCCTTTAAGAATTTACAAGGTATTTTAACAAAAAAAATTTTAATAAGGTATAAAGATGAATCATACTTTTTTTGTGAGTGCAAGCATAGCTTGTGGAAAGAGTACTTTTATAAAAATTGCCCATTCTATGGGTTTTGAAAGTTTAAGTGCTGATGAAATTGCCCATGAAATTTTAAATGAATTTTCAAATGAACTTGCAAGACTTTTCGAAAATCCTGCTTTGCTTATCAATGGTAAAATCAATCGCAAAGCCTTAGGGGCTTTAGTTTTTAGCGATAAAAATGCTAAAAAAAAGCTCGAAAATTTTATGCATCCTAAAATCAAAGAAAGACTTTTGGAAAAAATACACATTTTAGAGCAAAAAAACAAGCCTTTTTTTGTTGAACTTCCGCTTTTTTTTGAAAACAATAATTACGCAAATCTTGGAAAAAGCATACTCATTTATGCAAACAAAGAACAAAGTTTAGAAAGATTGATGAAAAGAGAAAATTTAAGCAAAGAAGAGGCTTTAAAACGCATTGAAGCACAAATGGATATTGAAAAAAAAATTCCTCTAGCAGATTTTGTCATCTACAATACAAGCACTTATGAGAATTTTAAGGCGGAGTGTATTAAATTTATAGAAAAAATTTCAAGGGGAGAAATTTGAAATTTTATAAATATTATGCCAATGGCAATGATTTTGTAATTTTTAGTGCGGACAAAAAGGCGGACAGAAGTGAGCTTGCAAAAATTGTGTGCAATCGTTATAAAGGTATAGGAGCGGATGGGCTTGTCGTGCTTTTGCCGCATAAAGATTATGATTTTGAATGGGAATTTTACAATAAAGACGGAAGCACAGCTTCAATGTGCGGCAATGCTTCAAGAGCAGTGGCACATTTTGCACATTATATTAAAGGAATGGATGTAAAACTTCGTTTTTTAACCTCTGCAGGAGTGATTGAAGCAGAAATTGAAAAAGACTTTGTAGAAGTGAATTTAGGTCAAATAAAATACACAAAAAAAGCCTTTGAATTTGACAATAAAACATGGCAAGAATGTGATAGTGGAGTGCCTCATCTTGTGCATTTTTGTGAAAATTTAGACGCATTTGATAAAAAAACTTGTGAATTTTTAAGAAAAAAGTATAATGCAAATGTAAATTATGCCGAAATTATAAATAAGAATTCAATCAAAGTTCGCACCTTTGAAAGAGGTGTTGAAGATGAAACCTTAGCTTGTGGAACAGGAATGGCGGCTTGTTTTTACCTGGCTTTTTTAAAAAAAATGGTGCAAAATGAGGTTAAAATCATCCCTAAAAGCAAAGAAGAGGTGTTTTTTAGATTTCAAAAGGATTGTATTTATTTTAAGGGTAAGGTGAGATATTGTTTTGAGGCAAATTATAATTTTTCTTAGTTTTATGTCTTTGATTTTTGCAAGTGAATTTGGAGAAAATTATTATGATTTAGACGCAGAGCAAAGAAAGCAAATTTTTTTCGTTAAAATGAATGAAATGCTTGATGTTTCTTTTGAAAATATTAAGCAAGAAAGAGCCTTCGTGGAGGCTTTTTTAAATGAAAGTGCTAAAAATGCTTTTAGAATTAAAAATCAAAAAAATTTAGAAAAACTCATAGAAATTAAAAATAAATACCGCATTGAAAATCTTTTTGACTTAGCAGAATATCAAAAAAAAATTAATTTTATTCCAAAATCTTTAGGTATGGCTCAAGCTTTGGTTGAGAGTGCTGTTGGGACAAGTCGCTTTGCAAGAGAAGCAAACAATCTTTTTGGAGAATGGACTTGGAGCGGAGAGGGCTTATTGCCTCAAAGAAGACACACAAATAAAAATCACAG
This sequence comes from Campylobacter cuniculorum DSM 23162 = LMG 24588, assembly GCF_002104335.1. Lineage (NCBI taxonomy): Bacteria > Pseudomonadati > Campylobacterota > Epsilonproteobacteria > Campylobacterales > Campylobacteraceae > Campylobacter > Campylobacter cuniculorum. The sequence goes on along the minus strand of NZ_CP020867.1, from coordinate 744,757 downwards.
AATTCGCATCTTTGATAATCTGCAACAAAGTGTGGATTCTTATGTACTGAATTTAAATCGTCATTTTGCCTATGAAGATTTTCGAGAAGCAAGGGCTAAATTTTTAGAACAAGGTAAAGAGATTAAAGGTTTAGACGCTATTCACTCTATGCATTCTTATTCTGAAAATAAGAACTATATTAAAATCTTAGAAAGCGTTATAAAAAAATATGAATTAGAAAAATACGATGAAATTCAAAAAGAAAATTTGTTTTAAAATCCTAAAGCCCATTTATCAAAAGGTAAAACCTCAAATTTTACTCCTTGCTCAAAAAAACTTTCATCATTTGAAAGGGTGATAAAAAAAATATGAAAAATTCCAAGCTCAAGGGCTTTAGGTAAAATTTTTTTCGCACGAAGTTTGATAAAATCAAGATCTAAAGTAGGACTTGAAATATAAGCAATTTTAGAATCTTTAGAATAAAAATGAAAGAATTTATTATAAAAAAAATTTTGTTTTAATTTAAAAAGCTCATTCAAAATGAGGTTTTCAAATAAATGTTTAAAATCCTTTTGAATGCAAAGAGCATTTTTTAAAGCAAAATCCCTAAAATAAATTTTTCTAAGCTTTTTTTCATCATGAAAAATGCTGTGTATCATAAAAGAATCTTCTAAGTCTTTTACACTTTGATAAAGGCTATCTTTAGAGGTTTTAATGTTATTTTTAACTTCTATAAAGAGCTGGGCTATGCTGATTTGTTTGCCTAAATTCTTAGCTAAATATTTTAAAATTTCAAGCTCTAAGACATTAAAATTTTTTCTTAATATTTCATTATCCCTAAATACCGAACGTCCTGATTGTAAAAAAAGTCCCACAAGATGATTGATGGGTAAGTTTTTTTTACTCGCACTAATAAATTCTTCAAAATCCAAATAATCAAGCTCAAATTCTGTAAAATTTGGCACAATAAAATTTTTCTTATCCGTGCTTAGAATTATAGGGATAGAAATGGAATCTAAATTTGGGATAAAATCAAGATTATAAAGGCAAAGAATTTTAATTTGGGAATTTTGTTTTAAAAAAAGTTCTAAATTTTTTAAGCTTTCCTTTTCAAATCTTAAATCTTTTAAATCCAAAAATAAAATTTCTTCGGCTTTAAAATCTGAAAGAAAATTTAAAATCAAACTTTTTTTACCGCAATATTTAGGACCTTTTATCAGTGTATTTTTTAAAGAAATTTTTACTTTTCTTTCAAAATTTGGCTCAAATTTAGGGTGATTTTCATAAAAAAAATTAAGTATTTTCATAATGATTTATCCTTTTTAAAAGGATAATTATAGCATAATAATTTACAATGATTAAATTTGAGTTTTATCTAAAAATGGAATAAAATTTGCTTGTTTTAGATTATTGCTTTTAATCTAAAATAAGGAGACAAATATGAGTATTTTCGGTATCAATGATAGTTCATCATCTGCTTATAGTTCTATACTTTCTAAGAGTAAAGAAAATAAAGAGAATAATCAAGTTAAATTTGCTAATGCTATGATAAAAGATAATGTTACAAAATTAAGTGGAATTCAAACTCAAAATACTTTCACTCTAGCAAAGAATGAAATACTCAATTCAAATCCTTTAGATAATCCTTTACAAAATTCTATTTATGCTTTAAAATATAAACAAGGTGAAATCAATAAACAAAGTGAAACAAATCAAGCTGTTTCTATGGCTTATGGTTATGGAGTGGATAGTCAAGGTTATATGACAAGTGATTTTAATAAAGCAGCAGGATTGCCAGAGGATTTTAAGATACATAAATCAACTTTAGAGGAGATAGAGAGGGCTGCAGAAAATTCTGCTATTACTTCAGGTATCAAAGAATATCTAGGAGTAGATAAATACTACACTAATATAGATATGGCAGACACTATAAAACAATATTACAATCTTTTTTCTAATGCCTTAGATAAAAGTTTTCCTAGTAATAAAACAAGTTTTAGTGAAGCGGATTTGGAAAGCTTACCTAAGGGCTATAGTGTGAGTGGGATTAAAACAATAGATTTTAATGACCCAAATAATAGAATGAATATTACTCATCTAAAAGATTTATCTGAGGCTTCTGTTGCAAATATTTATAGAACTTCTGAACAAATGAAAGAAGCTTCAAGTCTGTATATACAATCTGGACTTTCTATAAGTGGCATAGAAGGAAATAATTTTGGTTTATCTTTACAAGATTTAAAAGAAACTTATACTAATGGTGGTAATGATTGGGAGTTTAACCCTGATATGTCTGTATATTCAAAGAATGAAAAAGGGGAATATCCTAAAGAAGCTTTGTTTATGAGTTTTTTAAGAGCAAATGGGGGACAACCTGTTGAAAGTTCAAAGACTACACTAAATCCAAGAGTAGAGGCTTATAATACAGCTATGGCTAAAGAAAGTTTTAATGGTTTTCATATTGATATCGATGATATTATGACAGGTAAGGTTGATTTTACAAGTTTATTAAAAGCGGATGCTTTAGGAGGTTGGTTAGATGGTCATATCTATGCCTATGAAAATGGGGTTAAATGGCAAGATTCTAGTATAGGCTATGGTGGTGCTTGGTTTGACAGACAATTTAATCAAGCAAAGGCTAATGGTTGGAAAGCAAGTAGTGAAAGCATTAATTCTTATGTAGCTTCTGTTATGGATAGACTTAATAATCTCATAAATCAAACTAGAGTGGTTTAAAATCAAATTAAAACATTTATGCTAGAATAAAACACTTTATTATTTTTTGACTAAGAAATTTAAATCAATTTTCTTAGAAAATCATTTGTTTAATACAAAAAAGTTTTGAAAAATGTGGTGTAGATGATGAATTTTAAAGAACTTTCGGATGCTTGTGTTAAATGTGGAAAATGCATCCCAACTTGCACAATACATGAAATAAATTCTGATGAAAGCACAAGTCCTAGAGGATTTTTAGATCTTTTAGCTGCTTATAAAGAAGGGAATATTGAGCTTGATAAGGAGGCAAAAAAGATTTTTGAGTCTTGTTTTTTATGCACAAATTGTGTTGAAGTTTGTCCATCTCATCTAAAAGTGGATAATGCGATTGAAGCGGTGCGTTATGATCTTGCTAAAAAATTTGGCATAGCTTGGTATAAAAAAATCATTCTTTTTCTTTTAAGAAAACGCAGAATTTTGGATATTGTAGCAAAATTTGGCTTTGTCTTACAAAGCTGTGCTTTTAAAATTCAAAAACCTTTAGATATTAATTCAAAAGAAAATTTAGGTAAAAATTTAGGAATGAAAGCGAGGTTTTCCTTGCCTTTTGTTAAAAAAGGAAGGCTTTTAAGCTCCTTGACTCAAACGAGTTTTTTGAATCAAAATTCTGAATTTATCGATAATGGCGGAGAAAAAACTTTAGGTTTTTTTGTAGGTTGTTTGTCAAATTATTTTTATACAGATACAGCAAATTCCGTGCTTAAAATAGCTCAAAAATTAAAAATCAATGTGGATTTGATGAAAGAACAAGTTTGTTGCGGGGCACCACATTTTTTTACGGGTGATTTTAAGAGCGTTGAAATTTTAGCTAAAAAAAATATAGAATATTTTGAAAAAAAACTTCAAACTTTAGAAGCCATCATTGTGCCAGAAGCTACCTGTTCGGCTATGCTTAATGTTGATTTAGAGCATTTTTTTATGATGCAAGGACAAGAAGATTGGGCAAAAAGAGCAAAAAAGATTTCTTCAAAAATTCATTTAGCCACTTGGTATTTTTATAAAAACACAGAGCTTTTAAAACTCTTAAATCAAAAACAAAGACGTGATATTTGTTTAACCTATCACGATCCTTGTCACGCTAAAAAAATGCAAGGGGTGTTTAAAGAACCAAGAGAGCTTTTAAAAGCAAATTATCGTTTTGTTGAAATGGAAGATTCTAACGCGTGCTGTGGTTTTGGTGGTGTAACGATGCAAATGGATTATTATGATAAAGCTTTGAGTGTGGGACTTAAAAAAGCAAAGATGATTGATGAAAGCGGAGCACAAATTGTGAGTGCAGAATGTTCAGCCTGTAGAATGCAAATTTCAAATTCTCTTGAACAAAATAAAAGTAAAGTTATATTTAAAAATCCTTTAGAGCTCATAGCAAAGGCATTAGATGAAAGTGCATTTTAAGGGTAAAAGTGCAGAATATGAAATAGAAAAATCGCATTTTTGTGCCCATGCTTTTGTGGTTAAGGATAAAATCAACGAGAGAGATGGGGTGAATTTCATAACTTCAAATGTCGATTTTTTGGAATTTAGCGATGAACATTTTAGTTTTGATGAAATCATTAAATTTTTAGAGACTTCGAGCGATGAAAATACAATCATTGTTGATGAATTTTTTGAAAAAGATGAGAGGAATTTAAAAGAAAAAGATTTGAATTCTCAAAAAAATCATTCAAATCAAAACGAAAATTTTCCTTGCAATGAAGAGGAAAAAGTATGCAATAAACAAGAAAAATTTCAATTAACTTTAGCAGAGTATTATTCAAGGATTTTTGGTAAAAATTTATTTGTTAAATACACAAAAGAATTTGAAAAAAATGAGAGCTTTGAGCTTTCAAATGTAGAAAAACTCGAATTTTTTAAAGATTTAGAGGAGAGTGAGCAAGAGCTTTGTTTTGTAAAAATTGAAATTTTAAATTATGATGATTCTTGTGATAGTATTAGCTTTAATCTTGAACTTTTCCCAAGCGGAGTAAGCTATAAATATGGAATTTATAAGAATATTTTACGTATTATTTTATTAGGAAAAATGCAAAATTCAGAGCTTTTTGCATTTTTGAGAAGTTTTATCTATAAGAGTAAAGATAAAATTATAGGAGAAAAGATTTTTACCCTTACTCTTAATCAAAATCCATTTTATAAGCTTAAAATTAAATTTATTGCTTAGAAATATCCTCGATATTTGCTCTATTTTTTTCAATCAAAGTGCGATTTTGAATCACCTTGCTTTCAATTTCACTCATATGTTCTTTTAAATTTTGTATATTTTGGTTTAAAAGCTTAATCTTTCTTTCATAACGCATAGTGATTAAAAACACTATGAATAAAAATATAATGATTATGGTTAAAAATAATAAATATTCCATAATTCTCCTCCTTTTTCATACTATAAAAGTTCATTTCAAGCTTTATTCTAAAATTTCTAAGATAATTTCTTCCTTAGGTCCTAAAATTCTAATTTCCTTTAAATGGAGCTTATCAGGGAGTTTGTCTAAGAGATTTTGATTGTCTTTGATTTGATTTTGAGCTAAAATTCTAAGCAAAATTCCCCGATAAGCTTTAGCAAAATGACTGACTATTTTTCCATTTTTAATGAATTTATATGTGGTAAATCTTTTTTTGGGAATATAAAATTTATCATAAAATCCAGCCCTTAAATCTATGATATTTTCATCCTTTAAAAATTCATCAAGTTTTGAAGAAAAATTGTCTTTATAAAATTTTTCTATGGCAAAATTTTCGATTTTTGCACCCTGCTTGAATTTATAAAAAGGCAAAGTATCGCTTGCTCTAACAACGCCAAAAAGATTAGAAAAAATTAAAGTGTTTTCTAAAATATAATCCTTGCTTGTTTTATCTAAACTTTTAAAATCAAGAAATTGATAGCTAACACCGCTATAGAGTTCGATAGCTCTGTTTGTAGGAGAAAGTTTTAAATCTTGTTTAAATTTGGAAAATTCTTTGGTATTTTTAACTCCAAAAAAATCTTTTAAACTCTCATCATCACTTGATTTGACAAAATTTTCATAGCAAGAGAGGGCGTGAATTCTTAATTGAAATAAATCCTTAAATATAAATGAATCTTGATTTATCACAGGATAAGGACAAAATTCATTCTTATTTTCGCTTGGAGAAAAAAGTATCTTCACAATTAAAAAAGTTAAAACCTTCCCAAAATATCTTTCATATTCTTTTTAAGAATATCTGTAAAATCCTTGCCATTGATGGTGATTTTTTCTATAACTTCTACACCCTCTTTTTGATAATCTTTGAGTAAAATATCTTTAAATTGAGCGTTTATATCAATATTATAGACAGGATTTTTAATAATATCTTCAAGCAAGGTTAAAATCTTATCAAGCTTTAAAGTTTCTTGCTCATCTTTGCTTGTATTTTTTTGCAATTCTAGAGAACTTTTAAGTATATCTACATAAGGTTGAAGAGCGTTTTCAGTATCAAGAGAAAAGTTAAATTTTAAATCGTTAATCGAAATAAAATGAGGAAGTTGAGGCAAGAGTAAATCAAAATTTACTTTGCTCAATTCATTTGTGGAATTTCTCTCATAATTTAGAGTTTGTGTATTAAATTTAACTTCTAATTCTTTTTCAAGAGCAGTAAAACCTTCTTCTTTAAGATTAACACTTCCTCCATAGTTTAAATTTAAAGAATTTTTGGTGTTATAAAATTTTTGAGAAAAATCGTATTTTAAAGCTTTATTTGACAAAGTGGTGTAGTTGATGTGGTTAAGATTGTATTCTTCTTGGATTAATTTTATGATTAAATTTTTAACTTTTATATCCTCAAAATTAACATCTTTTATTTTCGTGTTTTCAATCACATCTTGAGAAAGTCTGATACCCTTTATATTTAATGAAGTTTCAAGCTTTTTATTGTCTTTGAAAAGTTCATTGTAATAATCTTGGATGGAAATCAATCCTTTATTTTCACCCTTATAAATTTCATTGAAATCATATTCTATGCTTTTAATACTAAAAATTTCATACTTTTCTTTTCGAGGTTCTTTGTAAAAAATTGCTATATTATTGCTGGTGCATTTAATGAAATTTTTATCAGTCTTGCAACTAAAATCTGGCATTTCAAGCTCGACATTATACATTTCTTTAAGCTGATTTGTTCCCTCTTTAAGTTTAGTATTTATCATAGTCTCATATCTTTTTACAAGCTCTTGCGATACACTCTCTCCACAACCACAAAGAATTAAAGCACTCAAACCCATTAAAATGTATTTTTTCATAAAAATTTTCTCCATAATGTTTCTCAAAGCGGTATTATTTCATTTTTTAAATAAAAATAAAATTAAACTTTAGAAAAATTTTATAAAAATTAAGAATATTTTTATCTTAATTTTTAACCAAGTTAATGTATAATAATCAATCAAATCTTTTAAAGAAAGGAAAAAAGTTTATGAGAAATGCTTTATTAAGTATTTTTGCGATTTTTGTTGCAGTATTCTTAACTGCTTGTCAAGATTCTAGCATGGAAACTAAAAGCTCCATTGAAAAAATCAAGCAAAATGGTGTTGTGAGAATAGGTGTTTTTGGAGACAAACCTCCTTTTGGCTATATTGATGAAAAAGGACTCAATCAAGGTTATGATGTGGCTTTTGCAAAACGTATTGCTAAAGAGCTTTTAGGTGATGAAAATAAGGTTCAATTTGTGGTTGTTGAAGCTGCAAATCGCGTTGAGTTTTTAAAATCAGATAAAGTGGATATCATCCTTGCGAATTTTACTAAGACTCCTGAAAGAGCTGAACAAGTGGATTTTGCTTTACCTTATATGAAAGTTGCATTAGGTGTAGCTGTGCCTAATGACTCTGACATTTCAAGTATAGAGGATTTAAAAGGTAAAACCTTAATCGTCAATAAAGGAACAACAGCTGATGCCTATTTTACAAAAAATTACCCAGACATTAAAATGCTCAAATATGACCAAAACACTGAAACTTTTGCCGCTTTACTCGATAAAAGAGGAGATGCTGTAGCACACGATAATACCTTGCTTTTTGCTTGGGTTAAAGAACATCCTAATTTTAAAGTTGTGATAAAAGAATTAGGCGACCAAGATGTGATTGCTCCTGCGGTTAAAAAAGGGGATAAAGAGCTTAAAGATTTTATAGACAATCTCATCATCAAACTTGCTGATGAAAATTTCTTTCATAAAGCCTATGATGAAACTTTGAAAAGTTATTTTTCAGATGATATTAAAGCAGATGATGTTGTGATTGAGGGTGGAAAATTCTAAATTAAAGGGCTTTTTTAAGCCCTTTTTAGACTTCAATATTTTTAAAACACATTTTGCTTTTTTATAAACAAGAATTTATTTTAAACTCAAATATAACTGATACTAAAATTCCAAACTCACTTTTACAATCAATCTTTATATTAAATTCACGCCATAAATCAATATTTATAAAGACGTGCTAAAAAAGCTAAAAATTTATTTCACTGATGATTTTTAAGCACCTCAAAAACAACTTGAGAAATTTTTTCTACTGAAGCAAGTTCGCAACGCTCGTTTGTAGAATGAGGATTATAGATATTTGGTCCTATAGAACAACAAAGGATTTTTTGATTCTTTTCTATAATTCCACACTCAAGACCTGCGTGTATGGCTGAAATTTTAGGATTTGGAATGATTTGACTTAAAATTTTAAAGACCTCATCGCTTAAAGCATTATTCTTTCCCTCCCAAGGCGGATAAAAATTGTAACTTTGCACCTTAAAATCAAAGGCTTGAAAAAATTCCAAAGTTTGGAATTCTAATTCTTTTAAATCTTCTAAAAAATTCGCCCTTGCAAAAAGCTCGATTGTGATTTTTTCATCATGCATTCTTAAAAGAGATAAATTAATACTACTTTGAACGATATTTAGATTGAGATTATAAGAACGAATTCCTTGTGCAAAGGCGTTTATAACATTAAGCAAGAGCTTTGATTGTTTGCAAAAATTAAATTCTTTTTCTTCTAAAAATTGACATTTAATCCACTGATTTTCTTTAGGCTTATTTTTAAAATGCACTAAGGCTTTAGCGTGTTTTGGGATAGAATTAATCCTTTCTCCTCCTTCAAAAAATACAACCAAACCTTGATTTTCTTTAATGAATTTTGCCATTTCTTTGATGGAATTTTTTGAATTTTTTACAATATCAATGCCAGAATGCCCACCCTTAAAATTGACAGCTTCAAGCTCATAGAGTTCTCCAAATTTTTTTTCACATTCAAAAGGCAAAATAGCCTTTATATCCACTCCACCCGCACAACCTATGATAATATCTTTTTCATCTTCGTGGTCTAAATTAAGAAGCATTTTTGATTTTAATCGATGCTCTAAATTTTTTGCTCCGATGAGCCCTACTTCTTCATCATTCGTAAAAAGGCATTCAAGATGATTAAATTCATTCATCATTTTCATCATTATCGCAACGCCCATACCATTATCTGCTCCTAAAGATGAATTTTTAGCTTTTAAAAAACCTTCTTCCTCGTAAAGCTCAATCTTTGGTGCATTTCCCATACAAACCATATCATAATGACTTTGCAAACAAATTTTAGGATTACCTTTGATACAATGGATATTTCCAGCCTTATCAATGCTCACTTTAAAACCTTTTTCTCTCGCATAAGCACTTAAAAATTTTTTTAATTCTTCAGTTTCATAACTACAATGTGGAATTTGAGATAAATTTTTAAAATTTTGTAAAATACTTTGCATTTTCTCTCCTTGTTTTGGTAAAATTATGGCATATTTTTTTTAAATTTTTAAGGCTATTGATGAGAATAAATCATAAAAAACTATTAAATTCTAAAATAATCAACCAAATACTTAATCATCCAAAAAATTTTTTCATAGTTTTAATTTTAATCCTCGTTACACTTTTTACCAAAGAATATATTGTCAATCCGCAAAGTTTAGAGGTTAAGGTTGTTAAAGTCATAGATGGGGATACGATTAATGTTTTAGAGGGCAATAAGATTGTTAAGATAAGGTTATTTGGTATTGATGCCCCTGAAAGTAAGCAGGAATTTGGAATAGAATCAAAAAATTTTTTAGCTTCAATGATAGGAGATAAAAAAATTCGCATTATTTATAAAGATAAGGATAAATATGGTAGAATTCTAGCTCTTATTAAATTTGAGGATAAAGATATTAATAAAATTATGGTCGATACAGGACATGCTTGGGCTTATAGTTATTATAGTGATATGTATCTTAGAGAGCAAAAATTAGCTCAAGAAAAAAAGCTAGGGCTTTGGAAAAATAAAAATCCTTTGGAGCCCTATAAATGGCGTAAGCAAAATCGATTTTAAAGGTTTAAATGAAAAAGATAGTTTTATTTTTAATTTTTATTTTTTTAAATTCAGGTTGCTTTGTCAATGAAAGAGGACTTTCTAAACGTCTTTATAGTGATTGTGAAGAATACTACGATGCAAGCGGAATGTATCACAAAGACTGCCCAGAAAATTGGATTAATTTTCCTTCAAGTTTATAGTTTTATCTCATTGACGCAGATAAGGTCTTTGCTACATCTTCGGGATTAGGCATTGCTTGAGGGTTTTGCTCTTCTTTAGGTTTTGATGTATTAAGAGGAGGACGTTTAAGCCTAAAGATATGGTCATCTGTGGATACAAGTTGCAAAGTTGCTTCGAAAATCTTTATTTCTTTGACATACCCTAAAACTTTAACATCTCTTTTCTTAGAGCTATCGTCAAATAAAGCTTGTGCTTCAAGTTCTAAAACATCTCCGAGTTTTAAAGGGGCATAAAAAAAACATTTTGACCCGATTAAGACAGAAAATTCTTTATTAATAGCCGCTTGTGCGACATAATTAGCCGCGGCAAAGATGAAACCATCAAAAATGAGTCCTTGAGAATCAACAACCATGTCAGCTGTGGTAATCATTACGGATTTTGCGTGATTTTTAGACACAGAGATGATGGTTCCAGAGATTGAATTATTAATATCCGGACAAGTTAAAAGCTCTGATTTAGCTTGTGCTATTTCTTCTTGTGAAGCGTATTCTTCAAGTTGAGTGTATTCGTCAAAATTATTTTTTTCTTTTGCCATTTTAAACCTTTAATTTTACATAAACTCTTCGCGGAGCTCCATAACCTTCACAGGTTAAATTTTCATCATTTGAATCCAAAAAATTTTCCAAAGAATAAGAATCAATCCACTCTGTTTTTCTTTGTTCGTTTTTATCCGTTTTTTTGGTAGCCAAAACTTCAAATTCTTTAAATCCTGCTCGTTCGCACCAATTTCTTAAAGCTAATATCGACGGAATGAAAAAAATATTTGATATTTTTGAGTAAGTTTTTCTAGGAAATAATGCAACTTCTCTCTCATCTTCTATATACATAGTATCCAAAAATACTATTCCGCCTTTATTTAAACTTGCCTTTAAATCCTTAAGCATTTTTATAGGGTCCATTCTATGATAAATCACTCCTAAACAAAAAATGACATCAAAAGAATGGGAATAAAATTGTATGTTTTCAACGCCCAAAAGTTCATATTTTATAGGAGTTTTAGCAAGAATATTGATAAGTTCAAATTGCAAACGATATTTCACACTAGGATCAAATCCTATCAACAAAGAAGGATTAAATTCAAGCATTTTAAACATATAATAGCCATTATTACAGCCCACATCTGCGACAATTTTGCCTGAAATTTCATTCATAAAAGGCTTTAAAATATCAAATTTAATAAAACTTTTCCATTCTGAATCTATAAAAAGCTCATCAATGCAAAAGGGTCCTTTACGCCAAGGTTTAAGCTCTAAAGCAATCTTTTTAATCTTTTGACTTTGACTTTTATCTGTTTTTAAATTCACACTTTCAGAGAGCCAAAATTCGCATTTTGTTTCTTTTAAGCTTTGAATTTGTGCGTATAAAGGGTGATTATAAAATTGAATGTTTAAAGCATTATCGGCGTTCATTTTAACTCTTTTTGATTGAATTTTAGCATTCTTAGCTTTGAAAAAAAATAAAATATCAAAAAATTTATTTAAAATATAAAACACAAATTGATAAAAATATTTGTTAAATTATATTTTAAAAAGGCATTTATAAGAGCTATTTTTGATATTGATGTTTTAAATGCTTAAATTTATTTTAATTAATTTACAATAAAGCCACACACTATAGCAATCATTATATAAATTCTAGCTTTTTATATTTGCAGATTATGGGGTAAAAAATTCTAAAAATGTCTCTTAAATCAACAAAAATAATATTTCATTAAGCCCTTAAACAGCAAATCATTCATTCTTTATTATAATTCTCAAGACATTCTTTTCTTTCTTTCCAATCTCTCATATAATAACTTAAATAATTATAAAAATTCTTAGAATGATTAGGGAAAATCATATGAGTTAGTTCGTGAAATATCACATATTCTATGCAAATTTTTGGCTTTTTAATTAATTCACTATTGATATGAATATAAGATTTAAACGCATTGCAACTTCCCCATCGCGTTTTCATTTTTCTGATTGCAAATTTCTTAACCTCTTTTTTTGTGATTTGATTAAAACGTGTAAAAATTTCATCAAAAACCACTAAAGCCCTTTGGTGATACCATTGTTCTATAAGGGATTTTCTAAGCTTTATATCGTCTGTATTTTTGACATAAACTTCTAAATAATTTCTTTGCAATTTTACGCATTCTTCATTCGCTTGTATGATTTTAAGCTTGTATTGTCTGCCCAGATAAGAAAGACTCTCACCGCTTATATACGCTTTTTCTTTCTTTTGAAATCTCAAAAATCTTTCCCTTTTTTGCTCAATCCAATCCGCTCTTTTTACAAGGATTTTTTGGATATACTCATCGCTCGTGTCTTTTGGTGCTATGATAGAAGCTTCTCCATTTGGTTTGACTTTTAAAATAATATTTTTAACATCTTTTTTAATGATTAAAACATCATTTATCATCTATTTTTAACTCCTAATTCCCAAATTTTTTGACAAAGTGCGTCTTGATTTTCTATTATCACTTGATATTTGCGTTTAATGTTCCAAAATATGTCAGCTACTCCACTTTTCATCTTTTCGTTTGCTTTGCTACTGCTTGGCCAATCAGGTATCACAGTAATCTCTTTATAAATTTTCTCAATCTCTAATGCAACAGATTCGACTAAATTTTCTTTTAAATCCTCTTTTAAAGACAAAGCAGAAAAGTGTGTTTTAAGACAATCATACAGAGCAATCAAACGTTTGCCCTTGATACTTGCAGGATAGCTCTTTTGCAAGGAGCCTTGTTTGGTTTTTTGCACGATATTTGTGGCTCTTTTGAGTTTTTCCTCTGCATTGATTCTCTTTTGTTTATACTCCTCAATGATTTTTAAAATCTCTTGCGTGAGTGTTTCATAAAAGGCAGGATTGCTCTCTTGCTTTTCTCTTATCACCGCATTAGTGGCACAAATCATCGCATCCGCTCTAGCACTTAAATCCTCAATCTTTTGCATTTCATTTTCAAATTCCACATCAAAAATGCTCGTAAGCTTTTGAATCTCATTCACTCCGTTTGCATTGATGTATTGATTGAGCAGGTTTTGCATACAAACTTCATATTCTTTCAAGTCTGCTGAAATGTGAAGTTGTCGCTGTGTGGCAGCTCTTAGTTCGTTGTAGAATTTAATCTTTTCTTTGTATGTCTTAATTGTCTCTTTATCAAGGAGTTCATAAATCTTTGCATGGTTTAAAGCCACATGAAAAGAATGGGCAAAATTCCAAAAGAGATTCTTAAATTCATTAAATTTATGTGCGCCTGTTATGACATTCACATAGCTTTGCATATCATTTTTGTGCTCCACTTCTTTGAAAAATTCCTCTAAATCCATATAAAATTTTTGTATTTCTTTAATCCTATCTTGGATACTAAAAACCGCTCCTTGAATATCCTCTGGCTCAAAATCCCTCAAAGAAGAATATTGCGTCAAAGTTCTATCAAGCTCTCCTAAAAGCCCTCTATAATCAACGATAAACCCGCACTCCTTTCCCTCTTTCACGCGATTAACCCTTGCAATCGCTTGTAAGAGATTATGCTCTTTCAAAGGCTTATCAATGTATAAAACAAGGGCATTTGGAGCGTCAAAGCCTGTAAGGAGTTTATCCACCACGATAAGAAGTTCTATGTCCCCCTTTTTAAACTCATCGCACACTTTTTTGATATACGTTTCATCATTTCCGCAAGTGGTTTCTTTCCAAATTTGAGCGATATATTTTTTATGCCCTCCCTCAAGCTCCTCTTGCTCATTGCTTGAAATCACATAGGACACTTTCAAATCTGTATTTTTCTTAAAAAGCTCATAATACCGCGTCGCTTCATATTTGGAATTTGTCGCAAATATTGCCCCCGCTTTAAAAGAAACACGTTTGCATTTTTTCCTAAAATCCATGCTTATATCTTGCACGATACATTCTAATCTTTTCTCGCTGGAAGCGATTTTTGAAAAACGCGACCATTTGCGTTTAAGCTCCTCTTTTGCTTCAAGGCTTAAGTTTTTTGTCATACGCTCAAACGCGTCTTCCATTCCCTCTTTGTCCTCTATCTTTTGCTCAACAAAGCGTCCCTCATAATCCAAAGGCACAATCGCCCCGTCTTTTAAGGCTTGATTAATCGTATATCTGTGAATCTCTCCGCCAAATTTTACAAAGCTGTTTTTTTCTGCTTTTGTCAGTGGCGTTCCTGTAAATGCGATATAACAAGCATTGGGCAAAACCGCTCTCATAGCCTCATGTAAGCTTCCCCCTTGTGTCCTATGAGCTTCATCAATGAGGACAAAAATATTCTCCTCCAACAAAGGCTCCATAGAATCTAGCTTTTCAAATTTATGCACCAAAGTTGTAATGACACTCGCCCCGCTTTGCAGTTTTTTAAACAAATCCTTTCCATTTTTTGCATGTTTAATGTCAATAGCAACTCCCCTAAATGTCTCGCTAAGCTGTTTATCAAGGTCTATTCTGTCGGTTACAACGATGATTTTAGACCTTCCAAAACGCAATTTAAGCAGTCTTGTTAGCATAATCATAGTCAGAGACTTCCCACTTCCTTGAGTGTGCCAGATGAGCCCATTTCTCTTGTCTCCTTGCATTGTTTCAACCCTTTGCAGAGTCTTTTCTGTGGCAAAAAACTGCGGATAGCGACAAATTTTCTTAACCCCCTTATCAAAGAAAATATAATGCTTTAAAAGCTTCAAAAACCTTTCTTTTGAAAAGAGTGCAGCAATTGTTTCATCAAGCTTAGAGATGTCTCTATCAGTGATATGCGTCTTTAGTCCTTCCTTAATGCCCTCATCCTCCTCCTCCCAAACATTATAAAACTTTAAAGGCGTTCCGGTCGTGCCATACTTTGCCTCTATGCCATTTCCTGCAAGGGTGATTTGAATGAATTTATACAAGTTTTGAATTTCACCATTTTTTTGCTCACTTAGAATCTGGTTAATCGCGTCTTTAAAACCCACGCTCCATCTTTTAAGCTCTATCACAGCAAGGGGGATTCCATTGACAAACGCGACCAAATCCGGACGCCTTGTCTTATCACTCCCATGACATGCGACTTTAAATTCTGCACTGATATGAAAATCATTGTTGCAAGGATGCTCAAAGTCAATGTATGTAAGCCCTTCTTTCTTTTTCTTGCCCTCCACAGGATAGCTTTGCGGATACAGCAGATATTCTGTAATGCTTTTATTTGTCTCATTTAAGCCCTTGTCTAAGGGTTTGTCTAAATCTTTTATGGCTCTTTCAAGAGTCTCGGAGGCAAATTTATTGTGATTGAGCGTTTTGAGCCTTTCTTTTAAAATGTCTTTTAATAAAACATTATGATTATTTTTTCTTAAGCTCAAAGCTTCTTTACTTGATAGAAACTTAAATCCTAGTTTTTCAAAAAGTTTTATGCAATGATTTTGTAAAATTGTTTCTGTATGCATTTATGTCCCCTTTACCCTTACTTTTCCGCAGAGCAATCTTTGCATAAGGACGTGTTTTTGTTTTTTTAATAACGCACAAAGGTCTTTGAGATTTTGTATTTCTGCATCGCAAGAGCTTAAAACTTCTGCGATTTTTTCTTGCTCTTTGAGCGGCGGCAAAGGGATTTGAAAATTTACAATATTTTGCTTTTGAATATTTGATAATACGCTTCCCACTCTTAAATTTTGAATATTATTTTGATTATGTTTTAATACAAAAAACAAAAACTTTGTATTTTCTTTGACATTATTAAGAGTATAGCAATGACCACCACTCCAAAAATTTTCAGTCATATAATTAACAAAACCGCAAGCACCACCTTCACTAATTGTTATAGTATTTTTTTCTGTATTAAAGTTATGAAAATATCCAGATGGCAAAATTCCGCCATTAATAACCGGATAGCCTTCGTCTTGAAGTGTAATTTTGTTTAATTGTTCGCCCTTTTTTACTTCACACACCTCACCTAATTTCACCACTTTCCATTGTTCTTTAAATTCTTTGAAGCGGATTTTTGGGGTGAGGAGTTTTTGCATTAAGCCCTTTTTGTATTTTTCTTTCAAAGCAATGAGTTTTTCATAACTTGAAAGCTCCAAATCTGCCGCATTAAGAATCTCCGCAATCTTTTCTTGCTCTTTGAGTGGCGGCAAAGGGATTTGAATTTTGGAAGTCATAGGAATAGTTAATTGAGGAATTCCTGCGGAAGTGCTTATGATTTTTTTAAAATCAATTGAGTATTTTAAAAAAATTACGTTTATATCAATTTTTGGAATTGCTACAATTAATCTAACAATGGGATAAAATGGCTCTTTATGCAACATACAATAACCTATTGTTCCTCGTGCTGAAATGCTAATGCAAGGTTTATCTACTTTTATTTGATTTGTAAAGCCATATAAAGCATTTTCGGCTATTCCATTACTATAAATAGGGACACAAAACTGCTCTGTTTTGTATTTTGAAAAAGATTTTTTGGGGACATCTCCTCCTGCTATAATTTCGCACACCTCGCCACATTTCACCACTTTCCAGTTATCGGGTAAAATGCCAAGTTCTGTTTGTTTATAGCCCTTTGGTGGTTTCATAAAAGCTCCTTAGAGTCCTAATTCTTTTAAATAAGCTTTGAGTTTTGCAGAATGGTGCTGACATTCTTTTTCTAATTCTGCAATCTCTGTTTTAAGGGCTTGTAAATCAATCTCCTCATCCTCCTCAAAGGAATCCACGTAACGTGCGATGTTAAGATTATAGTCATTTTCTTTTATCTCCTCATAACTTGCCAAATGAGCGTATTTTTCAACGCTTTTTCTGTCTTTGTAAGTTTGGATGATTTTCTCAATATGCTCTGGTTTAAGGGCGTTTTGCTTCTTACCCTTTTCAAATTCCTTGCTTGCGTCAATGAATAAGACATTTTTGTCTTGTTTGTGTTTTTTAAAAATCAAAATACAAGCGGGAATGCCTGTGCCATAGAAAAGATTTGCTGGTAAGCCGATAATGGCGTGAATGAGATTGTTCTCAATGAGTTTGGTGCGAATCTTGCCCTCACTGCCTCCGCGAAACAAGACTCCATGCGGTAATATGACGCCTAAGGTGCCTTGTGCATTAAGAGAGCTTAGCATGTGGAGAATGAAGGCATAATCGCCCTTGTTTTTAGGCGGAATGCCAAATGCAAATCTGTGATAGGGGTCGCCTTGCTCCTCTCCCCATTGCGAAAGTGAAAAGGGCGGATTTGCTAAAACAATATCAAAGGTTTTAAGCTGATTATTTTCTATGTGTTTAGGGTCTCTTAAGGTGTCTCCGCGTTGAATGTCGGCGTCGTTGATATTGTGTAAAACCATGTTCATTCTGCAAAGGGCGTGAGTTTGGGGATTGCTCTCTTGACCATAGAGGCGAAAGGCTTTGTTATGCTTAGAAGCCTCCTTTGACGCCTTTATGAGTAATGAACCACTCCCGCAGGTGGGGTCATAGATAGAAATGCCCTCTTTTTTGTCCTTTTGCTCTGCAAAAACGAGTTGTGAAAGCAGGGCTGAAACCTCTTTGGGTGTGTAGAATTCTCCGCCCTTTTTGCCCGCAGTGCTTGCAAAATTTGCAATCAAATACTCATAGGCATCGCCTAAAACATCGTTGTTTTCTAGCATTTTAGGTCTTAAGTCTAATCTTTTATCATCAAAGATTTCTATGAGCTTTCTTAATAATGCGTTTCTTGTGCTTGTGTTATCGCCGAGTTGATTGAAATCAACATTAAAAATTCCTTGTAATTTTTGTGCGTTGAGCTTTTCAATCCTCTCAAGTATGGCATTCATAATGTCGCCAAGTTTGTCTTGTTCTTTCTTTTTAACAAGAGTGTCAAAGTCGCAGGATTCATCAAGCTTAAAGGCTTGATGTTGGAGTAGAGCTTTGACTCTTTCTTCTCTTTTTTTGCTGTTTTCGTATTGTGCGTTGAGTTCCTCTACTTTTTCTTTATGAAAATCCGAGAGATATTTGATAAACAGCAGGGTGAGGATGTAGTCTTTATAGTCGTTGCTGTCTATGCTTCCTCGTAGGACATTGCAGGCTTTCCAGCAAATGTCATTGATAATGGTTTGTGAAGTTTTGTTCATTTTAATCCTTTAAAGATTAAATTAATATGGTTTGAGTATTTTTGTTTTGTATTTATTTTTTAATTGCATTGAAGTTTTTAAAATCATTTTTAAAACGAAATTTTGAATGATTTTAACGCAATTTTATAGCTTTTTTACATTGTTTGATTTGAATTTAGCTATGATTGAAATACTCTTTTTTGTTAAAACACGGGTTAAATTATAGTTAAAAAATTCCAAAAAGTCAATTTTATACGTTGTAATCATTTTTAATTTTATGGAATTTTGGCTCATCTTTGGTATAATCTTAAATGATTTTTTAACTAAGGCTTATTATCATAATGCGATGAAAAA
This sequence comes from Campylobacter cuniculorum DSM 23162 = LMG 24588, assembly GCF_002104335.1. NCBI lineage: Bacteria > Pseudomonadati > Campylobacterota > Epsilonproteobacteria > Campylobacterales > Campylobacteraceae > Campylobacter > Campylobacter cuniculorum. The sequence goes on along the minus strand of NZ_CP020867.1, from coordinate 726,090 downwards.
TAAGGGCGTTAAAAGATGAAGTTTGATGAAGTTAAAAAATGAAGTTAAAAAATGAAGCGATTTTGGCTTTGAATGAAACTTGGAAGTGAAAAGGAGTTTAAAGATATGAAAATACGCGTTTATTATGAGGATACTGATGCGGGTGGAGTGGTTTATCATAGTAATTATTTAAAATTTTGTGAAAGGGCAAGGAGTGAGATATTTTTTGCTAAAAATATTGATATTTTTGACGCTAAAAGGGGGCATTTTTTGCTGACAAAGGCGGATTGTCATTTTTTACAATCTGCTAAACTTGGAGATATATTAGAGATAAAAACTGAACTTTTAGACATCAAAAGGGCGTCTTTGATTCTTTGTCAAGAAATTTATAAACAAGATGAAAAGCTTTTTAGGGCGGAATTCACTCTTGCTTTTGTTAAAGATTCTAAGATTGCAAAGATTGATGAGAATTTAAAAAGGATTTTTGAAGAATTATTGTAATTCTTCAAAATTTCCCTCTAAGGCTTTCATCAAGCGAATTTTATAGATGAATTGAGAATCTTGTATTTTTTCTTCAAAAATTCTCTCGCTTTGCGTGTTTAAGAATTGAGTATAAAAATAATCAATCCCAACGCTTGTTGCATAAGCGACCCAATTATAATCAAGATTTTGGTTAAAAATTTCATTGAGATAATTTAAATTTGTATCGTTTTTATCGATAGAATTTGCGATTAAAAAATTCTTTCTGTCATTAGCTTGAGTCAAACTTAAAAAAGCGGGAGCATAGTTGATTTGCGTAGAAAGCAAGATGTAAGGGTTGATGTTATGCACTCTAAGTTGAGAGCTAATAAGAGCGGTTTTAATCAAAGGCGTGTTAAAGAAGATTGAAGCTTGTCTTAAACCGCCTTGAGTCCTTAAGAAATTTTGGAAATTAATCTTTTCGCTTTCTATTCTGTAAAATCTGCTTTGTTCTTTTTGCTTGAGTATTTTTGTATTAAGATTGCTTGCAAGGCTAGAATTATCGGTAAAAACCGCGATATTTGCGTTAGAATTTTCTAAAAGCTTGGCAATTTGTGCATCATAATCAATGCCACCAAAATAGATATTTTGATTTTGTATTTGGCTTGTGTTTTTGTTTAAAGTTGGGATAAAAATCTTTAAATTTCCATTATAAGCACTTAAAGCATTGGCACCTTTGAGGGTAAAACCTGCAATCACATATGCGTAGTTTTGTGCTTCGATTTGACTTAAAGTTTCTTGAATTTTTTTATTGTCTTCAGTTCCTATTAAAAAAACTTTAACTTTGATTTCAGCCCTTTGTCTTAAAAGATAGGCTAAAGACGCGTTGATGATGATATTTGAATAACTCTTTAATGTTTTTTCAGGGATAATGATAGCAAGTTTAACTGCGGTGATTTTTTGCAAATTGCTGTCAAAATCTGTAATGGAATTTAAAAGCTTTGCATAAACATTTGATAAAAATTCGTCATTATTTTCTACAAATTCGCACAAAAAACTAAGATAAAGCCTTGCTTCTAAAAGCTCTAGCAAACAATTTTTATCGCAAGAATTTAAGCTTAAATTCGGGTAATTTTCTTGAGGAAAATCTGATTTTACAAGCTTTTGTTCTTTAGCATTTGCAATGAATAAGCATAAAAAAAATATCAAACATATTTTTTTCATAAAAATCCTTTAAGTTTTTTTAAATCGTCAATAAAGTCTTTTTTATAGCTGGGATTTTTCTCTATAAATTCAAGCTCAAAACTTGGCATGATAAAAAAATCCTCGTAGGCAAAAATTTCTCCACGCAAAGCATTGAAATTTTTAAAGCCTAAGCCCTCAAACGCGTATTCTCCTAAACAAAGGACAATTTTAGGTTTAACAAGCTTTAGCTCATTCCAAAAAAAAGGCAAACAAGATTGTAGCGAAAAATTGTCAAATTTTGAATAAGAAAAACATTTAAAAAGATAAGAAAAATAAAAATTTTCTCTTTTAAGCCCCAAAATTTCTTGCAATATTTTTTTAAGATTCTCACCCCTTAAAGAATCAAGTAAAATTCCGCTTTCATTCTCGCTTTTTTGAGCAAAACTCGCTAGGATTAAGAGTTTAACACTTTTTTGTTCTTTTTCCATTAAGACATGGCGACGCGTTTTAGAAAAATGGCAAAGAGTGCAATTTTTTACGCTATTTTGTAAATCTTTGAAATTTTTAACAGAAAAATCATTTTTTAAATTTTCATCTTTTAAATTTTCATCGATGAAATCATAACCCATTGCTTTAAGATAGTGTAATTCTCGTATCATAATCCAAACTTTATAAAAGAAAATTCATATAATATCGCTTTATCGTTTGCATTTTTTAATCATCTCTTTCTATAAATCGCATTCTATAATCGCACCTCAATACAAGCTCAATTTACTTAGAAACTTAAAATCAATTTAAACTCAAAAAACTCTGTTTTTGCTTAAATATGGCTTTGTTCAATAAAATCATCTTAATAAGGTTTATTTGATTCTTAAATATTCATTAAGCAATGCAAAACGATATATTATCACATTTTCATCAAATCAATGCTTAGGCGATTTAGCCCTTGCAAATAAAAACTTTCTTGCTTAAAGTTTTAAAAAAATTTATCAAAATAAAGTAAAAACTACTCTTAAATTAAAAGCAATTTTAAGTAAATTTAAGATAAAATCCAAATTTATTTTTATATATTTAAGGAATGATAGAATGAAAAGAACTTATCAGCCACATAATACTCCAAAAAAACGCACTCATGGTTTTCGTGTTCGTATGAAAACTAAGAATGGTCGCAAGGTGATTAGAGCAAGACGTGCCAAAGGTAGAAAAAGACTTGCTGTGTGAAAGATTTCTTAAAATTTAGAGATTCTAAGGAATTTTCTTTTGTATATAAGATGGGTAAAAAATGGTATTGTGATGGTTTTATCATCTTTTACCTTGAAGATACAGAAAAAAAAATGGCGGTTGTTGCGAGTAAAAAAGTTGGAAAAGCAGTGAAAAGAAATCGTGCTAAACGCATTTTAAGGGCTTTATTTTTTAGATTTAAAGATGAGATTAAAGAGGGAAAATATATTTTGATAGCTAAGAGTGAGCTGACTGAAATTTCTTTTTTTAATTTGGAAAAAGGCTTGAAACGAGGTTTTAAAAAATTAGAATGTTTAAAAGAATTTGTTTAATTTTATTGCATTTTTATCAAAGATTTTTAAGTCCCTTAAAGCCTCAAACTTGTAGATATTATCCAAGTTGCTCAGAATATGCCCTTTGGCAGTTTCAAAAAAATAGACTCATTTTTGCTTTTTATTTTACTCTTTTGCGAATTTTAAGATGCAATCCTCTCTTTAAAGGGGGATTTGACTATCCAAAGGTTTTTAAGGTTATGCAAAGTCAAAATTTTTGCTTCAAACCTAAATTTTTAGCACAAAAACCTCTTTGTTTTTTATACATCCCTTATAAAAATAAGGGTTTTATTTTATTAAAATCTTTTAATCAAAAGGAAAAATAGTGAATAATGATAAGGCTCAACAAAAACGTATATTTTTAGCCGTAGTGCTTTCTTTTGTATTTTTTATAATCTATGATTATTTTTTTATCCCTAAACCGCCTTTGAATGTGGAACAAAATCTCACAGAGGAGCAAAACAGCTCACAAAATGCAAGTGTGGCAAATGAAGCTCCTGCTTTAAAAAATACCGATTCAAAGATTCTCAATGATTTAAATCAAAACAATTCTGAAAATTCACAAAATAATATCATTGCAGAGATTAAAAGCGAACACTTCGATGCAAAAATTGATTCTTTGGGTCGCATTTCAAGCTTTATTCTTAAAGATGAAAAATACAAAGACAAAGACGGAAAGGCAATCAATCTCATTTCAAGTGAAAATTCTCCCTATCCCCTCGAAATTCGCTTCAGTGATACAAAAACAAATCAAGAAGCTTTTAATGTCAATTATACAGCGAATGAAAAAGAATTATTTATCGATGAAAATTCAAGCAAAACTTTGCATTTAACTCAAAAATTATCAAAGCTTGAAATACAAAAAATCATAACCTTTTATCCTCGCGGAAATTATGAAATTGAGGTTAAATTGAGTCAAAATTCTCCTTATTTTATCACTCCGGGTTTTAGACCTAATATAGCTGTGGATAGTTATACCATTCATGGAGTCTTAGTTCTTGATGATAAAGACACTATTCACACTTATGAAGATGAAGATATGGACAATGATGAAAATATTAAAAATGCCAAAATGACTTCAGCTTTTGACAGATATTATGCAACTTCATTTTATAATTTTGACAAAACTTTAAACATCACAATCAGCAAAGATGCAAAACAAAATCCATTGATTTTTGCTTATAGCGATAACGAATTTAAAGCTGGTGGATATATAGGGGCTAAGGACCATAATACTTTAAAATCCATAGACCCTAGACTCGAAGCTGTGGTGGAATACGGCTGGTTCACTTTCATTGCTAAACCTATGTTTGCTTTTTTAAATGGAATTCATAATTATACGAAAAATTGGGGCTGGGCTATCATTATAATGACTTTAATTGTACGTGTTGTGCTGTTCCCATTGACTTATAAATCAATGATTTCTATGAATAAACTTAAAGATTTAGCTCCAAAAATGAAGGACATTAGAGAACGTTACAAGGCAGACCCTCAAAAGATGAACACTCATATGATGGAGCTTTATAGAAAACATGGAGCAAATCCTATGAGTGGTTGTCTGCCTATACTTTTGCAAATTCCTATTTTCTTTGCAATTTATCGTGTGCTTTTAAACGCTATCGAGCTAAAAGCAGCTCCTTGGGCATTTTGGATTCATGATTTATCTTTAATGGATCCTTATTTTATCTTACCGATTTTAATGGGTCTGACGATGTTTGCACAACAGCTGATTACGCCGATGACAATACAAGATCCAACTCAAGCTAAGATTATGAAATTCTTACCTTTGATTTTCACTTTCTTCTTTTTGGCTTTCCCGGCTGGATTGACTCTTTATTGGTTTGTGAATAATCTGTGCTCTTTAGTGCAACAATGGGTGATTAATAAACTTTTTGCAAGAGAGCACCATAGAAAAGAAAGCGAGTAAAATATGAAAATAGAAGCTAAAGATCTTCAAAGTGCATTGATTGAAGCGTCAAAAAATTTGGAATGTTCGGTTATGGATTTAGAATATGAAATTTTGCAACAAGCAAAGAGTGGATTTTTAGGTTTTGGTCGAAAAAATACTATTATAGAGGTTAATGTCAAAAAGAAATTCAAAAAGAATTTTAAGAAAGATTTTAGCCCGAGTAAGCATTTTGAAAAAATAGAAAATAAATTTGAAGAAAAATTATCAAAGAAAAATTTCAAAAATGAAACGAAAATCAATGAAGAAACGAAAACAGAGCCAAAAATTTCTTTTAACAAAGAAAAATATCTGGCTAAAAATGATGAAATTTTCGATAGTTTTTATAAAGAAGATAAAGAAGAGAAAAAAGAGAAAAACACGCAGGACATTTTAGATGAAATTCGCAACGGACTTGAAAGGCTCTTAAAAAATTCTTGGTTTGAGATTGAACTTGTTGAACTTAGAATGTATAGCGAGGATTGTGTTTTTATAAAGCTTGATGGCAAAGATGCAGCCTTAATGATAGGCAAAGAGGCTCATCGTTATAAAGCCATTTCTTATCTTTTGCATAATTGGATTAATTTAAAATACAATCTTCTGGTGCGACTTGAAATTGCACAATTTTTGCAAAATCAAATTCAAAATATGCAATTTTATCTTCAAAATGTGATTGAAAAAATTAAAATTCACGGACGCGGACAAACCAAAGCTTTGGACGGAGTTTTGATAAAAATTGCCCTTGAGGAACTTCGCAAAGAATTTCCAAATAAATATGTAGGCATTAAACAAGTTGGCGAACAAAGAATTGTAGTCATTAACGATTTTTTCAAAAAAGATGAGTGAAACCATAGTTGCTTTAGCCACCGCACACGGCATAGGCTCTATATCTATCGTTAGAGTAAGCGGAGAGAGGGCTTTAGAATTTGGATTGAAAATCACAAAAAAAAATTTAAATCCCCGTTACGCAACTTTTTGCAAACTCTATAATCTCAAAGGAGATTTTATCGATGAGGCTATAGTGATTTATTTTAAAGCCCCTAAGAGTTTCACGGGAGAGGATGTCGTGGAATTTCAGCTTCACGGAGGTTTTAGCGTGAGTGAAATTTTACTTGAAGAACTTCTAAAGCTTGGTGCTCATTTAGCAAAGCCGGGTGAATTCAGTAAAAGAGCTTGTATCAATGGAAAAATGAGTGCTTTAAAGGCTTTAACCATACAAGATTTAATCCTTTCAAAATCGGCTCTTGCAGCAAAAATCATTGCCAGAAATATGCAAGGAAAACTTGCAGAACTTTTAGAAAAAATTCGGCTTGATCTTGTTAAAACTCTTGCCTTTGTTGAAACAAGCATTGATTATGCTGATGAAGATTTACCCTTAAATTTAATTCTTCAAATTCAAACAATGTGCGAAGAAAACGCAAAAATTCTCAATGAAATTTACACGCTTTCACAGAAAAAAAAAGGATTGATTGAGGGTTTTAAAATTGCAATTATAGGAAAACCAAATGTGGGCAAAAGTTCGCTTTTAAATTCTCTTTTAAGCTATGAAAGAGCCATAGTTTCACCCTTTGCAGGCACAACAAGAGACACTATAGAAGAAAATTTTAAACTTGGCACGCATTTTCTTAGAATCATCGATACAGCCGGCATTAGAAATAGCACGGATAATATAGAGCAAAAGGGCATAGAATTGAGCAAAAAAAGCCTTGAGGATTCAGATATTATCTTGGCTGTTTTTGACGCTTCGAGAAAAGAAGATGAGCAAGATTTTGAAATTTATGAATTATTAAAGCAAAGTCAAAAAAAGATTTTTTTCATTTTAAATAAATGCGATTTGGAGTTAAAATTTCAAAATCAAAACGCATATAATTTTATAAAAATCAGCACTAAAAATGATATAAACGCACTTGAAAACGCACTTGAAAATTATCTTAACACTCAAGATACTGATGGCATTATGCTTAGCTCTTTGAGTTTGATTCATTCTTGTAAAAATGCAAGTGAAGCCATCAATAGGGCTAAAAAGCTTTTAGATGAGAGTTGTTTAGAACTTTTTGCTTTCGAGCTTAATCTTGCTATTGATGAACTTGCAAAATTCACTAAAAATTTTGACCGCAGTGAAATTTTAGATGAGATGTTTAGTCATTTTTGCTTAGGAAAATAAAGGATAAAATATGGATAAAAACCTTATAAAAGCTCATAAAATCAGCGATGAGGAATACAAAGAAATTCTAAATATTTTAGGCAGAGAACCTAATTTGCTTGAACTTGGTGTCATTTCAGCAATGTGGAGTGAGCATTGCTCTTATAAATCGAGTAAAAAATATCTCAATGGCTTTCCAACTACAGCTCCTTGGGTGATACAAGGACCCGGAGAAAACGCTGGAGTCATTGATATAGGAAAGGGTATGGCAGCGGTTTTTAAGATAGAAAGCCATAATCATCCGAGTTTTATCGAGCCTTTTGCAGGAGCAGCAACCGGAGTGGGAGGAATTTTAAGGGATATTTTTACTATGGGGGCAAGAGTGGTTGCAGGACTTAATTCACTCAAATTTGGCAATATCCACGATGAAAAAATAGGAAAATTTCAAAAATACCTTCTCAAAGGCGTTGTAAGTGGCATTTCACATTATGGAAATTGTGTCGGTGTGCCTACCATAGGCGGAGAATGTGCCTTTGATGAATGTTTCAATGGCAATATTTTAGTCAATGCCTTTGCACTTGGAATTTGCAAAAAAGAGGACATTTTCTATGCTAAGGCTGAAGGTGTAGGAAATCCTGTAATTTATGTGGGTTCAAAAACAGGCAGAGATGGCTTAGGTGGTGCTGTCATGGCAAGTGATAGCTTTAATGAAAAAAATAAAAGTCTAAGACCTACGGTTCAAATCGGCGATCCTTTTTGCGAAAAACTTTTAATGGAAGCTTGTTTGGAGCTTTTTAAAACCGGTTTTATCATAGGCATTCAAGATATGGGTGCGGCGGGGCTTACTTCAAGTTCTTTTGAAATGGCTGGACGCAGTGGGAGCGGAATGAAACTTTATTTGGATAAAACTCCTATGCGTGAAAGCAAAATGACACCCTATGAATTGATGTTGAGTGAATCTCAAGAAAGAATGCTCATTTGTGCAAAAAAGGGCTATGAAAATGAAGTGATTCAAATTTTTAAAAAATGGGATTTGGATGCGGAAGTTATAGGAGAAGTGAGTGATACGGGAAAAATGGAGCTCTTTTGGGAAGGTGAGCTTGTAGGACTCATACCTATAGAGCCTTTGAGTGAAAAGAGTCCTATTTTAAATCGAGCTTTGAGTGAGCCAAAATATTTTAGTGAAATTCAAAATGTTTCTTTCGCTCTTAAAATGGACGCTCAAGAGCTTTTCGTAAAAATGCTAAGCAATGAAAATATCAGCGATAAATCTTATATTTATGAACAATTTGACTCAAGTGTGCAAACAAATACCTTAAAAGCCGATGGGAGTTTAGGAGCAAGTGTGATTCGTGTGAAAGAAAATAATGCAGCACTTGCAATGGCTTGTGAATGCAATTCAAGATTGAATTTCATCAATCCAAAAATCGGTGCAGCCATAGCTGTAGCAAGTGCTGGAAGAAAGGTTGCTTGCACGGGAGCTAAACCTTTAGCAATCAGTGATTGTCTCAATTATGGCAATCCGGAAAATCCTGAAGTCATGTGGCAATTTGCAAAGGGTTGTGAGGGTATCAAAGAAGCTTGTAAAGCCCTCAATACGCCTGTAGTCAGTGGCAATGTATCTTTATACAATGAAAGCAATGGAATAAGCATTTATCCAAGTCCGACCATAGTCAGCGTAGGCTTACAAGAGGATGCTAATAAAATTTTAAAATCGCATTTTAATAAAGCCCAAATTCCTATCTACCTTTTGGGCGAAAGTTTTGGAGAATTTGGAGCTTCATTGGCTATGAAAATTCAAGACAATAAAGTTGCAGGAAAGCTTAGAGAATTAGACTTTGAGGCGGAATTAAAACTTTGGAATTTTTTATATGAGGCAAATGAAAAAGAATGCTTAGAATGTGCTAACAATGTTGGCATAGGAGGACTTGCGGTGAGTTTAGCAAAAATGTTTGCCATTTCAAATGTGGGTGCAAGGCTTAAGAGTGGTTTTAAACAGAATGCTTGGCTGTTTGAAGAGAGTCAAAGTCGTGTGATTGTGGGTGTAAAAGATGAGAAACTTTTTTTAAATCTCATTCATCAATTTAACATCCCTTTTACAAAATTAGGTTGCACGGATAATGATTTAAATTTTACTTTAGATGAACTTTCTTTAAGCATTAAAGAGCTTAAGGAAATTTATTTTAACAGCTTTAGAGAGAATTTATTATGATTTTTATATTGATTGTTTTAGCAATTTTGGCTTTTTATTGGTATTATAAAACTTGGGGTAAGCAGGATTTTTTAAACAATGCTAAACGCGGAGCAAGGGGTTTTGCGAGGGGTTTTGCAAGAGGAGTTATGGAAGAAAGAATTGATGAATTAAGAAGACGCATGAATTATTATGTTATCGCACTTTTAGCCAAAATTGCAAAAAGCGATGGCAGGGTGAGCGAAGAAGAAGCAGACTTGATAAGTCAAATTTTAGACGCTAACACTAAAGATGAAAAAGAAAGAGCCTTTTTAAAAGCAAGTTTTAACGAGCATAAAGACAATTTAAGCGACACTTTTTATGTTGCAAAAGATTTTTTAAAAGAAGTTCCTTTGCCGAAAAATGAAAGGCTTAATGTGCTTAGGGTGCTTGTATTTATGGCTTTAATTGATGTAGATTTTAGTGCTAAAAAACAAGAAATTTTAAATGAAATTGCTCGAGCCTTTGAAATCAGTAAAGATGAATTAGATTCTTTTATCCAAAGCCTTAATAATTTAAAAAGCCCTCGAAAAACCTTAACTTTAGAGGAGGCTTATCAAATTTTAGAACTCGATAAAAATGCGGATTTAAATCTTGTCAAAAGACAATACAGAGCCTTGGCTAAAAAGTATCATCCTGACATTTTAAACGCAAACAATGTTTCTAAAGAAGAACTAGAGCAAGGTGTGAAGAAATTTCAAAAAATCAATGAAGCCTATGAGCTCATTAAAAAACATTTGGAAAATTAATGCTTAGGGAATTGAAAAATTCATTCTTTTGCTTTATTTTAAAATAATTATCCGCTATAGAATTTTTACAAATAGCTCTTATATCGGCTTAAAATATGATTTTAACTTTTAAAATCTATGGGCTTAAGCATTTGTACTTATGATTTTGTAGTTTTATGATAAGAAATTTTAACAAAAATATATCAATAAAAAATGTTAAAAATCAAAATTTTATTCATAAAAAATGCATTTTGAACTAGAATTTATTCTATAATACATTAAAAATTTATATAAAAATTTTTTCAGTCTTAAAAGGAGAATTGATAATGAAAAAGGCATTGCTTAGCGTCAGTGATAAAGAGGGTATAGTTGAATTTGCTAAAGAGCTTGTGAAATTGGATTTTAAATTGCTTTCAACAGGTGGAACTTTCAAACTTTTAAAAGAAAATCATATTGAAGTGTTAGAAGTGAGTGATTACACTCAAAGTCCCGAACTTTTCGAAGGTAGAATCAAAACCCTGCATCCTAAAATTCACGGGGGAATTCTATACAAAAGAGACGATGAAAACCATAAAAATCAAGCTAAAGAATATAATATAGAAAAGATTGATTTAGTGTGTGTGAATTTATACCCTTTCAAAAAGACGACTCTTATGAGTGATGATTTAGATGAGATTATTGAAAATATCGATATTGGCGGTCCTACGATGATTCGCAGTGCGGCAAAAAATTATAAAGATGTTTTGGTTGTGTGTGATATTTTGGATTATGAAAGAATCATTAAAACTTTAAAAGAAGGCAAAGACGATGAAAAATTTAGGCTTGATTTAATGATAAAAGCTTATGAACACACCGCAAATTATGATTCTTACATAGCAAATTATATGAATGAAAGATTTAATGGAGGTTTTGGTGCAAGTAAATTCATAGTTGGACAAAAAGTATTTGAAACCAAATATGGAGAAAATCCTCATCAAAAAGGAATTTTGTATCAGTTTGATGACTTTTTTAATCATCATTTTAAAGCCTTAAAAGGTGAAGCAAGTTTTAATAATTTAACCGATATGAATGCGGCTTTAAATCTTGCAAGTGCCTTTGATAAAGCTCCTGCTGTGGCTATTGTTAAACACGGCAACGCCTGTGGTTTTGCCATTAAAGAAGGATTGCTTCAAAGCTATACCCATGCTTTAAAATGCGATAGCATCAGTGCTTATGGCGGAGTTGTTGCAATCAATGGAAGCTTGGATGAAACTTTAGCCCGAAAAATCAACGAAATTTATGTTGAAGTTATCCTTGCAGCAAATGTTACAAAGGAAGCTTTAGCGGTATTTGAGGGTAAAAAACGTATTAAAATTTTCACTCAAGAAAATCCCTATCTTGTGCGTCCCTATGATTTATATGATTTTAAACACATCAATGGAGGATTTGTCTATCAAAATAGCGATGAAGTGAGCGAAAAAGAATTAAAAAATGCTGAACTTAAGAGTGAGAGAAAGGCAAGTGAGGGCGAGTTAAAAGACCTAGAAATTGCTTTAAAAATTGCTGCTTTAACAAAATCTAATAATGTCGTTTATGTTAAAAACGGAGCTATGGTTGCTATAGGTATGGGAATGACAAGCAGAATTGATGCAGCTAAAGCAGCCATAATGAAAGCTAAAGAAATGGGACTAGATTTAGAGGGTTGTGTTTTAGCAAGTGAGGCGTTTTTTCCTTTTAGAGATAGCATTGATGAGGCAAGTAGAGTCGGAGTTAAAGCTATAGTCGAACCGGGCGGAAGCATAAGAGATGATGAGGTGATACAAGCAGCAAATGAATATGGAATTTCTTTATATTTTACAGGAGTGAGACATTTTTTACATTAAATTTTATTGCTTCATCTTGTTAAAAAAGCAAACAATATAATCAAGCAAAATTAAAAATTTTTAGCTTTAATTATATTGTTTCATTATCCATGTATGTTTAAAACTCATTTTTTTTATAATTTTTTTAAGTATTTTTCAAAGCAATAATATTAAAGTTTTTTATTTGTTTATATTTTTATAAAAATCAATATAAATTTTTGCTTATGTCTTTTTTAATTTTTTTATTTTTTATAATACAAATTGAGCTTTTCGCAGATTAAAGATAAAATTTTTAAATTTTATCAACAAAATAAAAATTTTAATGTAAATGATATTTTAACAAGATTTTAATAAAACAAAATATAAAATAAAGGCATTAAAAATTGTAAGGTAGGATTTTATGTTTAAGAGCATAGGATTTAAGGTTTCGGCAGTTGTATGTGGCGTTTTGCTTGTTAGCTTTGTAATCATTCAATTTATTATAAGCATAGATTTTAAAAATACAGCAGATAGAATGAGTAGAGCAAATTTAGATATGATAGGCACTTCAGTTTTTCAAACAATGAGAATGGCAATGAATTTAGGAGACAGAGAAAAAATTCATGGAGCTATTGATGATGCTAAGAAAATTGAAGGCATTAGTGATATTAATATTTATCCTTCTAAAGACACTATAGAACTTTTTGAGATTAAAGATGCTAAAATTTCAAACGATAAATTGATACTTGAACAATTTAATAAACCCGAATTTAAATCTTTTGAGGAACAAGTCAATGGAATCAACCATCTAAGATTAATACGTCCTTTAATTGCAGATGAAAGTTGCATTGCTTGCCACGCCACTGAAAAAATTGGGAATGTTATAGGTGTCATGGATGTTTATCATTCTTTAGAAAGCATAGAAAAGGATATTGCTAAGACGAGTCGCTCTTATATTATAATTTTTGCCTTAGCTTTAATTTTTACCTTAATCGTTGTGCTTTCTGTGCTCAAAATCGTGGTTGGAAATCCTATTGTAGAGCTTTTAAAACGTGCAAGAGAGCTTGCTAAAGGAAGTGGTAATTTGAAGGCTAGAATTTCCGTTAAAGGACGCGATGAAATAGCAAATGCTTGCAGTTATATCAATCAATTCATCGAAAAAACACAAAATGCGGTTAATTCTGTAACGACTAGCTCGAAAAATGTTGAAAATCAAACAGGTTTGCTCAATACAAGTGCCATTTCTTTAAATGAGGCGACAAAAGAAAGCCATCAAAAAATTGATGAAAGTTTTCAATTGAGTGCTGATGTGAGCAATGAATTAAGAGAACTTGCAGCACTTTCAGGCGATGCAAGCCATGCTAATGATAAATCTTATCAACTCCTTGATCAAATGCTTGATTCTTTATTTAGTGTAGCCCAAAAAGTTTCTAATGTTGCAGAAAATGAAAATGAACTTGCTAAAAAAGTTGAAAATATGATGAATCAAGCAAATAATATCCAAAAAGCTACAGAAATGATTAGTGAAATTGCAGATAAAACTAATCTTCTTTCTTTAAATGCAGGGATTGAAGCGGCTCGTGCAGGCACTTATGGCAGAGGATTTTCAGTTATTGCAGAAGATGTAAGAAATTTGGCTCAAAGCAGCGAAGAATTTTTAGCTAGTGTCGTTAAAATCGTCAAAGAACTTCTTGAAAGCATCAATGATGTCAGCAAAGAACTAAAAAAGAATGCTGAAAATGTTAATTCTTTAAACACTAACACTACTTCTTTGGTTGATGGTGCTAATGAAGTTAAAATTTGCAATCAAGAAGCTAAAAACCTTGCAATTCAATGCACACAAAAAATAAAAAATTCTCAAGAAAACATACAAAATTTATTGATGTGTATGGAAGAAAATGTTAAAGTCAGTGAAAAAAATGAAACAATTTCTAAAGTTTTACTTCAAATTGTAGATGAGTTAAAAATAGTATGTCATAATCTTGAAGGAGAGCTTAGTAAATTTGAAATTTAAGGAGAAAAGATGAAAACGCTTTATTTACTGCCTTTAATGTTTTTTTTATATTTTTTCACGGCTTGTTCTTCAAATGCTGATGAAGCAAATGGGCAAGAAAATTTGATTTTAAAAGAAAATCAAATTCTAAATATAGAAAAAATCAGCATAAATGGCAAAATTTATGATGCAAAAAGTGCAGAATCGAAACCAAATATCAATTTTGGTGCAGATAAATTTTATGGTTATTCAGGTTGTAATCGTTTTTTTGGTTCTTATCAAAAAAATTCTAAGAGTATGAGTATAGAAGATCAAAGTGTAGCTTCTACACAAATGCTTTGTCATCCTTTAGAAGTCATGGAATTTGAACACTTATTTCTCACAAATTTACAAGGAAATTTTAAAATTTCATACGAAAATGATAAACTTATCCTTGACAATGGCACAATGAAAATATTTTTTGAATAATTTTGCTCTAAATTTTTTAGGGCAAAAATTCATCAAATCTCTTGACAAAAATATAAAAAATACTTACAATTAGATTTTATTATCAAAAAGGCATTTAAATGATAAAATCTATAGCTGAATGGAGTGAGCAAGAATACCTACTTCTTGCATTGCCACACGAAAAAACAGATTGGAAGCCCTATTTGGATGAAATTTTAGAAGCTTATAAGAATCTCATTGAGCTTGTAAGTTCTTTTCAAAAAGTCTTGCTTATTGCTCCAAATGAAAAAGATTTTAAACCCTTTTCACATTTTAAAAATGTGGATTTTTTTCAATGTCCTACAAATGATACTTGGATACGAGATTTTGGAGCGATTGAAGTGTATGAAAATGGCAAAATTAAAGCTCTTGATTTTACTTTTAATGCTTGGGGAAATAAATTTGAAAGCTCACTCGATAATGCGGTAAATTCTAAGCTTTTTAAAGATAAATTAAAACAAAATTTACAAAAAATTGACTTGGTTTTAGAAGGGGGAAGTATCGATTTTAATGGAAAAGGAACTATGCTAACAAGTGCGTATTGTTTATTAAATTCTAATCGCAATCCTCATCTGAATAAAACCGAACTCGAAAAGAAACTCAAAAATATTTTTGGTTTAAATGAAATTTTATGGCTTGAAAATGGCTTTATAAAAGGCGATGATACAGACCATCATATCGATACTTTAGCACGTTTTATCGATGAAGAAACCATAGCCTTTTGCGTTTGCGACGATAAAGAAGATGAGCATTTTAAACCCTTAGCCCTAATGAAAGAAGAGCTTGAAAAAACGCATTTTAAACTTGTAGAACTTCCCTTGCCCAAAGCCTTATTTTACAAAAATCAAAGACTTGGGGCAAGTTATGCAAATTTTGTTTTTATCAATCAAGCTCTCATTGTGCCTTTTTATGGTGATAAAAACGATGAAATTGTTAAAAACAGACTTCAAAATGCTTTGCCTAACCGAGAAGTTATAGGCATAGATGCAAGAGTATTTTTAAGGCAAAATGGTTCAATCCATTGTTCTTGTCAAAATCTTTTTAAGGATTTAAAATGAATTTAGAAAAAAAAGCTGCTATCACTGCAAGTATTTGTGCATTTTTCTTAGCTCTGGTTAAATTTATTGTAGGAATTTTAAGCGGTTCTGTGGCTGTGCTTTCAAGTGCAATCGATTCTATGATGGATTTTGCTCTTTCAGCGTTTAATTTTTTAGCTCTTAAAAAATCCTCTCAAAAACCTAATGAAAACTATAATTTTGGCTTTAGTAAGATTGAAGCTCTTATGGGCGTTTTAGAAGGCTCTTTTATCGCGGGTATAGGAATTTTTATTTTTTATCAAAGTATTTTAAAAATCTATCACAAAGAGGAAATTTCTGATTTAAATTTAGGCATTTTTGTGATGATTTTTGCTTTATTTGTTACTTTTTTTCTCGTTGTTTTTCTTAATTTTGTTGCTAAAAAAACCAAAAGTTTGATTATAGAAAGTGATTGTTTGCATTATAAGAATGATTTTTTAACAAATTTTTGTGCCTTAATCACTTTGATTTTAATCCACTTTACAAATTTTCATATCATTGATGCAATTTTTGGCATCATCATCAGTGTCTATACAACTTTTAGTGCATTTAAAATCATCAAAAAAGCCCTATCTTTTCTAATGGACGCAGCCCTTGAGGAGCATAAAGTAAAAAAAATTTGTGAAATCATTAAAAAAAATCAAGAAATTATAAGTTTTCATGAGCTAAAAACTCGCAAGGCTCCTAATATCAACTATCTTAGTGTGCATTTAGTTTTTTGTCCTATAATTTCTTTATTTAATGCCCATCAAATTTCAGACCATATTGAAGAAAATATTAGAAAAACTTTTGATGATGAAAAATGGGACATACAAATTCATCTTGATCCTTATGATGATCAAGATGCAGAAAAGGAAAGACAATGAAACTTGCTTTAATACAACAAAAATTTCATGGAACCAAAGAAAAAACTATAGCTAAAACTTGTAAATTCATAGAAGAAGCAGCTATAAAAGGAGCAAAACTCGTTTGTTTGGGTGAGCTTCATCAAAGTGAGTATTTTTGTCAAAGTGAAAATGTGGATTTTTTTAATCTTGCAGAGGATTATGAAAAAGATGTCAAATTTTGGTCTAAAATTGCAAAAAAACATCAAGTGGTTTTAATCACTTCTTTGTTTGAAAAGCGAAGTGCTGGACTTTATCATAATAGTGCTGTGGTTTTTGAAAAAGATGGTAGTATAGCAGGAAAATACCGAAAAATGCATATTCCTGATGATCCTTGTTTTTATGAAAAATTTTATTTCACTCCCGGAGATTTAGGTTTTAATCCTATATCTACAAGCGTTGGAAAACTTGGAGTGTTGATTTGTTGGGATCAGTGGTATCCTGAAGCAGCAAGAATTATGGCTTTAAAAGGGGCAGAAATTTTGATTTATCCTACGGCTATAGGTTGGTTTGATAAGGATAAAAAAGATGAAAAACAAAGACAGCTTGAAGCTTGGATTGCTATACAAAGAGGACATGCTATCGCAAATACCTTGCCTGTAGTAACAATCAACCGCGTGGGCTTTGAAAAAGATAAAAGTGGGATGGAAAAAGGTATAAGATTTTGGGGAAATTCCTTTGTTTTTGGTGCTCAAGGTGAAGAAATTTTTAGGGCAAACAGCAAAGATGAATTCTGTAAAATTATCGAGCTTGATTTGAAAAAATGTGAAGAATTGCGTCGTTGGTGGCCCTTTTTACGAGATAGACGCATAGAATATTTTGGAGATTTAAGCAAGAGATTTATTGATGAATGAATGTTATAAAAACAATATCAATCAAAAATTTATTTTAATAAAAAATCAATTAATTTTTCAAGATTAGTGATAAATAAATATCTTATTTCAATCCTATTAAGCTTATTGATGAAAATTAATAGAAAATTTAAAAATTTTTAATTTATAAAACTTATATAAAAAATCAATAACAAATATAAATTTGGTTTTATTATAAAAATTATAAATAAATATAGTAATTAAATAAATCTCTTTTGAGAATGTTTTCAAAGCAAAGCGGAAAATTTTTAAATATTTGTGCCATTTTGGGTATTGCTCGTTTTTAGGATATAATCAAGCTTTAAAGGACGCTTAAGTTTAAAACAAAAAAAGTATAGATGAAAAAACTTATAAGAGCGAGTCAAGAAAATTAAATTTTTAGATTTATTTTTATTTGGAAATAAATTAAATGTATTCAACTTAGATTTTTTGATTTTAAAAAATGGATAGAATATTATAAAAATAAACTCATTTTAACGTAGGTTAAAAGTGATATTTCTTTTATAGACTTAGCTTTTTGGAGACTTTGAACTTGCATAAATTGGCTTTAATCAGTATTTTTTATCTTTATTCTCATTAAAAATTGCATTGATTTGACAGCTTAAATCTTTACAAAAACAAGCTTTAAACGCGTTTTTTATGGAAAGGCTTATTATTAGCTTCAAGTTTTTTGCGTTTAAAGGGCTTTGAAAGCTGTTTAAAAAGCTTTCAATCTTTAAGCATTTTTTGACATTCTTTGATATGTTTCACTAAGGCATCAAATTTCACACTTTTTTCATAAAAGTTTAAAAAATTTTCAACCCAGCCCGGCACTTTTTGCGTTTGTCCCCAGTTTAAAACAGAATTATGATGTAAATCGCAAAGCCGCGAAAAATCCTTAAAACTCAAATCCAAAGCTTTAAAGCCTCTTTGTTAATTCTTCATAAGTCATTGTTTCTCCCTTGTGATTTTAAACACAATTAAAGCTAATAATAAAAGCTCTAAAATATCCAAAAAAAATTCTAAAACCGCACTCATTTATGCTATAATATTAAAAAGATGAGTAAGGAGGCTTTCACACCTCCTTTTTTTAAGCCAGAAGCTTAAAAATTTTTATGATTAAGTAAATAAGAAACACTAACCTAATCAAAAAGTCTATAAAACTCATCTTTTTAATGTCTCCTTTCTTTTAATCTCATACTTTTTTAAAGTATCGGTAAAACATATTTTTACTATTTTGTCAAGTTTTTATAATAAATAATGATATTTTTTAAATAAATTAACACAATTTTAACAAGAGTCTTAAGAGTATTTACCTTGTAAAAACAAGGCTTAATATTTTAATGATTAAAAAAACAAAGAATTTAAAACAAAAAATTTTAACTCGTCAAAATTTTTAATTAAATTTAATTAAAAATGTTTAATAAGATAAAAAAAGTATTTATTTTTTACTGATAAATATATGAAGAATATTGATATGCTCTAGTAAAGCTTTTTAACCTATACTTCTGGGACTCTTATAAGATTTAAGCACAATAACACTTTATTTTTGGGTGTATTTTATAGCAGATATAAAATCCTACCGGCTATTATTAAAATGATTTAAGAGTTAGACTCTAAATTTATAAATTATTTTGCTTAAGATTTTTTGGATTTATTGTTTTTTCTATAAGCAGCACCCGGGACATTTTTATCAAAGGGTTCGCAATTATAAATATAAATTCGATATAAATAATTCTTTATTTATTCTAACGTTTTCTACTATATAAATAGAATCTTGTAAAGGATTATCTAAAGGATTTGAATTGAGTGTTTCATTCTTTGCTAGAGTGAAAGAATTTTGAGTTTAGATTCCACTTAATTTTGTAACATTATCTTTTATCATAGCATGAACAAATTTGACTTGATTATTCTCTTTTGAGTCTTTACTCTTAGAAAGTATAGAACTATAAGCAGATGATGAACTATCATTGATACCAAAAATCACTTAATTTTTTGCAATTTATTTTCTAATTCTTCTTTATTAGTGAGTTTGCTATCAAATTTAATCACTAAGTTTTTCGAGTTTTTATAAATATCAATGACACCTAAATTTTGAGCAAAATCATTCAAATTAATAGGAGTGTCTAAAGATAAATAGAAATTCTTAAAATCAAAAGGATTTTTAAGGAAAAAAAGAGCAATAAGCCATAATAAACTTAAAATGATTAAAATACAGGCTAAAAGCTCTAATTTATCAAGATGCAAAAAAAAACCCCCAATCATACCTCCTAAGAAGCTTCCTCCATAACCAAAAGCATTGAAAATTCCAAGTGCAGCCCCTTTTTCATTCACCTTGCAAAATTTTGATGCACAGCTTTGCATAATGGGTTCATGCAAATTAAAACCGATAAAAAATATCACAACCGCTAAAATAAAAATATCAAGAGAATGAGCCAAAACAAAAATCGCGTAAGATAAGATAAAAAATCCCACCCCGCAAAGTAAAATCTGTTTTGCCAAACCCCTTTTTTCTCCTAAACTTCCTGCAAAACCCATTGCAATAAAACCTGCAATCATAGAAAGGGTATAAACAATCCAAAGCTTATCATTAGAATAATTAAAATGAGAAACCAAAATAATGGGTATGCTTAAAAAAGCTATACTCATAAGCATTTTTTGCATAAAATTAGTTAAATTCATTAGGGCTAAATTTTTTTGTTTTAAAAGATGAAATAAAGGAGTTTTGGTATTTTCGTGTGTGATTTGAGTTTCTTTAGGGACAATAGTATAGAGTAAAATGATGCAAAATAAGCTTAAAATCGCACTCAAATCAAAAAGACTCGATAGTCCCCATTTTGCACTCATTAAAGGAGAAATAACCATAGAAGCCGCAAAGGAAAGTCCTATGAAAGAACCCATTATCGCCATAGCCTTAGAGCGATTTTCTTCGCGGATAAAATCGCTAATCATTGCAGTAGCCACAGCTCCTATTGCACCACTGCCTTGTAAAATACGACCCAAAAGCATGGTATAAATGTCTTGAGCAAAAGAACAAATTCCACAGCCTATTATGAAAATAATCAATCCTATGAGCATAGTTTTTTTGCGCCCCATTTTATCGCTTAAAATTCCAAAAGGAATTTGCAAAACCATTTGAGCTAAAGCATAAACGCCGACTAAAAGTCCTACTAAAAATTCATTTGCATTTTTTAATTCTAAAGCATAAAGACTTAAAACCGGCAACACAATAAAAAGTCCAAAAAATCTTGTTCCAACGATAAAAGATAGAGGCAAAACATCTTTCAACATTTTAAATTTCCCCGTTTTTTAAAATCGGAGATAATTTTACTATGATTTGCGTTAATGTAAGATAAGAAAGCTTAAAGTTTTTCTGCAAATTATAAAAATTAAGATTGAAAAATTTGTTATTTAATATTGAAATATTAAAACTCGTTTTACATTGAATTTAGAATTTAAGAGATTTTAGACAAATTTATAATGATTTTGGTCGAGCCTATGAAAACATACAGGATTTTAACAATAAAGTCTTAGAAGACCCACAATCCTTTATTACAGATAAAATTGGAGAAACCTATAAAAAATATACTCTATTTGATAGATGTGAAAAAATAGAAAGCACCCAAATAAAAACAGCTTGCATGGTGGATATGATAACCTATGTAGCACAGGAGCAATCAATACAAGACCATCAAAAAAATTTAAATGAAGTCAGTAAAACAATTGCAGAACTTGACACAAAACTTAGAAATTCAAAAGATATTAAAGAATCACAAGACATTGCTAACGCCCTTGCTTCTGAAAGTTTAAAGATACAGATGATTCAAGCAAGTATTGAAGCAGATAATAAAATTTTTGAACTTAAAAGAAGGGAAAAAGAAGAACAATTAGAACAAATGCACTCTCAAAGAATTAATAATTTTGAATATGTGCCTATACCTATACAAAAGGGTCAATAATGCAGATATTTCAACAAATAGGTGAATTTATTGAATATGCCTTAAATATAATTTCAAATGCCTCTTTAAATGAAAAATTTATACAACTTCAAAGCTTAATGAGTCTTTTATTAGTTTTAAGCATTATGTATAAGGGCTATCAAACTATAGCAGGAAGAAATCAAGACCCCATTAGGGATATTATTTGGGATATTGCAAGAAAAATGTTTATTTTAACTTTTATTTTAAATGTCAATGGTTGGCTCAATTTAAGTATTGACGCTTTAAAAGGACTCTATGAATGGGCGGGTGGAGGAATGGAATTTTATACACAGCTTGACACTTTAACAGATGAGTTTATAAAAGCGGTTTCAAAATATTGGAATAGTGTTTCAGGTTTATCTTTCAAAATTGTTTTTTGTGTTTTTGTCATCTTTTTCTTATTTCTCTCTTTTTTAGCCGTCATCATTCCTTTTGCTTTTATGATTATTAATGCTTCTATCACAAACACTTTATTGATTATTTCTTTACCTTTAGCCTTATTTTGTTTTATGTATGAAGCGACAAGACAAGCTTTTAATCAATGGCTTAATATGTTTATTTCAAACATCTTTTTGCTTTTATTTATGGGGACAATTACAGACTTCTTTATAGAAAATTATTCTAAGATTTATAATTTTGGAGAAGGGGAAAATGAATTTATTATCATTGTTAAATGCATGTTCTGGTCTTCAGTGATGATTACTATCATTCAAGTCATTAAAACTTTAGCTTCAAATTTAGCTCAAGTTTCTCTTGATAGTGCGGCGTCTTCAGGTATGGGACGTGCGATGGGAATGATAGGTTCATCAAGTAAATTAGCTTGGGGAGGAACTAAAGGGGTAACAAATAATGCACTTAAGGCTTCTATCGGTGCAAAAAGTGGCGGATTTTTAAAAGCGGGTGCTAAAGGAGGCTTAGCTGGATTAGCGGGTTATGGAGCTAAAAAAGTCGTTAAAAGCCTTTTTTCTTCAGCAAGAAATAAACAATAATTCGCATAAAAATTTAAGGAGAAAAAATGGATTCTAAAAATCAAATTATCGTTAAAATTTCGGCATTGAAGTGCATTATTAAGGAACTTGAAGATTTCATATTATATAAGCTTGATTCTGCTCAAGATAAAGAAATTACAGAACTTAGAACAAAATTGTGCAACTTAGAATTGGAAAATGCAACATTAAAAAAAGAGCTTAGAGAATATGAAATTTTTATTAATTGTTCAGAACTCGATAATTTTAATCCAACTAATTTTCAAAAAGGAAATAATAATGAAGATGATTCAGATGATTTTAATAGCAATTCTTATTAGTGCTTGCTCTACAAAGAAAAATAACAATTATGATGAGTTTTTCAGTGATAAAGGCGAATGGATACCTGTTAATTCACAAAAAAATATAGAGGAAAAAGAATGAATGTCTATAAACAAGGTATGGATTTTGAAGCAAGTGTCAAATTTCTTGTTGAACAAAGTAATAAAAGGGCATGGTTGATTGCTTTTATAAGTATAGCTTTGGCATTTTTAAGTATTTTGGCTGTGCTTTTACTCACTCCCTTAAAAACAGTAGAGCCTTATGTGATTCGTGTTGATAACACCACAGGAATGGTAGATATTCTAACAATTATGGATGAAAAGGAAATTACTCAAAATGAAGCTTTAGACAAACATTTCATTAGTCAATATGTTAAAGCTAGGGAGGGGTATTATTTTGATATGTTGAATCAAGATTATATTTTCGTGCAATTACTCTCAAGCCCAGAAGTTGCGGAAAATTACCGAGCAATTTATTCAGGAGAAAACTCTAGAGAAGCCAAATTAGGAAATTCTACGAGGGTTGAAGTGGGTATTTTAAGTATTGTTTTAGGGAACTCAAATGGAGTAAAAACAGCTACCATTAGAACTAACTTAAGAACAATTAATAAAAACTCACAAGAAGAAAGAATTTCAACAAAAGTCATTACACTTTCTTATGAATATCAACTTTCACAGACAGATGAAAAAAATCGTTTAGAGAATCCTCTAGGATTCAAAGTTTTAAATTATAGAGTCGATGAGGAGATAAAAAGATGAAAAATCTTAAAAGATTAATAATGTTATTTTGTTTATTTGGAGTTTCTTACGGATTGCAAATACCACAAACAAGTAGATATGATAAGAAAATCACTTATGCGGTTTTTAACGCCCATGATGTTTTCAAAATTTCTGCCGAAAATGGCTATGTTACGGTCATAGAATTTGGTAAAGATGAAAGAGTGGTTAATGTTTCAACAGGATTTAATGAGGGATGGGAGCTTATTGATAGAGGCAATCTTTTATTCATTAAACCAAAGGCTTACACCACAAAATATATTCAAAATGAAAATCCAGAAGAACAAAATGCTATCAGTGAAATTATTGTTGATCCAACGCCAAATCAATGGAAAACAAACCTCATTGTAACAACTAATCTTAATATGTATGTTTTTGAACTCACTTTAAATTCAAAACAGAAAATTTATAAGCTCTCTTTTACTTATCCACAAAAAGAGTTAGAAAACATACAAAAACTTCAAGCAGAACTTCAAAAACAAATTGAAGAAGATAAGTTAGATACTTCTCTTAACAGAGTTTCAATACCTAGAAATTGGGATTTTTATATGAAAGTCAATAAAGGCAGTGAAGACATTACACCTAATTTTGCCTATGATGATGGAGTTTTTACTTATTTAGGATTTGATAACACAAAAACTTTTCCTGCGGTCTTTGCTTATGAACTTGGTAAAGAAAGCATTTTAAACACACATATTAAAATCACATAATAAAAAAATCCATTTTCATTGTCCTTAGAATCTCTAATGAGTTCTTTGATTGTTTCGTTATGTATATGTTTTTCTATGTTTTCATTTGAAACAAGTTCTATGCCATATAATTTTTCATAAGGAGTATTGCATATAATATAATCCTCTTTGATATAATCGATTTGAAATAAAGAATTAGAATGATATTCTACAAAAAGATTGTATAAAGGTTGAGCAATTTTATCTAAAAAACAATTTGAAAGACTTGCACTTGAATCTTTCTTTTTGTATCCAAAATAAGTTCCCATTAGAGCTAATCCCCCTAAGGTTAATAGAGATAAATTCATTTGATTATCCTTTCAAATTTATATTTGTTTGAATTTTTTGTTTGATGTGTTTGATTATTTTCTTGTGTAGAATTTACATCTTTTGTTTTGTAATATTCTTTAACTAAAGGATTTTTAAATTCCATTCTTTCCTTAAGATTTCTATCAGAGTAAAATGTTATAATGATTTCATCAAAGGGGGATAGTGGCGGGATGAGACCCTCCCCTTTGATTTTATCAGTTGCTACTCTAATCTAATACCCTTATCATTTTCCCATTCAAATAGTTTTGCTGATTTGTTTCCTTCAATATCAATAAAAGGTTCATTAAAAGAAAAAATGAAATGACAGAGGAGAGAGCAAGAGAAATCTCTCAAAAAGTGATGAAAGAAAAAAGACAAGTCCATGATTTATCTTCTGATAATGAAATATTAGATGATGAGAATTTGCATAAGGGTATCAGTAAAGATGTGGCTGATTTTTTAAAACTCTATGATGAAAATAGCGAAGAGGCCTTTAAAGAATTTAAAGCTATGATAGATGAAGCGGAGGAATTATTTAAAGACATTATAGAACCTAGCGAGGAAGATATACAATGGGCTTTAAAGGCTTTAGAAAAAAAGGACTTAAATGTTGTTAAATGTTATTATTGAAAAAGATAAACATGGATATTTTGCTTGTATTTTAGAGCTTGAGGGCTGTGTTTACAGGGCAATACTTATGAAGAGGCTTTAAATAATATAAAAGAAGCAGGAGAGCTAAAATTTGTGAAATTTTATGGATAAAAATAAAAGAAGAATTTGATTATGAAATAAAAGATAATTTATTGTCAATTGTTTTAAATAATTCCTCTATTGATAGAGAGCTTTTTGAAAAACTCAAAAACACTTATTGTGAGTAAAGACAATTTTGAAATCATAAAAAAGAAAATAAAAGAGAATATTATAAAATAAATACCCCCGCTCTAAGTCGGGGAGGTTACTTAACTAAAAGTAAGCCATTCTTCAGCCAAGTTTTACACTTAGGAAGTCAAACAAGATAATTCTAACCAAACTATCTTAAAAATTTCATAAATATCATTAAAAAATTTAAGAAATTTTATAATCTAAAGGGAAGAAATAAAAACAACCCGCATGACTGCAAAATTTTGATAGCAAAATATATTTCACAAAGCAAAAAAAGAATAAGCATAATAAAAAAAGATACCCTAAGAAGCCCTTGCTTTGTTATTTCATCTTTTAAATCCTCTGTAAAATCTGCAGTTTTTGAAGTAACACCATTACATTATGTGTTGGCGGAGTCATTCCTCTTTGAATGATTTCTTGTTTTTCTTCCTTTTCTTTAAGGACTTTTTCTAAGATTTCTCTTACTTTTTTCTCTGTCATTTTATTCCTCCTTTTTTACAAATCCTTTTGAATTTTAGCAAGTGTAATGATAACAGCCAAACAAGCTCCTAAAAAGCATATTGTTGTGATAATTAAAGCAACCATTTAATCCTCCTTAGCAATTTTCTTTGTTAATTTTAAGAAAAAAATTAACAGCACAATAATAAAAATAAAAAGTAAAGCCGCAACGCTAGACACTATAATAATTTTTGTCGTCGTAAAATCCTCATAATGAATGAATGTATAGCCTAAAACACCAAATAAAGCTGTAAGAAAACTTATTAATAAAGCTTTATACAATTCAACCATTAATTTTTAATTCATCTTTTTTACTCATAAAATTTTTACCCTTTTATATTATATATTCTTTTCACAAAACATCACCTAAATCCTAATCAAAAATTTTCATTCTAAAATATTCTGACAGACTCAAATGCCTTTGTTCAGCCTTAGCATTAAGTTCTTTAAGCTCTTCTTCTGTGCAATAAAAAGAATAAACCTTGTCTCTTTTTCCTTGCGTTTTTTTAGTCCTGCCCTTTGTCTTTTTCTCCACACTCATATCTTTGAAATGATTTTTTAAAACACTCATTTTTAATCCTTTCTTTATTATTTTAAAAACATTAATCAATTCTATTAAAAATATGATTAACAATCCTTTAAATCATTTATAACCATTTTTATACCATTGATTAAGTTATGTTTTGCGTTTTAACTCCTTAAATCAAAGATTTTATTTTTCCCGCAAATTCTCCTCCTTAATATCAAAACAATAATCAATGAATTTCTCCTCGTTCCTTTCAAAATCCTTATAGAATTTTTCTTTCTCCTCCACAAAATCAAACAAGGCTTTAGCACATTTCTCCCAAGCCTGTGCTAAATCTCCTTTATGAAAATCAAAAATATTAAATTTTTTAATCTATCAACAGCTACCAAGCAGATTAAAAACGATGATAACCTATAACTTTAAAGGCGTTGCTACAAAGTATCTTAATAACTATCTTGTTTACTATAATTTCATAAATTTTGCGAAAGAAACAATACAAAATAAAGAGCGGATACTACTAAATCACATAATTAATACTAATTGCATAAGTAAATCATTGATATAGCAAATAGATCTGCTGTGCCGTTATTGGTTGCATAAAAGATAAAAAATGAGTAGAGTATTAAAATTAGATAGTAATAAAAACTACTCATTTTATAATATAGATGCTATCAGCTTTATGAAAAATCATCTAAAAAGTAATAGCATTGATTTAATAATAGCAGACCCACCATACTTTGAGATATGTGGAGAGTTTGATTTTGGTAAATTTAAAGATGTTAAAGAGTATCTTGCTTGGTCTAAAATATGGTTACTTGAAGCAAAAAGAGTGTTAAAGGATAGTGGAACTCTTATTTTATGGGGTGGCGTAGGACATAAACCATTAACATCTGCTAGACTTGCAATAATGATAGAGGATGAAAAATTTTTTAACATTAAAAACTGGGTTACGCAGCTTAATACTCGTGGTATAGGAGCAAAAACAAACTACATGTCAGCAAGAGAGGATTTTTTATTTCTTACAAAAAGTTAAAACTACACGTTTAATATCCCTTATACTGATGAAAAATCTACAAGAAAAGATTTAGGTGCAAATGGCAAACCTAGAACAAATACTCATAAAAGAGTTTCTAATGTATGGTGTGATATAACAGAGGCTAGTCAGTCAAGCATTGAACGTTGTTTTCACCCCACAGTAAAGGCTCAAAAGTTATGTGATAGACTAATAAAAGCCCACTCAAATGAGAACGATTTAGTTTTTATACCTTTTGCAGGAAGTGGTAGCGAAATTATTTCTGCCATTAAAAACAATAGGCAAGTAATAGGATGCGAATTAGATAAAAGCTACTATACACAAGCTATTGATAGAATTGATAGTTTTATTGCTAATATTTAACATAAGGAGTTAAAAGATAACTTCACAAGATATTATCTTGTATAAAAATGTTTCTTGCCCCAGTGAGTTACTAGAACAAATCAAAATAATTGCAGCACATACACAAAATACTTGGGAATCATAGCCGATATAATAAAAGATACCACAATAGGTAAAATTGCGGAGTATGCATTAAAAGAACATATAGTTAGGTATTCTGATTATGCTATTTTAGATTACGATGATTTTAGAGTCAATAACTAAAAAAACACGCTCCACTAGATTGCATAGTATTTAAAAAGCAAAACACTAATCTACAATCAGTAATAAGTGCTATAAATTTAGATGCTACAAATAATCCAAATGGAGCAATAAACGAAAACACAAAGGAACTTTTAAAAAATGCTAGAATATTTACAATGGAGATAAAATCCACAAGGATTACTGACAGACATAAGAAAAATAGCATAGTGGATTATGGAGCTATTTTAAATGATGACTTTTTAGCATATCCAAAAATTTTATAGAAAAGTGCCTAGCAGTATTGAAATAAATAATTGGCAACAATATCTTAACTATTGCATAAGTAATAACCGAATACAATTTAATACTAATTTGATTACCTTACAAGAAATTGAATTAAAATATATATGATTTTTATGCTAGGGTTTATGTAGAGCAAACTGATAGTAATTTGTTTAATATTCATATAATGGGTTACATAACAAAGCAAAATTTTATTAAAAACTCTACAATAAAACGTATGCCACAACATGGTAAATCAGAACAAGCATTATATATAGCAACTGTAATTAAAAATGGAACCGGGCTTAGGAAGTAATATATAATTAATAATATATTTTAACAGAGCCAATTTTTAATAACTTTTCTTTAACTTAAGAATTTATAATTTAAAGAAATAATTAAAACTTATATAATAAAGAGATGAAAAATATAAAAAGAGAGATAAAAAAACAGCATGTTTTATAAACATTTTAAAATTTCATTAAGATTGTTTGTTAAAGAATTATTTTTTCTCTTTTATAATCCTTAATAAAAACTAAAGAGCATTATTCTTTAAAATAAAACCAAGAAAGCTTAGGATAGAAAGTATAAATTATAAACGATGAAAAGCAAAGACTTTCATCGTTTAATTTGAGTTACTTATAGTTTTTAATACCTTTTTCTAAAATTTCTATTGCAGCGTTTTGGTCTTTAAAATCTTGCACTTTAACCCATTTATCTGGCTCTAACATCTTATAAGTTTCAAAGAAATTTTTAATTTTATTCAAAGTCGCTTGCGGTAAATCGGTGTAACTTTTTATATTATCATATCTTGCGTCAATCTTAGTATGTGGCACAGCTAAAAGTTTTTCATCTATTCCACTCTCATCTTCCATTATCAAAACCCCAATCAAACGGCAAGGAAATACAGATTTAGGTTCAACAGGATATTCAGTTAAAACTAAAATATCTATAGGATCACCATCTTGTCCCAAAGTATTAGGGATAAAACCATAATTTGCTGGATAAAACATTGCACTTGCAACGATACGATTAACAAAAACTGCACCACTTTCTTTATCCAGCTCGTATTTAACATTTGAACCATAAGGAATTTCAATCACTGCGTTAATTTTATTTGGAATTTCTCCGATTTTTATCTTTGATACATCCATCATTTCTCCTTTTTTATATAATATTTTTTAATGAGATTGACTATTTCTTTAGCACTATTATCAAGAGTGCTTTTAAAATCTCCACCAAACCATCCCATTATTAGTTTAGTTTCTGTTTCAAAACTTCCAGCATTTTAATATTGGTAATGATACTTTTTTCATTAATTTTTTATCTTTCATTGATTTTCAATTTCTTTGATAAGATTTTTCATATCTTCTACTATAGGTTCAATCGCTCTTTCACCATTGATCACAAAATGAAGTTCTTTTTTTTGATAAAAATCCAAAATTTCACTTAAAGGTTCAAGATAGACTTTCATTCTATTGTAAAACACCTCTTCATTATCATCGGCCCCTCTGGCTCTACCTAAAATTCTTTCTTTTGCTACCTCTTCGCTCACACGTACTTCAAACACTCCTTTAAGTGTAACTTCGCTTTGATGTTTAAGAATCTTGTCAAATTCTACCATCTGTTCCACACTTCTTGGATAGCCATCGATGATTATGATTTTTGTCTTAGCACTTTTAAGAGCTGAAATAATAGCATGAATGACTATATCTATGGGCACTAATTTTCCCTTAGAAATAAAACTATCAATTCTTTGTCCGAGCTCAGTTCCGCTTGCAACTTCTTCTCTGAGCAAATCTCCGGTTGAATAATGGGAAATATTTTCATCCGACTTTGCAATCAAACTTGCATCCGTAGTCTTTCCACTACCCGGAGCACCTATAATTAAAAACAATTGTTTCATTTTAATTCTCCCTTAATTTAATTCCAAGCTCTCTTAAGGCTTCACTGCTTGGTGCTGAAGGTGCTTGAGTCATCAGACATTGTGCTTTTTGAGTTTTTGGAAAGGCTATCACTTCTCTTATGCTATTTGCTTTACTTAGCAACATAATAAGCCTGTCAAGCCCTATTGCAATCCCTCCGTGTGGCGGTGCTCCAAAACTCAAAGCATCAAGCAAGAAGTCAAACTTTTCTTTTTGTTCATTTTCATCAATATTTAAAAGCTTAAACACTTTTTGTTGAATTTCATGTTTATGAATTCTTATACTTCCACCTCCTAATTCTACACCATTTAACACAATATCATAGGCTATAGAGCTAATATCCTCTATCTCTTTTTCATCAATATTTTTTGGCATAGTAAAAGGATGGTGCATGGCTGAATGAGTTCCCTCTTCATTTTCCTCAAACATCGGAAAATCAACAATCCACACAAATTCTAACGCATCAGGATTAATGAGTTTAAGCTCTTGAGCTAAGAAAATTCTAAAGCGTCCCATATAATCAAGTACAATTTTTTTAGACCCCGCACCAAAAAATACCACATCACCAACTTCTAAAGCACATCTTTTGCTAAGCTCATCCAAATCCTCTTGAGTAAAGAATTTACAAAGAGGACCCTTAAGTCCCTCCTCTTTAACTTGAATGAAAGCCAGGCCTTGTGCTCCAAATTTACGCACAAATTCTTCAAATCTTTGCATTTGCCTTTTTGAAAAAATTGTATCCCCTTTTGGGACTTTTAAAGCCTTGATGCGATTTTTCTTTGTATCTTTAGCAATATTTGCAAAAATTTCATTATTACTTCTTGCAAAAATATCTATCACATCAATGAGTTTTAAATCAAATCTCAAATCAGGCTTATCACAACCATAATGCTCCATTGCTTCCTTATAAGACATTTGACGCAAAGGCGTATTGATTTCTTTGCCGCAGGCTTTAAAAATATCCCTTAAAAAAATTTCAGCCACTTCAATCACATCTTTTTGCTCACAAAAACTCATTTCAACATCAATTTGTGTGAATTCAGGTTGTCTATCAGCTCTTAAATCTTCATCTCTAAAGCATTTTGCGATTTGAAAATAACGTTCAAAACCCGCACACATTAAGAGTTGTTTAAAGAGTTGAGGACTTTGCGGAAGAGCGTAAAATTCACCTCTATGCACACGAGAAGGCACGAGATAATCCCTTGCTCCTTCAGGAGTTGCCTTTGTAAGAATGGGCGTTTCTACTTCTAAAAAACCCATATTAACAAGAGAAGTTCTTGCTGCCATACAGACTTTAGAACGCAAGGCAAAATTTTCATAAAGCTTAGGATTTCTTAAATCCAAAAAACGATATTTTAAACGCAATTCTTCATTAACACTTTCATCGCCTATTATAAAAGGGGGCACTGCACTTTCATTTTCTATGATTAAATTTGAAACAACGACTTCGATTTCTCCGGTTTTTAACTTAGAATTAACAAGTTCTTCTCCACGCGGACGAATTTTACCCTCAACAATCAAAACAAATTCATTTCTTATTTTAGAAGCTTTTTCATGGGCTTTTTCATTATCTTGTGGGTCGCATACAAGCTGGATAATCCCACTTCTATCTCTTAAATCAATAAAAATGACACCTCCGTGGTCGCGGTAGCTATTGACCCAACCACAAAGTTTCACAATTTGCCCAACATTGCTAAGATTTAAGTCTGTATTATAATGACTCCTCAATGCTTTTCCTTTGTTAGAAAAATATTTTTAACTCAAATTGTAACTTTTTTATTCTTTTACTTAGCTAAGATTTGCTATAATTTTTTATGCAAAATAAATTAGACTATAAAAATATACGAAAAATCGGGCTTGTAACAAAACCAAATTCAAATTTCGATGCAGAAATTTTAGAGATAAAACAAAGTTTAGAGCAAAGAGGTATAGAACTTTTGCTCTTAAAACAAAGCTCTAAAGCATTAAAACTTAAAAGTTATGATTTGGACGAACTTTTTAAACAGAGTGATTTTTTGATTTCTTTAGGAGGAGATGGAACTTTAATCTCACTTTGTCGAAAAGCTTATGAATATGATAAAGCACTTTTGGGTATTAATGCAGGAAGACTTGGTTTTTTAACTGATTTTAAGGTTGAAGGTGCAAAACAATTTTTTGATGAATTTTTCTGCGGAAAATTTAGAATTGAAAAACCTTTTATGCTTGATCTTATGCTAGAGACACAAGAAGATAAAATCATTTATAAAAATGCTTTTAATGATGTGGTTTTTTACAGAAAACATTCTCAATCAATGGCTCATATAGAAGTGTATCGCAATGATAAAATGTTCAATCAATACTTTGGGGATGGGCTCATTATTTCTTCTCCTGCAGGTTCTACGGCTTATAATTTGAGTGCAAATGGTCCTATTGTTTATACCTTAGCTGAAGTTTTTATTTTAACTCCGGTTTGTTCGCATTCTTTGACTCAAAGACCCATTGTTTTACCGCGAGGTTTTGAGCTTGAAGTCAGAGCGAGCGAGTGTATTTTTTGCATAGATGGACAAGAAAATTTTAATATGAATGATTTTAAAAGTGTAAAAGTGGCTTTAAGTGATAAAAGTGTGGCTTTAATCCACCCTAAAAATAGAGATTATTTTCAAATTTTAAAAGAAAAACTAGGTTGGGGAAATTAAATGATTCATAGAATTTTAATCAAAGAAAATTTAGGTTTTAAACAGAGTGAGCTTTATATCAAGCCCGGTCTTGTGGTTTTTACAGGATTAAGCGGTGCGGGAAAATCCATACTTTTTAAGGCGATTTTATCTGCCTTTGCTTTGAGTGAAAGCGAAGCAAAATTTGTTGAAATAGAACTTGATGACAAGCTGGATTTAGAAAGCTTTGGCATAGAAAGCGAAGATGAAAATATTTTTAAGCTTCTCAAGGAAAAAAATACAAAATATTTTATCAATAATCAGAGTATCAGTAAAAAAAGTTTGCAAATTTTAAGTAAGAGTTTCATCAAATATCTGGGTTCTAAAGAAAACAATGAATTCAGCAATGAAAAATTTTTAACGCTCCTCGATACTTTAGAACTTCAAAAAAATCCTAATTTTAAGGAATTTAAAACAGAATTTCAAAAGAATTTTCAAGAATTTAATCAAGCCTTTGATGCATTAAAAAAGATTTTAGAAGAAGAAAAAAAAATAGAAGAATTAAAAGAACTTGCGAATTCTCAAATTGAAAAGATTGCATCAATCAATCCTAAAATCGGTGAATACGAAGAGCTTTTAAATCTTAAAAAAAAGCTTTCAAAAAAAGATAAATTAGAACAAGCTTGGAGTAAAGCGGAGGCGATTTTTGAACTTGAAAGTGCGGTTATAAACGCTTTAAATTTGAGTGAAGTGGATTCGAGTTTTTTTTCAGAATGCATTAATGAGTTAAGAATCATTGCTCAAAATCAAAAATTTGACACAATTGAAATGGATATTGAAAAAATGCTTGATAGAATCGAAAATCTATCCTATCTTATTAAACGTTATGAGAGCATAGAAAAGTCTTTAGAGGTTTTAGAGCAAAAGAAAAAAGAATTACAACATTATGAAAATTTGAGTTTTGAGAAAAAAAATCTTGAAAAAAAAGTGCAAAATTTAGAGCAAAATTTAGAACAAAAAGCTGAAATTTTAACCCAAACACGGATAAAAAATTTACAGAATTTACAGAATTTACTCAATGATTATTTGAAAAATCTTTACATGAAAGATGTCAAGCTTGAATTAGAACAAAATGAGAAAATTTCAGCATTTGGTAAAGATGAGTTAAAATTAAGCATTGAAAATACGCATTTAAAAAATCTAAGTTCGGGTGAGCTTAATCGCTTAAGACTTGCTTTGATTGCGACAGAATGTAAGGTTTTAAACGCAGGAAAAGGTATAATTTTTCTTGATGAAATTGATGCAAATTTGAGTGGAAAAGAAGCGATGAGTATTGCAAAAGTTTTAAATGAGCTTTCAAATTTTTACCAAATTTTTGCTATCTCTCATTTGCCACAACTCTCTTCTAAAGCACACAATCATTTTTTAGTCGAAAAAACAAAAGAACAAAGCAGAGTAAGAAATTTAGAAAAAGAAGAGCGCATTAAAGAACTTGCAAGAATGGTCAGCGGAGAGCTTGTCAGTGAAGAAGCCTTAGAATTTGCTAAAACTTTACTCAAGAATTAAGCTAATTATAGATTTAATTATGTTAAAATAGCCCAAAATTTTTATTTTAGGTGATTTATGATGACTAGAAAGATTTTATTTGTTGATGATAATAAGATGTTATGTAAGCTTTTGGCTAAAAAAATTGAGAATGAATTTTCTAACTATGAAGTCGATGTTGCTTCAAGTTTTGCTGAAGCTAAAGAGCTTGTAAAAAATGAGTATTTTTTAAGTTTTGTAGATCTTGCTTTGCCCGATGCACCTCAAGGTGAAGTGGTTGATTTTATGGCAGAAAAAAAGATTCCTACGATTATCCTTACTGCAAATAATAATAAAGAAACCAGAGAAAAATTTATGGAAAAAGATGTGCTTGATTATATTTTTAAAGAGAGTGAAACTTGTATCGATGAAATTTTAGATTCTATCACCAAACTTAAACGTTATGCGAAGACTAAAGTGATTTTAGCGATGAGCAAAATGCCTGAAAGAAATCAAGTTAAAAAATATCTCACTCAAAGGCTTTTTGATGTGATGGCTGCTGCACACGGAGAGGAAGCATTGAATTATTTTCAAGATAATCCTGATACAAAACTTATCATAGCAGATGCACAAATGCCTGTACTCGACGGAGGGGGTCTTTTGGCTGAAGTGAGAGCTAAGTATAGTTATGATGAGCTTGGTGTGATACTCTTGGGCGATAAAGATGATTTTTTGGTTACAAATTTACTTAAAAACGGCTTAAATATTTATTTGATTAAACCTTTATATAAAGAATTATTTAATCATTATTTAGACAGATGTTTAGCCTATATGGATAATATGAAATTTCTTAATTCTTATAATACCATTGATCCTGTATCGGGTGTTAAAAATTACAACGCAGTGGTTGCAGATATTGAGGATTATTTAAATGAACTTGCTACAAAAGAAACAGAGGAAGAATTCGCTTTTGCATTTTTGGATGTTGATGAATTAAAAACAATCAACGATGAATATGGATACAATGCGGGCGATGAAGTAATTAAAATTTGTGCAAAAGAAAGTGTTAATGAAACCAAAGGACGCGATATAATCGGACGTTATAGTCCTGAAAAAATCTGCATTGTGCTTAAAAATATTCAACAAGAAAAAGCCATTAAAATTTTTTCTCGTATTCGTGTTAATATCAAAAAAACCGGAATTTTAGTTAATTTAGATGAGGTTTTCTTTACAGCCTCCATAGGTGTTGTATTTGGTAAAACCGGAGATAAATTAAAAGACTTAGCAGATAAAGCCTCTTCGGCTCTTTCTAAGGCTAAAGCTAATGGTAAAAATAGAGTTGAAGTATGTTCTTAAATCTTCAATTCCAAAATACATTTAAGATTATCGATACACATTGTCATTTAGACGATGAAAGTTTTTATGGTGATTTAAATGAAATGCTTTTACACGCTTTTGAAAATGGCATAGACAAAATCATCATACCCGGTGCGGACATTAAAAATTTAGCTCGTGCAAGAGAAATAGCACACAATTATGAAAAAGTTTTTTATGCAGCTGGAATTCACCCTTGTGAGCCCTGTGTTTTTGATGAAGAACTTTTAAAAGAACATTTAAAAGATGAAAAATGTGTTGCTGTGGGAGAGTGCGGACTTGATTATTATCGTTTAAAAAGCGAGGATACAGAACTCAAAAAACAGCAAAAAGAATTTTTTATTCTTCAGCTTGAACTTGCTAAAGAATTCCAAAAACCTGTGATTATTCATACTCGCGATGCAAATGAGGACACTTATGAAATTTTAAAACAATATGCTAAAAATCTTTGTGGTGGCGTTTTGCATTGTTTTAATGCAAGCAAACATTTGCTTAAGCTTGCTGATGAGGGCTTTTATTTTGGAATCGGTGGAGTTTTAACCTTTAAAAATGCTAAAAATTTAGTTGAAATTTTACCTAAAATTCCAAAAGATAAACTTTTATTAGAAACAGATGCTCCCTATCTTACCCCAGAACCCTTTAGAGGCAGAAGAAATGATCCTTTACTGACTCAAATGGTTGCAAACAAGATGAGCGAGCTTCTTAATTTATCCCTTGAAGAACTTTTAAAACTCTGTTTTAATAATTCTGAAAAATTATTTTTTAAAGGTTGTCAATGAAAAAAATTTTATTTTTTTTAATCCTTGCTTTCAATGTGATATTTGCTCAAACTTATACTTCAGAATACTACGAAAAACAGGCTCAAATTTTAAGGAATTTAGATATAGACCCTAGTTTTATGAGCGATTTGATTTTTGTGCAAATTAGAGAAGAATTAGAATCTAAACATTCTGGTGTTTTAGTCAATTCTATACAAAATTTTTCTAAAGTAACTCCTATGATACGAAAGGTTTTAGCTAAAGAAGAGGTTCCTGAAGAAATTTTGTATTTAGCGATGATAGAATCAGGACTTAAAACTCATAGCATTTCAAATGCTAAAGCTGTAGGAGTTTGGCAATTTATGCAAGCTACAGCTCGAAATTTAGGGCTTAGAATCGATGCCTATGTCGATGAAAGACGCGACCCGGTTAAATCTACTTATGCTGCAGCAAATTATCTTAAAAACTTAAAAAATGAATTTGGCAAATGGTATTTAGCCCTTTTAGCCTATAATTGTGGAAATGGTAAATTAAAGCAGGCTATCAGTAAAGCAGGAAGCGATGATTTAAGTATTTTACTTGATTCAGATAAAAAATATCTCTCTTTAGAAACAAGAAATTTTATCAGAAAAATTCTTATTCTTGCTTTTTTAGCTAATGATAAGGACTTTTTGCTTCAAAAAGATGGTTCTTTAATGAATTATGCTTTAAGCAATGATTTTGTCAAAGTTGATATTCCTTCATCAGTTGCTTTGAAGGATTTAGCTCAAAGTGCTAATATAGATTTAGAAACCTTTAAAAAATACAATCCACAATTTAAACACAATTTTACTCCGCCCGGAAATGGGTATTATATGTATATACCTTTAAATAAAACAGCATTTTTCGAAAAAAATTTTAAAAATACTCATTTTAAAAAAGTGGATACAAGCATACCGATGACGAAAATTTATGTGGTTAAAGCTGGTGATTCTCTCTATAAAATTGCTAAAACTCATAATGTTGGCATTGAAGATTTAAGGGAATTAAACAAAATTAAGAAAAATCATCTTAGCATCAATCAAAAACTCATCATACCAATTAAGGAGGATAAAAATGCAAAAAATACAAAGTCTAAAAATCATTACACTCAAATTGTTTCTCGTTAATTTTTGTGCTTTGTTTTTAAGTGCTTGTGGGGTTACAAGTTTTTTTTCTGATGATTCTAGAAATGCTCAAGTGTATTATCCAAGCAATGATTTTAAAAGCTCTCCAAGTGCTTCAGGCACAAAAGGCACGATGAAGCCTTACACAATCAATGGAAAAACCTATTATCCAACCGTTGTTTCAGTTGGAGAAACTGCTGATGGGATTGCAAGTTGGTATGGACCGGGTTTTCACGGGAAAAAGACTTCTAATGGAGAAATTTACAATCAAAATGGCTTAAGTGCAGCCCATAAGACTTTACCTATGAATACCATTTTAAAGGTAACAAATTTAAACAACAATCGCCAAGTAACGGTTAGAGTGAATGACAGAGGTCCTTTTGTGGCAAATCGTATCATTGATTTATCTAAAGGTGCAGCATCTCAAATCGATATGCTTCAAACAGGCACAGCTCCGGTAAGGCTTGAAGTCGTAGGTTTTGGGAGTTCAAATTCTGATCACAATATCATTCATTCTAATGTAAATTACGGCAATAGCGGGGAAATTTTTAACAACGGACAAAGTTATGAGGGCGGTATTTTTATGGTGCAAATCGGAGCTTTTAAAAACCCAGAAGGTGCTAAAAGTATAGCCGCTAAATACAAAACTTATAGGACTTATTCTTCTACAATTCGCACAAGTTCAAGTGATGGCTTAACCCGTGTGTTTTTAAGCGGTTTTAGAAGTGAAGAGGAGGCAAGAGATTTTGCTGCAAGTGGAGCTTTTGCGGGAGCTTTTGTAGTTAGGGATTAAAAGATTTGGATTGAAAGATTTATAGATGATTGAACTTATATTTTTAGACATTGATGGTTGTTTGACAGACGGGAAGATTATTTATTCATCGGATTCTAAAGAGCTTAAAGAATTCGATGTTAAAGATGGTGCGGCGATTGAAGCTTGGCTTAAACTTGGTAAGAAAATTGCCATCATCACAGGACGCACTTCAATCTGTGTTGAGCAAAGAGCAAAGGATTTAAAAATCGAGCTTGTTTATCAGGGCGTTAAAGACAAGCTTTCTTGTGCAAAAAAAATTTTACAAGACTTGAATTTAAATTTTTCGCAAAGTGCTGCGATAGGTGATTATCTCAATGATAAAGCCTTGCTTAAAAATGTAAAATTCAGTTTCAAACCAAAAGATGCACACAGGGATTTAAAAGTGGATTTTAAACTCTCTAAAAAAGGTGGCAAAGCTGCTGTGGCAGAAATGATTGAGATTATTATCAAAAAAAATCATATGCAAAAAGAATGGAATAAGCTTTGGCTATAAAAATTTTTGGGATTTTAATCGCTCTTTTTACGATAAGTTTTACTATATTGTCTTTGCAAGATCCCTATTCTTTAAATTTAAAGAATTATTCTTTGGATTTTAAAAATATAGAAGCAAATTCCCTTGATGCTTATGAGCTTAATTCTTCTATGATTAAGTCCTATTATAAGGCACATTCTTGGACTCGTTATGAAAATAAAGATGTGTTTAAAAATTTTGTGAATTTAAATTTAGATTTTAATTTAAGTGCTCATACCCTAGAGCTTTTGGGCAAGGATTTTAATCAAGTTGTTTTCGAAGGAGATGTCGTGTATTTAGGAAAAGACAAGACAAAGCTTTTGAGTCCAAAAATGCAATTTAATCCTCGAGAAAAGATTTTAAGCACTCATCTTGGTTTTAAAGCATTTATTGATGGAAATATCATTAACGGAAATGTTTTAAACTACGATATAAAAAATAAAATTTTACAAGTTCAAGGAGTTCAAGCGTGGTTGCAAGGAAGTTAATCTTATTTTTATTTTGTATCAATTTATCTTTTGCAAATCAAATCAAAATTCAAGCCTTAAATTTTTATTCTGATGAAAATACCGGGAAAAGTGTTTTGAGTGGCAATGTTGTTGTCAATCATGAAAATGATGTTTTAAATTCTGGTGAGCTTGTCATTTTTAGTGATAAGAATCGAAAACCTATTCGATACGAGGCAAGCAAACAGCCTCGATTTAAAATCACTCTTAAGGGCAAGGTTTATGAGGGCAGTGGGGATAAATTCATTTATGATGTGGCTAAAGATACTTATGAGATTAACGGAAACGCTTATATCAACGAAATTCAAAGCAATAAAAAACTCTATGGAAATAGAATCATCGTGGATAGAAAAGCAAATATTTATCGCATTGAGAGCAAAGACAATAAACCGGCTCATTTTGTTTTTGACTTGGATAAAAAATGATACTTGATGCCAAATTCGTCACCTCTTTCACTCAATTTGATTCTAATTTTTCTTCAAAATCCGCTGAAGTGGCTTTTTTGGGACGCTCTAATGTGGGCAAAAGTTCTTTGATTAATTCTCTTTGCAAACAAAAAAAACTTGCGAAAAGTTCTCAAACTCCGGGAAAAACACAGCTCATTAATTTTTTTGAAGTCTTGTGTAAAAAAGATGAAAAAAAATTCAGCATTTATTTTATAGACCTTCCCGGTTTTGGTTATGCAAGGGTTTCAAAGCAACTCAAAAAACTTTGGAATCAAAATTTAGACGAATTTTTAAAACTTCGCAGCTCAATCAAACTTTTTATCCATTTAATCGATTCAAGACATACAAATTTAGAGCTTGATTTAAATGTAGAGCGGTATTTGCAAAGTTTTTTACAAGAAAAGCAAACAATTCTAAAAGTTTTTACAAAATGCGATAAATTAAATCAAAGTCAAAAATCAAAACTTAAAAATGAATTCAAAGACGCCCTTTTGATTTCAAATTTCAATCAATTTGGCTTAAAAACTCTTGAAGAAAAAATCATCTCAAGCGTTTTGGAGTTTCAATGAAAAAAAATGCTCATGTTAAAAATTACGTTGAAAATTTGAATTTAAATTATGTTATTTCAGGCTTTTTTTTTATTTTCTATCAAATTTTAAGCTCGATTTTTGTCTATTTACCTCCCTTTTATGGGATATTTTTTTGTTATGCTTTTTATCTTTTAGAGCAAAGTGAAAAGACTCTGCAAAAACTTGATTTTCGTTGGTATTTTTGTTTGGCTTTTTTGCTTTTTGCAGACATCACTCATAATTTTTTTATTTTTTCTTCTTGGATAGCTTTTTTTATTTTTTATTATACTTGTGCGGATTGGATTAAGACGAATTTTAAAATCGGTCAATTAATAGCAAGTGTTTTCGTGCTTTGCAGTTATGGTTTTATTTGGATTTTAGATATGATTTTTTCTTATATGAGCAATCAAAATGTGCATTTTTTTGGTATAGTTAATTTTATTTCTATACTCATAGAAGCATTCATTGCTTATATTTTTTTTAAGGATAAAATTTAATGGCATTTTTTGGCACAATAACAGCATCATTCTTCTTAATTACCAGCAGTATATTAACAGCTGTCTTTATATTTTTACTAAGAATGCTCTATGCTGTATTCATTTTCATAATCTGCTTGACTAGAACCTTATCTTGTAGCAGGAGTGTTGATTCTCATCTTTTATATGATAAAAAGGAAGTTTGAAGAATGAGAATGCGTATTGTTGTGGGTTTTATCCTTTTGTTTTTTATTTTTCTACTCAGTCGCGTGTATTATCTTAGTATCAAATCAAATGTCTATTATGAAGAACTTGCAAGACAAAATGCGATTAAAACTCAAAATTTAGCTCCAACTAGGGGGCAAATTTTAGACAGAAACGGGGTATTTTTAGCTCTCAATGATTTGGGTTTTAGTGTTTCTATCAAGCCTTATTTAAGCATAAAAAAATCTAATCAAGAAATTTTAAATAAAGAGCTTAATACCTTAACTTCTTTATTCACGGACTTAAATGCAACAATTTTAGAAAGAAATTATAAAAGAAATGATTCATATTATAATCAAAATTTCATAGAAGTGATAGATTTTGTGCCTTATGAAAAAATGATGCCTTATTTTTCAATCCTTCACTTGAATGAAAACATCGAGGTTAAACCTGTGGTGAGAAGAAAATACCCTTTTAACTCCTTAGCTTCTCATATTATCGGTTATGTGGGTAAAGCAAATTTGCAAGATGTGAGTGAAAATGAAATTGCAAAATTGACAAATTATATAGGAAGAAGTGGCATTGAACGTTATTATAATGAAATTTTGCAAGGAGAAAAGGGAGAAAGAACCTATAAAATTAACGCCTTAAATCAAGAAATTGAACAACTTTCTTACACCTTACCTGTTACCACTGACATACAATTAAGTATCGATATAAGACTTCAAACCTTTTTAAGTGAGCTTTTTAGTGATAATACAGGTACTGTTGTGGTGATGGACATTGAAAATGGAGAAATTTTAGCTGCTGGAAGTTTTCCTGAATATGACTTAAATCCTTTTGTAAACGGAATTTCAAATAAAGAATGGACCGAGCTTTCAAACAATCCGGATCATCCCTTTACAAATAAACTTGTCAATGGGCTTTTCCCTCCAGGCTCTATTGTAAAAATGGGCGTTGGGCTGTCTTTTTTAGATTCGAAGAAAATCAATACAAATACGAGTTTTTTTTGTAGCGGGGCGTTCGAATTTGGTGGGAGAGATTTTAGGTGTTGGAATAGAAGTGGGCATGGAAATGTGGATTTAAAAAATGGCATTAAACAAAGCTGTGATGTGTATTTTTATAACGGGGGCTTGAATGTGGGCATTGATAGGGTTAGCTCAACTTTAAGTCGTATAGGTTTTGGCACAAAAACAGGAGTGGATTTACCTAATGAATTTGTGGGGATAGTTCCAAGCAGAGAATGGAAAATGCAAAGGTTTAAAAAGCCTTGGTATCAAGGTGAAACCTTAAACACTTCAATCGGACAGGGCGATTTTTTAGTAACACCTATGCAGGTTGCTAAATACACAGCTCAAATTGCTAAAGGATCGGGTGTGACTCCACATTTTTTAAAACAAGTTGAAGATAAAAATTTAAGCACACAAAATACAAACAATGAAGTTTTTACACTTTTT
Source organism: Campylobacter cuniculorum DSM 23162 = LMG 24588 (assembly GCF_002104335.1). Lineage (NCBI taxonomy): Bacteria > Pseudomonadati > Campylobacterota > Epsilonproteobacteria > Campylobacterales > Campylobacteraceae > Campylobacter > Campylobacter cuniculorum. The sequence goes on along the minus strand of NZ_CP020867.1, from coordinate 683,510 downwards.
GAACAAACTCAACTCCCCTATATACGCGATGCAATGTATGCCGTTGCAAATGAGCAAGGCGGGACAGCCTACCGCTACCTTAGCCATCTTCCTATTAAAGTAGCAGCAAAAACGGGAACAGCACAGGTTATAGGCTTTTCTCAAAAAGATAAAAACAGAGTCAATGAAGCAGATTTAGAATACTACACAAGGTCGCACACTTGGATGACGAGCTATGCTCCCTATGCTCATCCAAGATATGTTGTAACCGTTTTACTCGAACATGGGGGTAGAAGTATAAGTTCGGGGATAGCCACAGCTAAAATTTATGAAAAAATGAAAGAATTAAAATATTTTGAATGAATTTAAATTTTAAAAGGACAAGCTTGATTTTCACTCCTTTATTCACTCTATTTGCCTTGCTTTTTGGAGGATATTTTGCTAAAAGACTTCGAATTTTAATACTTTCTTTGAAAAATGCAACTTCATTAATATTCAAAGCTTCTGAATTTTGAGATTCTAAAATAATAGAAACTAAATCGACATTAAAAATCAATAATATATTTTAACAGAGCCTAAAAATTTTAAAATTTGAGTTTTTGTGTCAATATTGCTCGAAATGTTTAGCTCTTTAGTTATAGAAGCAAAAAATGTTTTCATTAATAACTTGTTTATTTTATTCCAAAAGAGATTATTTTATAAAAGTTTAAATAACTTCTATAAAGATTATGTATTTATCTAAGTAAGTCATTTCATTTCAAATTCTATTTTAACAAATTTTATACTAAGTTCTATAAATTTTTAAATACAGAATTTTACAAAAATATAATTCATACTCTAATTTTACCCTAAAATTCCTATATATTTTTTAAAAAATTATACAAATATTTTTCATTAATGTTTCATCTCTCTGCTCTTAACCTCATCTTCAACTTCGAGTAAAAATCTATCCACAAGCTCCTCTTCTTTAAGTTTCGCAACAACTTCTCCATGTCTTATGACTAAACCTTGATTTTTTCCAAAAGCTATGGCAACATCTGCACCTTTAGCCTCGCCCAAAGCATTAACAACACAGCCCATAACGCTTATGTTTAAAGCTTCTTTAATGTGTTTAGTCTTTTCTTCAACAATCTTAATCGCCTTAAGCAAATCGCTTTGAATGCGTCCGCAAGTAGGGCAAGAAATGATATTTACTCCGCTTTTTTGCACTCCGCTATCTTGCAAAATCGCCTTTGCAACACGAATTTCCTCTTCTAGCTCTCCTGTCATTGAAACTCTCATTGTATCCCCTATGCCTTTTAGGAGTAAATTTCCAAGTGCAATCGAACTTTTAATCGTGCTATGAAACTGCGTCCCAGCCTCTGTAACTCCAAGATGAAAAGGATAATCACAAAGTGGTCTAAGTCTTTCATAAGCTTCTATAGTTTTTTGAGTGTCTGAAGTTTTCATAGAAATTTTAATATCCTCAAAATCAAAATCCTCCAAAAGCTTGATATTGTATTTTGCACTTTCAAGCATGGCTTCAATCCCATAGCCGAATTTATCGCTAAATTGTTTTTCAATTGAGCCATGATTGATGCCTATTCTTATAGGAATTTTTCTTTGTTTGCAAGCCTTTACAACTTCTTTGATATTTTCTTTAGAACCTATATTTCCGGGATTTATACGCACTCCATCGATAAATTCAGCACAAAATACAGCCAATTTGTGATTAAAATGAATATCTACAATTAAGGGCAAAGCACTTTTGCTTTTAATCTCCCTTAAAGCCCTTGCATCAGCCATATCCAAACAAGCTAAACGAACAATATCTGCTCCAGCAAAATAAAGGCGATTGATTTGCTCCAAACAAGCCTCAACATCTCTTGTTTTGCTAAAAAGCATAGATTGAACAGAAATGGGTGCATCACCGCCTATTAAAACTTCACCGACTTTAATTTGTTTGGTTTTAAATCTTTTATACTCCATATTTTTTCTTTAAAGACTATATTTTTTAAATTCTAGCGTGTTTTTGCTTTAATTAAAGTTTATTTATGCTAAGATTTTTTTTAAAAAAATAAGGAATTTTATGGCTAAAATTTTAAATCAAGGCGGAGTCATTTGGCTCACAGGTTTAGCCGGAAGTGGCAAAAGCTATATTGCACAAGCTTTATATGAAAAATTGCGTGAAAATTTTAATTACATTATCCATCTTGATGGCGACGCATTTAGAGAACTTTTAGGACATTTTGGTTATGAAAAACAAGAGCGCATTAAAGTATCTTTAAAAAAGGCACAATTTGCCCATTTTTTAAGCTCTCAAGGAATGATTGTTATAGTGAGTGCAATTTCTATGTTTAAAGAATGTTATGAGTATAACCGAAAAAATTTAAAAAATTTTTTTGAAATTTATATACAATGCGATTTTGAAGAATTACTCAAACGCGATAAAAAAGGTCTATACAGCGGTGCATTAAATGCAAAAATTCAAAATGTTGTAGGTGTGGATATAAAATACGATGAGCCCAAACCTGATTTAATCATCAACAACACTCATTTTGGAATGCTTGATGAAAAGATACAAATCATTATAAAAGCTCTTGAAAAAAATTGAATTTTTGCTTTTATGAAATAAAAAGATAAATTAACGAATGAGTGATTAACTCTTATATTTTTAAACCCTTAATTTTTCAATCCATTTTATGGTTTGAAAATCAAGCTCATTTCCTCTATTTTTAAGGTCTTTAATCAAAATTTTAATCTTTTCATCATCTAAATTTTGTCCAAATTTTGCTTTAGCACTCAAAGTTTGAGCCTTGATAATGCCTGTAAAAACTCCATTTTCTTGTCCTTCTTTAAGAATGAAATTTTGATTTTCGTATTTTTTTACCAAAAATTCTAGCATTTGTTTTTTCTTTTGATTTTCAGTGATAACTTCAAATTTTCCTTCAATATAAACACTGAAGAAAAATTGAGTGGGTATCATCGTATGATTTAAAAAGCTTGAAGGTATGTAAGAATAAGGTTTTGAAGCGTTAAAACTGACTCGAGGTTCATTTTTTAAAAGCTGATATTTGCGTCCTGATTTAGCCCCGTGAAAATAAAGTTCATTTTGATGAAAACAAAAACTAATCGGCACAGCATAAGCACAATCCTTATCGGGTATAGCCAAAACGCCAAATTCTATGGAATTTAAAAAAGATTCGATATAAATTTTATCCTCAAAAATAAATTCATCGCGTCTCATGCCTTACCCTTTTTAACTTGCTCTAAAAGCTTAAATTTAAGCTCTTTTAAACCGATTTTTTCTAAGCTTGAAATTTGCATTAAAAAATTTTCAGGATGATTTAAATCAGAAAGATAATTTTGTAGTTGATTAAAATTTTGTAAAAGATTTTCTTTAAATTCTTGACCAAAATTAACACTATCAATTTTAGAAATCATTATCCCAAATTCCCTTTGATAAAGCTCTTTAGAAAAATTTTCAAGCTCATTTCTAAGAATGATAAATTGTTCTTTTAAAGAAAGTTCTCTTAAAGGATCAAGCACAAAAAGTAAAAAATTCGTGCGTTCAATATGTTTTAAAAACTCAAGCCCCAAACCCTTTCCCTCGCTTGCACCTCTAATAATACCCGGAATATCTGCCATCACAAAGCTATGATACTCATCAACATCTACAAGCCCTAATTTTGGCGTGAGTGTAGTGAATTCATAATCTGCAATTTCTGGTTTAGCATGTGAAATCACAGAAATCAAAGTGGATTTTCCAACATTTGGAAAGCCTACAAGTCCGACATCTGCAATGAGTTTTAATTCCAAACGTATAAGTTTTTTCTCTCCTTTTATACCGCTTTGAGCATAATCGGGTCTTTGATTGATTGAATTTTTAAAATGCGTGTTACCAAGTCCGCCTTTTCCACCATTTAAGAAAAGTTTTTTTTCTCCAATTTGAGTTAAATCCAGCAAAAGTTCATTTGTTTGTGCATCGAAAATTTGAGTACCTTGTGGAACAATAAGCTCTAAATCTTCGCCTTTTTTACCATTTTTATTGCGTCCAAGCCCGTTTTCACCATTTTTAGCACAAAATTCCTTTTTGCCTTTAAAATGCGAAAGTGTATGGGTGTTATTATCACACAAAAAATACACATTGCCCCCTCTTCCGCCATCGCCTCCATCAGGTCCTCCTAAAGGCACATGCTTTTCGCGACGAAAACTCACCGCTCCCGCACCTCCATTACCAGAAGCTACAAGAATTTGGACATTATCTATAAACATTATAAGCCTTCATTTTGCATATTGAATTTAAATAAATCTTTAAAAAATAAAAATTTTTTAGTATTTTCATTGATTGTGTAGTATTTTATCTTTAAATCAGATAAAATCACATAGAAAATATTGACTAAAAAATTTAAATCAATTGAATTAAATAAAAATCTATCAATGAACAAGTGATTTAAATTTTAGTCAATTTTCTAATTTAAAGCAAAAAAATTAATTCAAGCAGGATAAACAGAAACTTTTTTTCTGTTTTTATCCTTCCTTTCAAATTTCACAAAACCATCGATTAAAGCAAAAATTGTATGGTCTTTTCCTATGCCCACATTGTTTCCTATATGAGTTGCGGTACCTCTTTGACGCAAGATGATATTCCCTGCTCTTACAAATTCTCCACCAAATTTTTTAATACCCAAACGACGACCCGCAGAATCGCGATTGTTTTGAGTTGAACCTTGACCTTTTTTGTGTGCCATATTAAGCTCCTTGAATGTCTTTGACCAAGACGCGTGTGAATTGTCTTCTAAAGCCTCTTTTGAGTTTAGAATCTTTTCTGCGTCTTTTTTTGTAAATCACAACTTTTTTATCTTTTCCGTGAGTGATCACTTCTAAAATAACCTTTGCACCCGCTATAAAGGGCGAACCTACCTTTAATTCTTTATCATTGATTGCAAGAACTTCGCTCAATTCAACATTTGATTTTTTTTCAGCTTCAAAACGATCAAGCTTTAACTCATCGCCAACGCTCACTCTATACTGCTTTGAGCCGTGTTTGATAATAGCATACATTAAACTTTCCTTAGGGTAAGTTACCATAAAGCACCAATTTTGGATTTAAAAGCTTTAATGGTTTAAAAAACTTAAATTCTACAAAATTTTTCTTTAATTTTTGGTTAAAATCCTAAATCAACCCCACCTTTTTCACCAAGTTTATAATTTATGGCTTTAGAATTTTCAGATGAAGTCTTATCATCTTTAGCAACGGCAAAGAGATGATTTTCTAGTTCTTTATTGACATTAAGGGCAATTTTTTCAAGTGCTTTTTGTTGTTTGTTGATATCATCGCTCACAACAAGCTTTGAATTTAAAGTCTTTGAATAAATCACCTCCCTTGTAGGGAAAAAAACGAGTTTATAGGCTATATTAAGACTTAATTTTTCACCATAATTAATCTTACTTGAACTTTTTTGTCCCTCTAAAATCTTAAATTCTAAAATATAATCCGCCCCCAAAACATTTCCAAGTTTATAAATCTCATCGCTTGAAATGTCTTCACTTTTGAGTAAATCGTTTTCATTTTCATAGTTTTCATCTCTTTGTAAAAGCTGAAAATTTTCGCTTTGAGAAAAAATATCACTAAGAGCCTGTTTAAGTCTCTCGCTTAGGGCTGTATGGGTTAAATCATAGAGTATGAGCTTGTTTTTTTGATTGTGTTCAAACATATATTTATAGGCAGAAATTTCCACTTCAACGCCTTGTTCTGTTTGTTTGACAGAATTGATTTTATAAGTATCAATGCGTCCTTTGGAGACATTTTGTAAGAATTGATTTGAGTTTTGTTCAATTTGTCCAAGTGAGCTAAGATTGAATTTTATACTTTTAAATTCCTGTCTTAAATTTTCCCCGCTCACGCCTCTAAGTTGAGATAAAGCCACAATCAAAGCATTGTTTAGAGCCTCTTGCTCATTAGACCCACTTCCCCTAGCATCTATGATTTTAGTCATCACTCTTGCATTCAAAGTTCGCGTGTTTTGAGCTTTGAATGCCTCTTCTGTTAAATTCAACTCCTGCGGGATATAATCATAAATAATCGCATCTTGTTTGGAATTTTTAGAATTATTAATAACATTAACTTCTATGCTTTGATTTTCATCGACTGCAAAAAGCAGCCCCGCAAGAGCGAGAAAAAATAAAACAATTCTCATCACCAAGTTACCGATTTGCTAGTGCCAACCTTATCGATTGTGCGTTCATCTTCCCAATAAGCCAAACCCGAAGTTAAATCCGTTACACTAAGATAAAAGAAATATTCTGCTTGTATGTCTCCATTTTCTAATTTTACATTATCTTGTCTGATTTTTCCACTCAAAGAAAAATCAGGAGCAACCAAAGTCCCCGTTTGTGCTATGGTGTTTTGATTGAATTCCTCATTATCTCTAAGTTCTCTTACAGCCTCACTCATTTCATCTCTAGCTCCCCCCGCAGCCACAGCGGTTGTCAGTATAAATTTGCCCGATTTTCTAAGGGCTATGGTGATTTTAGAGATGAGTTTATCTGTGTCGATTCTTTGTGGAGTGTCATTGATGATTCTGCCTATGGCTATAACCTTTCTTTGCCCACTTGGAATGTTTGAAAAAGCCGGGCTTTTTAACATACTCTCTACCATAATTTCAGCTGTTTTTTCAAAATCCTCCCTATCAAGTCCTAAAGTTAGAGCAGGACCTTGTTTTTCCTGCGAAGCTTTGCCATCTGTATAAATAGGACTTGAACACGCTGCAAAGAGCAATGCTAAAAAGCTTAAAAAAATCGTTTTCATTCTAATCTCTCCTTTTGATTTTGTGATTATATCCTTCTTAATTTTCTATTATGTAAATTCTTGGTGAAATTTGTGTTGTAAAAGAGCGGACTAAAATCAAAATATCTTTATTTTTGTCTAAATTTGAACTATAAATTGAATTTTGCATAGGGGTTAAAATTTCTACAAAACCTTTATTTTCTAACATTGCAATTTGTGCATTTTTAGGTAAAAAATTCCAAAATCTTAAATCTGCTCTCGTGCTTAAAATGCTAAAAAGATTGCTAACTAAGGATAAAATGCCTGTATTATCATTGTTTGCAACTGCTACATTCACACTTGTTTTTAAAATCGTAGTCAATAGAGCTTGGGTGATTATAGGGGTTAAATTTGTTTTAAATTCACTTGCGACAATGGCATCAAAATCAAATAAATTTTGAGTTTGCAAATTTTCATTTGCATCTAAAACACTAAGATATTCAAAAGAAGAAGAGCGTTTTTGAAGTATAGGTAAAGCCACACTTGCACTGACAATTTTTTTATCAAAAATAAAAGGCAAAGTGAGACTAAACTCATCAAAGGCGGGAGCTAAACCATTTTCATAAATGATAAAAATATGTTTTTTAAGCTTTTTTGGATTTAAGCTCTTTGCAAATTGATTAAAAATTTGAAATTGTTTTTGCATTTCTTCATTTTTACTATGTAAAACAAAAACCTCTTTAAGCAAATCATAAGCCTTTCTATAATCCCTATCCATAAAGAAAAAAACAGCGGAAACATAAGTAACATAGGGATTTGTAAAATTTTCTGAAATTTTAAAATCCTTAAAAAGATTTTCATATTCTCTTGCGATAAATTTTGAATTTTTCTCGATATTTTGCTCAAAATTTTCATCTTCTTTTTTAGCCTTATCAAGTTCTTTGCGGTTTTGTTCTAAATAAAAGGCGAAATATTCTTTAGCTTTTTCTTGACGCATTAAGGCACGATTGAATTCTATTCTTGCATTAGCAAAATCACCCAAACTCATAAAATTTAAAGCCTTAGTGAGATTAAGCATTGTCCTTTCATAGTAAAAACCTTGATAATCAAAAATTGTATTATTAATCAAAGTTGAAGCAGCACTTTTAAGAATTTTACTTGAATCACTTTGCAAATCAACATCATATTTATATGATTCTTCACTTAAATCAAAAAATTCATTACTCAATTTAAATTTCTTACAATCTCTAGCGATATAACCTGCATTTAAGCCCTTAAAAATCACATCATTTTCTTTTTTCAGTTCATTGAGCTCTTGAGTAAAAAAATTTTCACTACAATTTTGAGAGACAAGTTCGTGTTGATATAAAACATTATCTTTTTGGTGAGTGGAACAAGATATGAAAAAAAATGCAAAGAAGAAAATGAAAAAAAATTTAAACATGAATGAATTCCAAAGATAAAATTTTAATCAATAAAATCTTAGCATAATTAACTTAAATGTTACTTCTCTCTTAAAATATAAGAGAGAAGAAATTTAAAATAAAGGAGCTATTAAAAAACCTAAAATTACAGCAATAACAATGGCTAAAATACCCGGTATAAAGAAGGGATGATTGAAAATAAATTTACCAATCCGTGTTGAACCTGTATCATCCATTTGCACTGCACCAAGTAAAGTTGGATAAGTTGGGAGAACAAAAAGTGCAGAAACAGCTGCAAAACAGGCTACAAGCATATAAGAATCATTAGGATTTGTCGCTGAAATTCCTAAAGCGGTAAGAATGATGGGTGTGATTGCCTTAGCTGTTGCTGCTTGAGAATACAAAAGAGTGCTTGCGAAGAAAAATGCCACAGCAAGCATTGCTGGATAATCTCTAACCCATTCTCCTGCCAAATCTTTAATCTGTTGTTCATGCCCTGCTACAAAGGTGTTTCCAAGCCAAGCCACACCAAAAACACAAACGCATGCTGTCATACCAGATTTAAAAACACTTGTATCAAGAATTTTTGCAGGCTCAATCTTACAAAATAAAGTAATTAAAGCTGCTGCTGTGAGTAAAAAACTCATAATTGCCTCATCACGTTTTACGATAACAGGACTAATAAGCTTGATATTATCCGAAATAGCTGTTGCATAAAACACTACGCATAACACTGCAGATAGAAAAATTATGACCGAAAGTTTGGCACCCGGCTTGTCTTTAGAATGTAAAATTTCACCCTCATCTTTAACTAAACCTGCCTTTAATCTTTCTTGATATACAGAATCTTTACTTAAATCTAAAGGAGTGATAATGCTTACAATAAAAGCTGTAAGCATACAAGCAATAAAAGTCGTTACAATCCAAATTCCTATCAAAACAGGATAATTCCAACCCAAAGGCTCTAAAACCCCGCTCATATAAACCACTGCTGCACTTACAGGAGAAGCGGTAATGCCGATTTGTGAAGAAACAACCATCAACGAAAGAGGGACTGAAGGCTTGATATTTTGGGATTTTGCTACATCAACTACAACAGGCATAAGTGAAAATACTGCATTTCCTGTTCCCGCTAAAATCGTTAGTAACCACCCACAAGCTGGAGCAAGATAATTGATAAATTTAGGATGAGCTCTTAAAATCCTTTCAGTTATTCGCACCATATAATCAAGCCCACCAGCTTGTTGCATAGCCGAAATAGCAGCAATTGCAGCTGCAATGATTAAAATCACATCCCAAGGTATATTTCCCGGTTTCATACCTAGAAAAAGTCCTAAAATTACAACGCCTAAGCCTCCGGTATAACCGATTGCAATTCCTCCAAGTCTAATCCCTATGAAAATAGCTCCTAAAAAAACGACAAGCTGTAAAATTAACTCAAACACAATAAATCCCTACTTTTTAGCTGTCATATGAGGATTGAGCATATTTGCGGGAGTTAAAATTTCATCAATTTGCTCTTTACTCAAAAGTCCTCTTGCAAGGGCAATGTCTGCGACGCTTTTGCCTGTATTCATGGCTTCCTTAGCAATAGAAGCAGAATTTTCATAGCCGATATAAGGATTTAAAGCCGTTACAATGCCTACAGAATGATAAACAAAATCTGCACAAATTTTTTCATTTGCACTGATTCCATCGATACATTTATCGGCTAAGGTATGCATGGCTTTTTCAAGCATAACAATGGAATTAAACAAGCTATAAGCTGCAATAGGTTCAAAAACATTAAGCTGTAATTGTCCAGCCTCACAAGCAAAAGTAATGGTTACATCTGCTCCGATGACAAAAAAACAAACTTGATTGACAACTTCTGGAATGACCGGATTGACTTTTCCGGGCATGATTGAGCTTCCCGGTTGCATTTTAGGGAGATTAATCTCATTTAAACCGCATCTTGGTCCGGAGCTTAAAAGTCTTAAATCATTACAAACCTTAGAGAGCTTTGTCGCAACTCTTTTTAAAACCCCGCTAATTTGCACATAAGCGCCTGTATCTTGCGTGGCTTCAATTAAATCCTCTGCCACAGTATAGTCATACCCTGTCACTTCTCTTAATTTTTTTTCTACGATTTTTGGATAATCCGGATGGGAATTAATGCCCGTTCCTATAGCTGTGCCACCAAGATTAATTTCAAGCACAAGTTTTCTAGCTTCTAAAACTCTTTGAATGTCTTCTTCTATCATTACTGCAAAGGTTTGAAATTCACGTCCTAGTGTCATAGGCACAGCGTCTTGAAGCTGCGTTCTTCCCATTTTTAAAACATCTTTAAATTCCACAGCCTTTCTTTCATAAGACTTTTTAAGATGTTCCATAGCCTTAGCCAAATCACTCAAATAATCATGCAAAGCCATTCTTAAAGCTGTCGGATAGGCGTCATTAGTGCTTTGAGACAAATTAACATGATCATTGGGGTGAAGATATTGATATTCACCCTTTTTATGCCCCATAAGCTCTAAAGCAATATTTGCTATCACTTCATTTGCATTCATATTTGTGCTTGTTCCAGCACCTCCTTGAATCATATCCACGACAAATTGCTCATAGTATCCACCCTCTAAAATTTTATCACAAGCCTTCACAATAGCCTCTTCTTTGTCTTTATCTAACAACCCAAGCTCACAATTTGCCATTGCAGCAGCTTTTTTAACTCTTGCTAAAGCCCTCACAAAACGAGGAAAATTTTTCAATCTGTCATGAGAAATATTAAAATTTTCAACCGCCCTAAAAGTTTGCACCCCATAATACACTTCATCAGAAATTTCTAACTCCCCGATGAAATCATGCTCTTTTCTTGTTCCCATTTATAAACCTTTTTTTGAATTTTTACAATGATTAAATATTGCAAATTTTTAGATTTTATTATAACACAAAATTTTCTAATTCTTTCTTTTTGTTTAATTTTTGTTTATAATTTGTTATCAATTTTAGCTTAAGTTTTGAATTTAATCATATTTTGCTAAAATAAAAATTTTAAAACAATTTTTAAAGAAAAATGATGAGTGAAATTACAATCAAACCTGAACAAATTAAAATGAATGAAGACTGGAAAGAATTTTTAAAAGATGAATTTAAAAAACCCTATTTTTTAGACATTAAAAAAAAATATATTGAGGCAATTCAACAAAAAAAAGTCATCTATCCGCCTGCGAATTTAACCTTTAATGCCTTTAATCTCACTCCTTTAAATTCGCTTAAAATCATCTTGCTTGGACAAGATCCTTATCATCAACCATATCAAGCTATGGGACTTAGTTTTTCTGTGCCTTATGGGGTGAAATTACCGCCTTCTTTAGTCAATATTTATAAAGAATTACACGCGGATTTAAATTTAAATTTACCAAAAAATGGGGATTTGAGTGCATGGGCAAAACAAGGTGTTTTGCTTTTAAATTCTATTTTAAGCGTTGAAGCGGGAAAACCTGCAAGTCATAGTGAATGGGGTTGGCAGCAATTTAGCGACGCTGTGATTGAGAAATTAAGCAATGAAAAAACAGGGCTGATTTTTATGCTCTGGGGCAATTTTGCTAAAAATAAAAAAAATCTTATTGATACAAGCAAACATTTTATCTTAGAAGCAGCTCATCCTAGTCCTTTAGCAAGGAGTGGATTTTTAGGTTGTAAGCATTTTTCTAAGGCAAATGAAATTTTAAGACGACTTGGAAAAAAAGAGATTGATTGGAATTTAAACACTTAATTTATATTACCATTTAAGTCTGCCTTCACCCCTATCAAGTATTGTTTTAACATCACTCATTTCTTTGATTTCTAGCTTTGAGCCATAAATTTCATTGATTTGATTAAGGGCTTGATAAATTCCCGCTTCTTTACTTGATACTAGCTCAATTTTGAAAGTCTATTTTGTAAAATATTATTACATTCAAAAATTTGATGAATATTTACATTAAAAACACTTGCTATTTTAACATAATAGCAAGTGTCCATTTTTTTAAAATTTTAATGAAGTTTAGACCAAACAGATTGTTTCCAAGCTATTGCAAAAATACTTAAGATAACAAAGAATATCATAATATAAATTCCCAAGCTTTCTCTTTCGTCTTTTTTGCTATCACCCACTTTTTCAATATAAGAGATAACTTTAGCTTGTGTATCCTCATTAAGCCCTACTCTTGGCATTGCTGTACCCGGAAGTAATTTTTGAGTATTATTGATAAAATCATTCAAGTACTGCGACCCTCTTGATCTAATCATCATAGAAAGATCAGGCGGAATAGAACCTAAATAATTTTTTAAATCCTCTGCTTTAGAAGGGGTAAAATAGCCATCATATTTCATATCATGACAACGTCCGCAAGCTTCGATAAAAGAAATTCTATCCTTTGCAAAAATTATATCTTTTTCAATTAAAGCAGTTTTTTCTGGGTTGTTTTCTAAATTAGCATATTTAGCTTCAATTTCTGTTTTTATCTCTGAATTTTGCTTGGCTTCAAATTTATGCCCTATTTCTTTAAGATAAGCAATAAGATTTGCAATGTTTTCATTAACCACTTCTTCACTCTCTCCTGAAGTTTCTGCATTATAGGCTGGCATGATGAAAGCATCACCAAATTTATGCTCAACTTTTAGAGCTAAAGATGGATTTAACACTAAGGCTGCTAAAAATTTCTCATCGAAAATCACTCCTGCGGAACTTAAATCTGGTGGAATGACTCCTAAAGAAGAATCTGTAATATTTGCCGCTATGCCATCTTCTTTAAGCCCATGACAAGCAAAACAATTGCTTTCAAAGAATTCTTTTCCCTTTGCAGCATTGCCCTTTGCAAAATTAATTTTTTCCACACTTGCCCAAAGTGCCTCGTCCTTAGCTAAATTCTGCTTAGCCAAATCAAGAGCCTTTTGAGCACTCGCTGTTTGATTTTCATCATTGTTTTTTTGTGCTTCATTCAAAGCTAATTCTTTAGCTTCAACAATACCTTTTGCAAAACTTATATCTTCTTCGGCAAAATTAAAATTTGCAGGAGTAACATGAGGTTTCATTACAGAATGTGCATAAGGTTCAACTCCCCAATATACAAGAGCAGTAAATACAACTACAACTAAAAATATTTTTAGCTCTCTCATTGTTTAGCTCCTTTTCTTTCTAAAATAGTAATCCATGGCAAAATCACAATAAATAGCAACAAAAATACAAGTGAAGCATAAAATCCTACCCAAGCATTGACGCCTGTCGGAGGAAGCTTTCCATAAATGGTTAAAACAATCAAATCAATCAATAAAACCCAAAACCAAATGAAAAATAAAGGTCTATCGTGAGCTGGTCGCACAACATCGCTTCTATCAAGCCAAGGAAGTAAGAAAAATATCACTTGTGCGATACCAAAAGCTGCTAAACCTATATCAAAAGCCTTAATGCTCCCAATATCGAAGAAAAATCCTCTTAGAACCTCATACGACCATAGAAAATACCATTCAGGATAAATGTGTGCTGGAGTTTTAAGTGCATTAGCCGGGTCAAAATTAATAGGATCCATTGCAAAATCAAATTTAAAACTCACAAGATAGAAAAAGAAAATCATAAATAAAGAAATATAGACAAAATCTTTGGATAAAAATGCAGGCCAAAAAGGAATGACTTTCGAACCTTTTGTATCCCCTAGTATGTATTTTTCTGCTTCTAAATCAAAATTAAGCTCTTCAGCAATTTCGTTATTAACATGTGGAATTCTTAAAGAATAGAAATGAAAAGCGATGATTGCCATAATGACAACAGGCAATAAACACACATGCAACATAAAAAATCTTGTCAAAGTAGGGTCTGAAACCGCATAATCTCCACGAATCCAAATCACAAGTTCAGGTCCAATAAAAGGAATTCCTCCAAAAAGATTTGTAATCACTTGTGCCGCCCAATAACTCATTTGTCCCCAAGGAAGCATATAACCGCTAAAAGCCTCGGCTGAAAAAACAACAAATAAAAGCATACCGCTGACCCAAATCATCTCACGTCCCTTTTTATAAGAGCCATAATAAATTCCCGTAAGCATATGGATATAAATGATTAAAAATACAACTGAAGCTGCAACGCCGTGCATATGACGCCAAAGCCAACCATACTCAACCTCTTGCATAATCGTTTTATTCACGCTATCAAAAGCAAGGGCGGTATCTGGTTTATAATACATTACAAGCAAAAGCCCTGTTAAAAATAAAATCGTAAAAAGAGTGGTTAAAATAACACCCATAGCCCATAAAAAATTAATTTGTTTTGGTATCCAATATTTATTCATCAAAACATCGAGCAATTTACGCACTGCAAGTCTTTGATCAAGCCAATCTACAATACCATTAGCCTCTCTAATCTGTGCCATTTTAAGCCTCCGTCTTTATTTTGAGATATTCAGGTCCCTCTTCGCCTAAAACGAGTTTGGTTCCATCGATTTTGAAAGGAGGTATTTCAAGAGGTCTAGGAGGTGGTCCAAAAACATTGACTCCATTAATATTAAATTCTCCTCCATGACAGGCACATTTAAACATCTGTTCACTTTGAATATAAGCAGGAATACAACCTAAATGAGTGCAAAGTCCTATTACAAGCGTATATGCGACATTATCCACTATAACATCACGTTTTTCATCTTTAGGCATACTTTCATCTTTTTTAAGGATAAAAATCGGCTTTTTACGCCATTCTATTGTTCTAAGCTCTCCGGTTTGCATTCCACTTAAATCCACTGTAGTAAAACCCGCTGCTTTAACACTTGGAAGTGGGTCCCAAGTCTTTTTAAAGGCAACAAGTGAGAAAGCTCCTCCCACAGCAGCTACCGCTCCAAATGCAAAGCCCATAAAACTTCGTCTATTTTCAGAAATAGCCATATCCTATTCCTTTCATTAAAATTTTGATTTTGCAAAAATATATTTTATCTAAGATAAATAAAATTATTCTTTAAAAATCAAAAATTTACAAATTATTAATTCATTTATAAAAAAAGCCCAAAAAGAGCACTCATAAGCACGATAAATGTCATTGAAAACCCAAATTTTGTGTATTGCCAAAAAGAAATTTTGATTCCTTTACGCACTAAAATTCCAAGCCAAAGTAAGGTTGCTAAAGAACCAATGGGCGTGAGTTTAGCTCCTATATTTACACCTAAAAGATGGGCATAAATCATCAATTTTTCAAAAGAATTTGCATCAAAATATTCTTTTAAGGCTAAATCTCCAACTAAAACCATAGGAAGATTATTAAAAAGTGATGAGCCAAGAGCTGAAACTAAGCCTGTGCCAAAAATTCCAAAATCTTTATCCTGCATTAAAAAAGTATAAATTTTTATCAAAATTTCTCCTGCACCAACTTTATAGAGTGAAAAAACAACTAAATAAAGTCCAAAACTAAAAATCAATACGCCCCAAGGAGAATTCTTAAAAATTTTTAAACCTTGTTTTGGTTTTAAAACACTAACAATAAGCCAAAATATCAATGCTACACCTAAAATAAAAACACCCTTACTCAAACCATAATTTTGAGTTATGAAAAATCCAAGCGTAAAAAACATCAAAAAAATCAAACAAAAAATAAAAAGGGCTTTAGAACCTTCGTTTTTTTGGATAAAATTAAATTCAAGTTTTTTTGGCAAAATGCGTCTAAAAATGACAAAAACCATGATAAGAGTAGAAATAAAAACAAATAAACTTGGCTTTAACATTGTGTATGCAAAGCTTAAAAAATCGAGTTTGAAATAATTTGCTGTGATGATATTTGTCAAATTTGAAATCACAAATAAATTTGAACCTGCATCACATAAAAAAGAAAGAGCAAGCAAAAAAGCAATCAAAATGGATTGAGAATTTTTATCTTTAAGCGTGGAAAAAAGGGTTATTATGATGGGTGTTATGACTAAGATTGCTCCGTCATTTGCAAAAAAAGTTGCCAGAAAAAAAACAAAAATCAACATAAAAAACATTAATTTATAAGTGTCAATTTCTTGCTTATTTTTTCGTGAAAATTTTAAAATTCCATAGGCAAGAAAATCAAAAAAACCTAAAGCCTCCAAACTAAAAGAAAGCAAAATAAGTCCGATAAGGGTTAAAGAGCTATCCCAAATCAAATCAAAAATAAACTTGGCATCTTCAAAATCCACGAGTTTTAAAATAAAAGCCAGAAAAGCTGCCAAACTTGAATACACCCAAAGAGCGAGATTAAAAGGACGCCAAAAAAGTAAAATAAGCGTCGCTAAGCAAAGCACTAAGGCTGACATTAATGTTTTTTCTTTTGCATTTTAATATGAATTTGTAAAATATCTAAAGCGGCTGGAGTGATTCCGCTAATCATACTTGCAGCAAAGATTGTAGGAGGTTTAAATGATTCTAATTTTTCTACAACTTCATTGCTCAAACCGCTTAATTCTTTAAAATTAAAATTTTCAGGAATCTTAAGTTCATTAAGACTCTTCATTTTTTCAACTCCTGCTTTTTGCATACAAATATAATGATAATATTTCGCTTCATTTAAAATTTCATTTAAAGAATAAGAATCCATATTTTCAAACATAGAATCAAGTTTTTTAAGTTTTTCTGTATTAAAACTCGCTCTTGCGACAATTTTTTGTAAAGAGACGATTGATGTAATTTTTTCTTCGCCCAAACTTTCTAAAAAGGCATTATTTTGAGCATTTGGAGTGAATTCTTTAGAGAGTAAAAAATCCAAACCTTTTTTTAAATTTAAAGAAATATTTTCAATCCACTCAAAATCTTTTTTCTCTAAAAGTCCAAATTCAAAACCATATTTTCCAAGCCTAATAATCGCATTTTCTTCTCTTAAAAGCAATCTAAATTCCGCCCTTGAAGTAAACATTCTATAGGGTTCTTTTGTGCCTTTAGTGACCAAATCATCAATCAAAACACCAATATAAGCTTCATCGCGTCTTAAAACAAAAGCTTCTTTATTTTCTAAAGCCAAAACAGCATTAATTCCCGCCATAAAGCCCTGTGCTGCAGCCTCTTCATAACCGGTTGTTCCATTAATCTGTCCAGCACAATAAAGCCCTTTGATTTTCTTAGTTTCTAAGCTGTGTTTAAGTTCAGTAGGTTCGATATAATCATACTCAATCGCATAGCCAAAACGCGTGATTTTAGCATTTTCAAAACCCTTAATGCTTCTTAACATTGCGATTTGCACCTCATAGGGCAAAGAGGTTGAAAAACCATTGATATAGTATTCTGTGGCATCTTTGGTTTGAGGTTCTATGAAAAGATGATGGCTTTCTTTGTCGCTAAAGCGATTGATTTTATCTTCGATTGAAGGACAATATCTTGGTCCAACTCCTTCAATTTGTCCGGTAAAAAGTGGGGCACGATAAAAATTGTTTTTTATAATTTCATGAGTTTTTAAATTCGTTCTTGCGATATAACAAGGAAGTTGAGTGGGATTGAAATTTTTTGTCCTAAAACTAAAAGCCTTAGGCTTCTCATCTCCATATTGTAATTCTAAAACACTAAAATCAATGCTTTTAGCATTAACCCGGGGGCAAGTTCCTGTTTTTAATCTGCCTATTTTAAAACCTATTTTTCTCAAATCATCTCCGAGCTGATTTGAGCCAAATTCTCCAACTCTTCCAGCTCCGAGCTGATTTTCACCAATATGTATCAATCCATTTAAAAAAGTTCCTGTGGTTAAAATGACTTTTTTTGCCAAATAATTATGATTTAAATTTGTTCTAACACCTTTTACTTCATTGTTTTGAATGATTAAGCCACAAACTTGTTCTTGAGAAAGTTCTAAATTTTCTAAACGCAAAAGCTTATTTCTTGCACAAATTCTATATAAATCCATATCAATTTGTACCCGACTTCCACGCACTGCTACACCCTTGCTTTCATTAAGAATTCTAAACTGAATTCCCGCCTCATCGGTGATTTCTCCCATTAAACCGCCCATAGCATCAAGTTCTTTAACCAAATGCCCCTTAGCAAGTCCGCCTATTGCTGGATTGCAGCTTGGAGCACCTATTTGCTCAATAAGCGTTGTTAAAAGTAAGGTTTTTTTACCCATTCTAGCACTTGCACTGCTTGCTTCAATGCCTGCGTGTCCGCCACCGATGACGATAATATCAAACATTTTAATCTTTCAATTGAGCTAAAATTTCAGCACTCTTTGCTTCAAGTGCTTGAATGTCGCTTATAATATTATCATAAGTTTTTTTATCGATATACGCAACTTTTGATTGTTCAATAGCCCTTCTTGCATTATCTTTTATCGCTTCTTTTCCAAGTTCAAAGTCATTTTTATCAATCATTGCTTCAATGACCTTTTTTGAATCTTCATCATTGCAAAGATTTGAAATGACATCGGCACTATCAAGATTAAATTCTTTTGCTCCGTTAAGATTAAGATAAATATTTGATTTATAAAGAATATGATCAATTTTCATCATAGATATAATAAGCTTTTTAGCAAAGCTTGTAAAGTCAGTTCCTAAAGTAAGACTGCTATCCTTTAGGAGTTTAAATGCTTCTGAAAAATTATTGATTCTTGCTTCGGATTCGCTAACGATACTAAACATTTGTTCGCTATTTGTTTGAATATTGTCAAAATCTTGTTGCATTGTTTGTATGGCAATAGAAATTTCACTCGTTGATTTTTGTGTTCTTTCAGCGAGTTTTCTCACCTCATCAGCCACCACAGCAAAACCGCGTCCATGTTCTCCTGCACGAGCTGCTTCAATGGCAGCATTGAGAGCGAGTAAATTCGTTTGGTCTGCAATATCACGAATAACCTCAACAACGGAGCTGATATTTTGGGAATTATTGGCAAAAGTTTGGATGATGCCTTGATTTAAATTTGAAATTTCCATTAAACTCGCTGTAGCATTTTGCAAAGAATTAACTTCAGAGCTATTTGCCATAGCAGTTTGAGAAATGGTATCAACGACATTATAGACATTTTTCATTATGATAATATCATTGTTAAGGGATTGAGAAATGCTTGACATATCTTTGTTTTGATTGCCTAAGCTCAAATCCATCAAGGTTCTTGAAAGAGCATTTTTAAAGCTTGATTTTGCTGTATTTTCTATATTTGTTAAAGCTTTATTAGTAAATTCAATATTATGAGAAAAAATCCCTTTTAAACCCTGTGGCAAAGCTTTTCTATAAAATTCTCCCTTTTGAGATGAAGAAATAGAAGTATTAATCTCCCTCAAATAGGCTTCAAGCCCGTCTATGGTGTTGTTAAGATTGTTTGAAATTTCGGCAAGTTTAGCACTTCTTGTTTGAGTAAAAATGATTCTACCATCAAAATTTCCTTCTCTTAATTCCTTAGAAAGTGCTAAAAGCTTATCCGTCATAATTTGCTCATCTTTTAAAAGTATAAAAGCATAAAAAAGAGCAATAACAATCAAAACAAAACAAAAAATAGCAACCAAAGAATGGATAAAAACTACACCTAAAATTCCCATCAAACTAAGTATTATTGCTAAAATAAAAATATTTTTCATTTTTGTTTTCCTATCTTAAAATTAGCTTTGTTGAAGACTTAAAATCAGCTGATTATAGCCCATATTATATGAAGAAACAATTTGCATTAAGGTTTCAACACCAAGTTTCATTCCACCTTCTTTTTCCTTTTCAAGTAAGGTTTTATAAACATTTTCTATGATAGGAAGAGCTTTGCGATTAGGATAACGACGCACAGAATAATAATTTATAATGCGTCCATTTGCGTCAAATGAAGGCGTTACATTTGCAAAAACCCAATAAAAATTCCCATTTTTTGCTTTATTTTTAACAAAAGCAAAAATTTCTTTACTTTGCGTGATGGTATCCCATAAACATTTAAAAACGGTTTTTGGCATATCTTTATGACGCACAATATTATGTGGTTTGTATAAAATTTCGTTCATTTTATAACCTGCATATTTTAAGAAATCTTCATTTGCATAGATTATATCGCCTTTTAAGTCTGTTTTAGAAGTGATGAGTGTATCTTCTAGCAGGACTATTTCTTTTTCTTCCATATTTATAGCTATCCTTAAATTTTGATTTATATTGTCTTAAATTATACATTAAATTATCTTAAAAATTAAACAAATTTAAATGTAGTTTGATTATTGTAATGAAATTTTAATACTTTTTAAACATAATTTTTTGACAATTTTTATTTTTTTAAGAAAATTTATAACACTTATATCAAAATTCTATTATAATTTTAAAAAATTTAAAAACAAAATATAGTGATTGCAATGCACTGATTTCATTGTAATTTATGCTGTTTTTTAAGGAGATATCTTTGGAAACTTTAAGTCAAACTTTAGCCGATAAAAAACCTCCACTTTTAAAACGTATTCTTAAAAGTCTTGGTTTTTGGGTCATAATTGGCATTATTGCTGGAATTACTTTAGGATATATAGATAAAGATTTAGCAATTGCTAGTAAGCCCGGAATCGATTATTTTATCAAGGCTTTAAAAATTCTAATCGGTCCTATTATTTTCGTTACTATAGTTCTTGGCATTATAAGCCTTGAAAGTCTTAAAAAACTAGGGAGTATAGGCATTAAAGCTGTGGTTTATTTTGAAATTGTTAGCACATTTGCTCTGGCTATCGGTATTTTTATGGCAAATGTAATGCGACCCGGTTCTGGTATGAATTTAGATGCAAGTAAAGTTGATATTAAAAATGTAGAAAAATATATCTCTCAAACTACAGAAATAAGTCCAACTTCCGAAATTATGCATATTCTTCACGATGCCATTCCAAGGGATATTATAAGTCCTTTTACGGAAGGAAAAACTTTGCAAGTTTTAGTCATTGCCATCGTTACTGCTTTAATCGTTTCTTTGATGAAAACTAACGATAAAAAAAGCATACGAAGTGTTTTAGAAGTGGTGCAAAATTTCATCTTTAAAATTTTACAGATTATAATGTATTTTTCACCTGTTGCTGCTTTTTCAGCTATGGCTGTTTTGATTGCACAATATGGACTTACAACGCTTATTAATCTTGGTTATTTGCTTATCGTTATGCTTCTTTCTTGTTTGATTTTTATTTTTGGAATTTTAGGCATTATTTGTCATTTTGCAAAAGTCAATATCTTTAAATTTATGCGTTTTATTGCAAGAGAAGTTTTAATAGTCTTTGCAACAAGCTCAAGTGAAGCCGCACTTGCACCTTTGATGAGAAAACTTGAAAAAGCTGGTCTTTCAAAGGCAACGGTGGGACTTGTTTTACCGACAGGCTATAGTTTCAATCTTGATTGCACAAATATTTATCTTGCAATGAGCCTTATCTTTTTAGCACAAGCCTTTAATGTAAATCTTTCTTTAGCACATGAAATGAGCATTTTAATTGTCTTAATGATAGCTTCTAAAGGAGCTGTGGGTGTTACAGGTTCTGGTTTTATCGTGCTTGGAAGCACACTAAGTGCTTTAGGCGGAATGCAAATTGCAGAAGCAAATAATGGAGCAGGTGCGACTTTAGCTGAAATTTTACCTGTTGCGGCAATAGGAATTTTACTCGGTGTTGATAAATTTATGTCAGAAATGAGAGCTGTGGGAAATTTGTGCGGTAATAGCGTTGCAGCCCTTATTGTAGCGATTTGGGATAAGCAAATTGACTGGGATAAATTCCGCTATGCTATTGACAATCCCGATAAATTTCGTCATGCTGGAATGTCTTAAATGATTAAAATTTTTTAATCATTTTCCAAATATTGCTTTAAAAGTTCATTAAGTTTGATTTGCAAGTATTTTGGAGAAAGAATTTTTATATAAGGTATCCATTGTTTTATGATATTTAAAATTTCATTAAGAAATTTCAACCGCAACGATGAAAAATTTTCATCGCTAAGTTTTAAATTTTAGAAAGGGTGAAATTTTTAAGCATATCCTTTTCATCAGCCAAAACATACCAAATTTCATTATTGCTTACAAGTTTATAGGGCTTGATACAACGCGGTATTTTTTATAACCAAAATAAAGAATTTTTTACTTAAAATCGCTAAACTTACAAGCTTAAAGTCTCTATAATCCACATTTTCATAGCCTTGATTTCACACTATTAAAATTCCATTAATTTTTGTGCTTAACAAATCCGTGATAAAACTTGAATCTAATTTAGAATAAAGCTCTCTAACTCCGCTTAAATTAGAAAAATTTTGAATATCTTTAAAACTCAATTTTCCTAAAGCAAAACCCTCTAAAAACATCCACCATTTTCTTTATTTATAGGCATAAATGCGAGTCTTTCATTTAAATCCCTTTGTATCGTGCGTTCATCAACACCGAATTCATCGGCTAATTCTTTTAAATTTAAGCATTATGCATTATTTAAACGCATTAAAATTTGTGCTAAACGGATACAAAGCTTAATGTAAAACTTTCAATCATAAAATCTAAGGTAACAACTAATATAAAAATAATTTTTTCATTTTTTCTCCTTTGTTTTAAAATAATTAAATAAATATATACAAAGCGAACGACAGGTTATGTCATAATATTGAAAAATATGATTTTTTTTAAAAAAATTTGTTTTTCGTAAAACCTAAATTTGTATAATGCTAAAAAATAAGGATAAAAATGCGAACAATATTTTGTATAATATTTATTTTACTTTGTTTAAATGCAAATGATTTTGAAAAAATGCTCAAAAATCAAAGTGAGCAAAATTCAGAAAAAGAATACAATAACGAATTCGGTAAAACACTGCTAAAATCAGACCCTAATGCAAATAATCTTAGCATTGATAATTTAACTCCACTCTATGAAAACAAATCGAATTTTTTATTTTTTCAAAAACAAAGCACACTCAATAATAACAATCAAGAATATCAAAGTGCTCTAATCTATCATTATAAAAAGGATAATTTTTCTCTAGGATTTCACAGCTCTATCAATGGAAAAAATTTTAATCCTAATCTAAGGAGCGAATTGATTTATAAAGATTATTTCAAAGCTTACACACAATACACACAAAATGATGAAAACGATTTGCAACAAAGCTTAGGATTTATGGTTTTAAACCTTAATTTTGACCTTAGTAAAGATAATCAAGGGGAAAATTATGGTTTTTCTTATAAACCTTACGGAAATGCCTTTAGTATCAATCTCAATCATAAAAATTTTAACGAAAATATCGATTCAAATTCTGTTCTGTTTGGTTTTGATTTCAATTTTAATGAAAATTTTTCAAAGCAGCTTTTTAGAAAAGATATTCAAAACAACTATGATTTTTTACAATGAATTTCTTTGTTTAATTTAGGTTCAATCTGTTTGATTATTTTATATTTAAAAATCTTTAAATATAAACAAATTATTAATGATAAAATTTAATTTTGATTTACTTTATTAGAATTTTTTTAATAACCATTTAAGTTAAAACAATTATAATAAATCCGTTTTATTTTCAAGACATAAATTAAATTAAGGAATTTCACCCTATGAAAAAAGACAATCTTCTTGCGTTCAGTATTTTTACTATAAGCACTCTTGCTTTTATGATTTGGGGATTTAATTATATCCCTCAATACCATCTCATCCTTTTCATACTCGCATCTATATTTGGAATCTTTATGGCTTTCAATATCGGTGGAAATGATGTGGCTAACTCTTTTGGAACAAGTGTTGGGGCAAAGACTCTTACGATTAAACAAGCCTTGATTATTGCTGCACTTTTTGAACTTAGTGGTGCAATCTTCGCTGGAGGGGAAGTAACCAAAACCATTCGTAGTGGTATAGTGAATTTTCCAAAAGACAATCTTGAACCTATATTTTTTGTCATTATAATGATTTCTTCTCTTTTAAGCTCTGGGCTTTGGATTTTTATCGCGACAAAAAAAGGCTTACCTGTTTCGACCACACATAGTATAGTAGGGGGTATAGTCGGTGCGAGTGTTATGATGGGCTTTTTAAATTTTGGCGGAGGCGAAGCTCTTTCTATGGTTAAATGGGGTGAAATTTTAAAAATTGCCGTAAGCTGGGTGATTTCTCCTGTTTTAGGCGGAGTGGTTGCTTATATTATTTATGCTTATATTGACAAAAAGATATTAAAGCCTTCTAAAATTCTAAATAAACAAGTTAAAGATATTAAAAAAGACAGAAAAAAATTTAAAGAAGGGTATTTTTCAAATCTTAAAGCAAAACCCTTAGAAGAACAAGTTAAGGAGCTAAGTGCTATCGTTTTGGATGATTTAGATGATAAAGAAAAAGAAGAAAGTTTTTATAAAAACAAGCTCAAAGAATTTAGAGAAAAAGAAAAAAATATTGATATTTTTTCAGTTTTTAGAATTCATATGCCTGTGCTTGCTTGTATAGGTGCTATGGCTATCGCTGCAATGTTTTTATTCAAAGGACTTAATAATATTAATACTCTGGGCATTTTACAAAGTTTATGGATTGTTGCAATTTTAGGTTCTATAGGTTATGTAACAACTTTTGCCATTGTTAAAATCGTTAGAAAAACTGAACTTGATAAAACAGCAGACAGACTTTTTTCTTGGTTTCAAATCTTTACTGCTTCAAGTTTTGCATTTTCACACGGAGCAAATGATATTGCTAACGCTGTAGGTCCTTTTGCAGGAATTTTAGATACTTTAAGAAGCAATGCAATCAATGAAAGTTCGCCCGTTCCTTTTGCTGTAATGGCTATGTTTGGTGTAGCCTTAGTTGTAGGACTTTGGTTTTTGGGCAAAGAAGTTATCGGCACTGTAGGTTCAAAACTTGCAGAAATTCGACCTACAACAGGATTTAGTGCTGAACTTGGGGCAAGCTTAGTGATTTTAGTTGCAACTTGGCTTGGAATTCCTGTAAGCTCAACACATATTTTAATCGGTGCAGTTTTAGGCATAGGTGTTTATAATCGCAATGCAAATTGGCAAACAATGAAGCCTATCGGTTTAGCATGGATTATCACTCTGCCAGCAGCTGGGATAATGTCAGCTCTTGTATTTGTAATCTTTGATTTTGCTTTTTAAAAAATTAAACTAAAATATAAATTTTATCAAGAGAAATTAATATTTTCTTGATAAATAAATATATTATTACTAAAAAAATCTTAAGTAAAAAATAAACATTCATTAAAAAACATTTTGCAGATGAGAAACTAAGAAATTTAAAAGAATATGGTGGATTCAGCAGGACTTGAACCTGCGACCAACCGGTTATGAGCCGGTTGCTCTAACCAACTGAGCTATGAATCCATTAAAAATTAAAGATTATATTATACTCAATTTTTCTTAAAAATATTTTATTATCTACCTATATTCTTTAGCTTTTAAAAATTTTTATTTTTTAAACAATGAGTTAAAAATTTAAAACTTTTAAAAAAAATATTTTATTGCTGTATAAGTCAATTAAAAATTTAAAAAACTCATAAATGTTGTTCTATAGGTTTTCCAAAACATTCTTCTAAAGCTTGAAGTTTCTCTTCATCTTCATTGTAAGGCTTAGAATTGTTTTTTAAAAAATCAATTTTATTTTTAAAATCCCCGTCTTTTTTGATTGAATTTAACTTACTTTCATCAATCTCAATCTGCTTTTTAACCTCAATTTTTGCATCGTTTCCAAATTTAGTTTTGAAAAGTTCTACAATGAGCTTAAAATTTTTATTGAGCATATCACGTTCTTGCCCCTGTGCGTTTGAATGGATTGTTAAAATTTGATTTTCAAAATTGACAAATTGCGTAAATTTTTCAAAACATTCTCCCAAATCATAATCCCTATCATAAATAAGTTCAAGCAAAAGCTCATAAGCATTTTGACTTGTTTTTTGTATCGTTGAATTTATAGGAATTTTAGGGCTTTGTTTTTGAATTGTTGGAGTATTTTGAATTTCATTGATTTGAGTGTCAATTTCCTTAAGATGACTCGCCTCCATCATCATAAAAGTCATAACGCAAAGCGTGAAACTATCATCATCACAAAGCATATTTTTAGCTCTTGAAAGTATTCTAAAAAATCTTTCATAAATCAGAGTTGAAAATTCATTGCTTCTTGCAAAAAAGCTCTCTTTAAGATAAAAAAGCATTTCATCGATAACACTTGAAGCTTCATAGTCTTGAAGTTCTTCTAAAAAACTAAAGACCCTTTCTCTATCTTTTTGTAAGATAGCAGTATAAAATTCCTTGATTTTAAAAGGATCTAAAAAGCCTAACATATCGGTGATTTTTGCAGTGCTGATATGGTTTTGACAAAAAATAATGGCTTGGTCTAACAAGGTTAAGGTATCCCTTAAAGAACCATTTCCACTTCTGGCAATGAATTTTAAAGCCTCCTCTTCAAATTCCACATTTTCTTTAATTAAAATTTTTTTAAGATGACTTAAAATTTCACCTTGAGAAATTTGCTTAAAACGAAAATGTTGAGTACGTGAAAGCACGGTTGCTGGTAGCTTTAAAGGGTCTGTCGTTGCAAGGATAAATTTAACATAATCTGGAGGCTCTTCAAGAGTTTTCAAAAGGGCATTAGCCGCTTGCGGGGTGAGCATATGCACTTCATCGATAATAAAAATTTTAAATCGTGCCATAGACGGGGCATATTTGGTTTGCTCGATTAAAGCTTGTATGTCTTCAAGCCCCCTATTGCTTGCTGCATCCATTTCGATAATATCCATATGAGTGCCTTCCAAAGAAGCAAGACATTGTTTGCAACTCAAACAAGGTGTATCGCTTGGTCCTTTTTCACAGACTAAAGAACGTGAAAAAATTCTTGCACTCGAAGTTTTTCCACTCCCGCGAAGTCCCGAAAAAAGATAAGCATGTGCAAGTCTTTTAGAATTTAGAGCATATTTTAAACTTGTGCTTATGGTTTTTTGTCCAACAAGTTCATCGAAGGTTTTAGGTCTGTATTTTATCGCTAAGGCTCTAAACATTTTTACTCATTCATAATCGATAAAAGCTCGATATTATCTTTGGTTTTAAGCATTTTAGAATACAAAAATTTCAAGGCTTCCACATCGTCCATCTGCGAGATTGCAGACCTTATAGCCCAAATTTTTTGCAAATTTGCTGGATTTTGTAAAAGCTCTTCTTTTCTTGTGCCTGATTTTATGATATTAATTGCTGGATAAATTCTCCTATCTGATATATTTCTATCAAGGATAATCTCGCTATTTCCTGTGCCCTTAAATTCCTCAAAAATCACATCATCCATTCTTGAACCCGTATCAATAAGAGCAGTTGCAACTATGGTAAGAGAGCCTCCTTTTTCTATATTTCGAGCAGCTCCAAAAAATCTTTTGGGCTTATGGAGTGCATTAGCATCCACTCCACCACTTAAAACCTTTCCAGAGCTTGGAGTAGCGGTATTATAAGCCCTTGCAAGTCTTGTAATGCTATCAAGCAAAATGATAACATCTTTTCCCGTTTCTACCATTCTTTTGGCTTTTTCTATCACAAGTTCAGCAACTCTTACATGATTATAAGCCGGTAAATCAAAAGTGGAGCTAAAAACCTCGCCTTTAACACATCTTTGCATATCTGTAACCTCTTCAGGTCTTTCATCGACTAAAAGCACGATAAGATGCATTTCGGGATGATTTTTAGCAATCGCGGCAGCAAGTTCTTTCATCAATTCAGTTTTACCCGTTCTTGGAGGAGCAACGATAAGCCCTCTTTGCCCCTTACCAATAGGTGTAAAAAGGTCTAAAACCCTACCCGTTAATTTCATCGCATCATATTCAAGCTTGATTTTTTCAGTAGGAAAAATCGGCGTAAGATTATCAAAAAGCGGTCTTTCTTTAGCTTCTTGCAAAGGCAGATAATTAACCGCTTCAATTTTAAGCAAGGCATAATATTTTTCTTGGTCCTTTGGCTCCCTAACTTGTCCGGTAACTATATCTCCAACCCTTAGAGCAAATTTACGAATTTGAGAATTTGAAACATAAGCATCATTAATGCTATCGCTTAAATCCCCGTCCATACCTCTTAAAAAACCATAACCCTCGCTTGAAATTTCTAAAATACCCGTAAAAAGTATGAATCCACCCTTTTTGGTTTGAGCTTTTAGAATTTCAAAGATTAACTCTTGGCGACGAAATTCTCTAGGATTTTCTATCTCGCATTCAAGAGCAATTGCAATCAAGCTTTCTAAATCAAGCAATTTTAAATTTTCAATTTTGTAACCTTCCACAGGAATGTGGGTTCTTTGATGTTGTTTTTTTTCCATAAGACCTCAGGAGAAAATTAGATTTTTAGAATTTAAAAAGATGATTTTAATAAAAAAATACACTTTTTGTCAAATTTGTTTATAATTATAAAAAAAATTTATTTAAAGATTGATTATGAGATGCACACATTGTAGATTAAATTTTAAAAAAGAACAAATGATAGAAGAAAAAGGCAATTTTTTTTGCTGTAAGGGTTGTCAAAGCGTTTATAGAATTTTAAACGAAAATGATTTGAGTGAATTTTATGAAAAATTAGGAAATGTCAGTTTAAATCCCGTAAATTTAAATCAAGAGAGCAGAAATTACGATGAATTTATACATAAAAACAAAGAGGGTTTGAGTGAAATTTATCTTATGATACATGGCATAGAATGTGCAGCTTGTATTTGGCTGAATGAAAAAATTCTTATCAAACAAAAAGGCATTTTAGAGCTTGATATTAATCATCTTACACACAAAGCAAGAATAGTCTTTGATGAAAATTCCATCACCCTTAAGCAAATTTTAACCTTAATACAAAGCATAGGTTATAAAGCAAGTGCTTATGATCCCACTAAAGCACAAAAAAAAGCAGATATGACAAAAAGAGAATTTTACTCTAAGCTTGTCGTTGCAATCGCTTGTGTGATGAATATTATGTGGGTGGCAGTAGCAAAATACGCAGGATTTTTTAGCGGTATGCAAAGCGATATTAAGGATATTTTAAATTTTGCTGAATTTATACTTTGCTCTCCTGTGCTTTTTTATACGGGTTCGAGTTTTTATAAGAGTGCATTTTTAGCGGCAAAACATAAGAGTCTTAACATGGACACTTTAGTCATTAGCGGTGCAACTTTGGCTTTTTTGTATTCGATTTGGGCTATGTTTTCAAGGCTCGGTGAGGTTTATTTTGATTCTGTGGCGATGATTATTTGTTTTGTTTTCATCGGCAAATATCTTGAAGTTTTTAGCAAAAAAAGGGCTTTGGATACCATAGATGGTTTAAATGATTTTTTGCAAAACGAAATTTTAGTTTATGATGGAGAAAAATTTTCACCTAAAGAAGTGCAAAAGGTTGCAGTTGGGGACTTGATTTTGCTTAAAAGCGGAGATAAAATTCTCATCGATGGAATTTGTGAAAAAGGT
This sequence comes from Campylobacter cuniculorum DSM 23162 = LMG 24588, assembly GCF_002104335.1. Taxonomy (NCBI): domain Bacteria; kingdom Pseudomonadati; phylum Campylobacterota; class Epsilonproteobacteria; order Campylobacterales; family Campylobacteraceae; genus Campylobacter; species Campylobacter cuniculorum. Next base: position 654,063 of record NZ_CP020867.1, on the reverse strand, counting down.
GAAGCAAGCGTGGATACTTCATCTTTAAATGGGGAAAACGAGCCAAAGCTTATCCAAAAAGGTGATGAACTCAATTCTGCTTGTATTGTGCTTGATGGTAGCGTAGAATACCTTGCTACAAAGCTTTATACAGATTCAAAACTTTCTCAAATCATCAAACTTTTAGAATTTGCCCATTCTAAAAAAGCTAAACTTGAAAGCTTAGTCAGTCAAATCAGTGCTTATTTTTCGCGGACAATCCTAAGCCTTGCCTTGCTTTGTTTTTGTTTTTGGTTTTTCTTTAAACATGCAAGTGTGGAAAGTTCTTTAATCAACGCAATTTCTGTCTTAATCATCGCTTGTCCTTGTGCCTTAGCCCTTGCAACACCGGTCAGCAATCTCATCGCCCTTTCTAGGGCTTTAAAACAAAGCATACTTTTTAAAAGCTCAAGTGTGATTGAAGATTTAAGCAAATGCGATATTGCAGTTTTTGATAAAACAGGAGTTTTAACACAATCAAAACTTAATATTAAGGAATTTTATCTCAATCCTCATTTAAACATCAATGAACTTTACAATTTTGTCAAGCTTTCAAACCACCCTTTATCTAAAAATGTGGCTTTATTTTTAGAGCAAAAAGGGGCAAAAGATGAAAATTTGGATTTTAAAGAGCTAAGCAATATCCAAGCAAGAGGCTTAAAAGCTTATTTAAATGGAATTTTATTTTTAGGGGGAAGCTCTCAATTTTTAGAGGAACATCATATTCAAAGCAAGGAATTTGAAAATTCTCATTTTATCTTTGCTAAAGGAGGTGAAATTTTGGCTTTTTTTGAATTTCAAAGCGTATTGAGAAAAGGGGCAAAAGAACTTGTAGCTTATTTAAAAGAAAAAAAAATTCGCACGATGATTTTAAGCGGGGATAATAACTCAGCCGTGCAAAAAATTGCCCATGAGCTTGGTATCAATGAATTTAAGGCTTCTTGTCTGCCTGAAGATAAAATGCAAATGATTGAAAATTTAAGTCAAAAACATAAGGTTTTATTCGTAGGAGACGGGGTTAATGACGCTTTGGCTTTAAATTATGCAGCTGTGTCAATCACACTTAAAGAAGGCAGTGATTTAGCGATTGAAAGCAGTGATATTTTGCTTTTAAAAAACGACCTTGATTCTTTACAAAAAGCCTTGAGTCTTTCTAAAAATACCTATAAAATCATCAAACAAAATTTAGCACTTTCTATAACATACAATGCTTTAACCATACCTTTAGCTTTTTTAGGGCTTATCAATCCCCTCATCGCAGCTTTATCTATGTCTTTAAGTAGTATAATGGTGATTTTAAATGCTTTAAGGATTAAAGAATGAATGCAGTCATTATGATGATGATAGGGGTTTCGGTTATTGTGTTTTTTATCATACTTAGCACCTTACTTTGGGGAATTAAAAATAAACAATTTGACGATGATTATAAATTTACAACTTTAAATGACGATGAAGAGTCCCTAAAAGACGCCATAGAGCTTGAAAATCGCAAAAAACAAGCCTTAGAAAAAAGACAAAATAAAAAATAATTAAAATCGATTGAAAAGGGCAATTCATAAAAGCAAGGAAAAAATCAAAGTCCGATAATAATCCGCAAAAATAAAATATAAAATTTAGCTTAAGAAATGATAAAATTCAAAAAGCTTAGGACTCCTTGTAAGAGTCCTAAGAGCTTATAGAGTTTCTATATAAGCTTCGATTGCTTTAAAGTCTTCTTCAGTTAAACCTTTAAGATTAACTTTCATAATCGCACCTTGACCATAAGCATTTCTTTTGCCTTCTGAATATTCTTTCATATATTGAAGTCTTTCAGCTGTAGAAATTGATTTTAAAGCCGGAACCTTACCAAGATAGACTTTATCCGCTTTTTCTCCATGGCAAACCGCACATTTTTTAAAGAGTGTCGCACCATCAGCAGCATAAGCTGACACGCCAAGACAGATTAAAGCACAGCATGCAAGTAACTTTTTCATTTTTTCTCCTTATATTTTTTGGATATATTATTATACTTTTGAAACTTTAAATCTTTTCTTAACAAAATAAAAATTTACGATTTTTTTTAATTTTAAACAAAAACAAGTTATAATGCTTCGTATGAAAAACAAGGCTTTATTTTTAGACAGAGACGGCGTGATTAATGTTGATAAAAAATATGTTTATAAAATAGAAGATTTTGAATTTTGCGAGGGAATTTTCGAGCTTTGCGATTTTTTTTCCAAAAAGGGATTTTTGATTTTTATCATCACTAATCAATCCGGAATCGCAAGAGCGTATTACACCGAAGAAGATTTTAAAATTCTAAGTGATTTTATCTTAAACGCATTTGCGGAAAAAAATATTAAAATTTCAAAAATTTATCATTGTCCGCATTTAGAACATTGTCAATGCCGCAAACCAAAGCCGGGTATGCTTTTAAAAGCTCAAAATGAATTCAATATAAACATGCAAGATTCTATTTTTATCGGGGATAATCTTAGCGACATGCAAGCAGGTTTAAGTGCCGAAGTGGGGACCTTAGCTTTGATTGATTCTAAGGTAAAAGAAAATGAAAATTTCAAAACCTTTGCAAATCTAACCGAGCTTTTAAATTTTTTAAAATCAAAGGAAAGATTATGAGGATTTTAATCACAGGAGGAGCTGGATTTATCGGCTCTCAACTCGCACTTTTTTTACAAGATAAAAATGAAATTTTAATCATCGATAAAATGCGAGGCAAAGAGAGTTTTGAAAATGGAAATTTGCAATGCTTAGGACATTTTAAAAATTTGCTTGAATTTAAAGGAGAGCTTTTTATCGGCGATATTTTAGACGAAAAGACCTTAAGAATAATGCGTGAATTTAAGCCCGAAGTCATCTTTCATCAAGCGGCTATTTCGGACACCACTGCAAACAATCAAAACCAAATTTTAAATGTGAATCTCAATTCCTTTAAGGATTTAATCAAACTAAGCATAGAGCTTAATGCCAAACTCATTTATGCAAGTTCTGCTTCAGTTTATGGAGACGCAAAAAGCCCTCAAAGCGTCGGTTTTGGTGAAAAACCTAAGAATGTTTATGCTTTTTCAAAACTGATGATGGAAAATCTTGCTACAAAATTTTACGATAAAGCCCATTTAGTAGGACTTAGATATTTTAATGTTTATGGAAAAGGCGAATTTTTTAAGGGTAAAACTTCAAGTATGATTTTACAATTTGCTCATCAAATTTTAAGTGCAAAGGCTCCGCGTTTATTTGAGGGAAGCGATAAAATTTATAGGGATTTTGTTTATATTAAAGATGTTATAAATGCAAATTTAGCAGCCCTAAACGCAAAATCCGGAGTGTATAATGTAGGAAGCGGGGTTGCAAGGACTTTTAAAGAAGTTGCAGACATCTTGCAAAAAGAATTAGGCACAAATTACAGCTATGAAATCATACCAAACCCTTATAAAAACGCTTATCAATACCACACACAAGCAAAACTAGAACAAAACTTCGCTTACACTCCGCAATTTAGTCTTGAAGAGGGCATAAAAGACTATTTAAGCGAGATAAAAAGACTATTTGAAGAAGAAAGCAAAGCCCATGTTTAAGTCATTCATTATAAGGAAAACTAATGCTTGAATTTTTAAGCAAACAGAGCCCTAAAATTCTTGTTGTAGGCGATTTTATGGTGGATAATTACATATGGTGCGATTGTTCGCGTGTGAGTCCGGAGGCTCCTGTTTTGATAGCAAAAACCCTAAAAGAAGACAAAAGACTCGGCGGTGCGGCAAATGTGTATGCAAATTTAAAGGCTTTTGGGGCTCGTGTGTTTGCACTTGGCGTTGTAGGAGAAGATGAGAGTGCAAAATTTCTCAAAGAAAATTTAACCTCAAAATTCTTGATTCAAAAAAACCGCAAAACGCCTCTTAAAAATCGCATTATCGCTCACAATCAACAAGTTTTAAGGCTCGATGATGAAGACAACGAAGACATAGAATGCGAAGAAGAGCTCATCGAGGAATTCAACCAAATTGCAAAAGATTTTGAAGCCATTATTCTAAGCGATTATGCGAAAGGAGTTTTAACCGCTAAAGTCTGCAGAGCTTTGATAAAAAAAGCCAAAGAGCTTAAAATTCCTATTTTAATCGACCCAAAAGGCAATGATTATAGCAAATATAAAGGTGCAACCCTACTCACTCCTAACAAAAAAGAAGCCTTAGAAGCCTTAAAATATGAAAATTTAGAGGGAGAAAATTTAAAATTTGGTATAGAAAAACTCAAAAAAGATTTTGATTTAACCTATGGAGTTATCACGCTTTCAGAGGGCGGTATAGCACTCTTTGATACAACATTACACATCATTGCCGCTAGGGCTTTAGAAGTGTATGATGTAACAGGTGCGGGAGATAGCGTCATAGCCATTCTAGCTTTTTGTCTGGCAAGTCAAATCCCTATCATAAAAGCTTGTGAAATCGCAAACGAAGTTGCCGCTGTGGTTGTAAGCAAAATCGGAAGTGTTAGCGTCAGTTTTGATGAGCTTAAGAATTTCAAAAAATCAAATTTTGAAAACAAAATCACAAGCAAAGAAGAATTGTTAAAAAGACTTAAGGGACAAAATAAAAAAGTGGTTTTCACAAATGGTTGCTTTGATATTTTGCATTTAGGGCATTTAAGCTATCTTGAAAAAGCAAGAAAACTCGGCGATTTACTCATCGTCGGCTTAAATTCTGATTCAAGCATTAAGCGACTCAAAGGCGACACAAGACCTATAAATTCGCAATTCGAACGTGCTTGTATGTTGGCAAGTTTGTATTTTGTGGATTATGTGGTGATTTTTGAAGAGGACACACCCTTTGAACTCATCTCCTTTTTAAAACCCGATATTTTAGTCAAAGGAAAGGATTATGAAAACAAAGAAATCATCGGAGCAAATTTGGTTGCTAAAGTCGAACTCATAGACTATAAAGAAGGATTTAGCACGAGTAAAATCATAGAAAAAATACAAGGACAAAAAAATGATACACATAATTGAAAAAGAATGGAAAGAACATAAAAAAACCCTAGAATCTGCAGAAATTCTCAAGGGACAAATCGCCAAAATGGGCGAATTCTTAAGCAACACACTGAAAAAAGGTCATAAAATCTTAATTTGCGGAAATGGAGGCAGTGCCGCAGATTCTCAACATTTTGCAGCCGAACTTAGTGGCAGATACAAAAAAGAACGCAAAGCCTTAGCAGCAATATCCCTAACAACCGATACTTCAGCACTCACAGCCTTAGGAAATGACTATGGTTTTGAATTTGTCTTTTCAAGGCAGCTTGAAGCCTTAGGACGCGAGGGAGACACACTCATAGGAATTTCAACAAGCGGAAAGAGTCCAAATGTGCTAGAGGCTTTCAAAAAAGCAAAAGAACTCAAAATTCACACCATAGGACTTAGTGGAAAAGGGGGCGGTGCGATGAATGAACTCAGCGACTTTAATCTTGTCGTGCCAAGCAATGACACAGCAAGAATCCAAGAAATGCATATTTTAATAATCCACAGCCTATGCCAAATCATAGACGAAAATTTCTAACCCCCTAAATCGGGGCTATTTTATAGGGGCTATTTTATAGGGGCTATTTTTGAACCTTATATTTAACACCCCAGAAATTTTTTCCCTCTTTAAATAGGACTTTTTTAAACAAACCCTTTGCAAGCAAACCTCGAGCGATTTTTTCATCAATATCTTTTTTTCAAAAATTCCTATAAACAAATCAATTTCAACCCTTAAATTTTTATTTTCATCATCAACACCCTTTTCCCTCACACAACCCAAACCACACACAAATACCCTTTTCTAAAATTCTTAGTAACTCATACATTTTCTAAATCCTCAACCCCGCCCAAAAAACAACCCTCCTCCGCTCAAATTTTCGCTCCCTCTCTTAAAAATTTAACCCCCCCTCATAAATTACTTATCATTTACTTTTTAATTTTATACTTCTCATTCAGAAAGCTAAAAACATTTCATTACAAAGAAGCTCCTTAATGAAGCTCGAATCAGCCCTATTTTAGGGCTTTTTTTCGGGCTTAAATCTCATCCCCATTCAAAAAATAAGCAAAATATTAAACATTTAAGAAAATATTAAGCAAAAATATGAAGTTTCTATGCTAGAATTGCACTTGTTAATTTTAATTTTAGTAAGGAGAATTCTTATGAAACTAGTTAAACTTAGTTTAGTAGCAGCTCTTGCTGCAGGTGCTTTCTCAGTGGCAAATGCTACTCCGCTTGATGAAGCGATTAAAGATGTAGATCTTAGTGGTGCTTTACGTTACCGCTATAATAACGGCAGAGTAGTAGAGCATAACAGAGATAATCTTTTCAACGGACCTGGTGGTATAGGTAACTCAAAACAAGCTCATCAATTTGTAGGAAAACTTGGTTTCCAAGCAGCGATTGCGGATAATTTCAAAGCTTTCGTAGAACTTTACTATAATGCAGGACAAGAAAGTGGCTTTGCAAGTAATGGCAGTGAAATCGGAACTGATACTAACACAGGATTTAATGTAAGACAATACTATCTAACTTACACAGCAGACGCAGTCGATACAAGTGTGCTTCTCGGTAAAATGCAAGTTGAGAGCATTTGGACTACAAATTTCTTAGGACTCGTAGGAACAGGTGCTAAAATCCTCAACACCAGCCTTGAGGGCACCATCTTAGCAGCTTACGCTTTTGATAATTTTGACGCAAATAGTAATGTTAGAGCTGGTTTTGGTGCAAATGGTGTAGAAGGTGATACTATTCTTAATAATAACAGATTTGTTAATAGTATGACTTACAACCCATACAGCAATAACCTCTATGGTGTAGCAGGTATAGGTTCTTATGATTTAGGTTTTGGACAACTCAATTCTCAATTATGGTTAGCCTATCTTACTGATACAGCTTTCCTTTATGCAATCGATCTTGGCTTTAAAACCACTTTCGCAAATGACCTTGTTTGGAAGCTCAATCTTGGTTATCTAGGAAACGCTGTAGAAAATGATTTTGAAGATATCGTTGTTGGAATGCCGGGTGCTGCTACTAATGGTAACTTCGTAGGACTTAACGGAACTTTAGAATACATGGGCTTTGACGCAAGCTTAGGGGGCTTCTACTATGGGGACAAAGACCAATTGAGCTTAACCACTTTAGAAGATAATGGTAACATAGGACACCTTCTTGCAGGACAAGAAATTTACTATACAGACGGCTCTAACCTCACAGGTGATATAGGACAAAACACCTTTGGATTCATCAAAGCAGGTTATACCTTCAACGAAGTGCTTCGCTTAGGTGTGGATCTTGTTTATGGTGGAACTAAAATCGAAAATAATGCTCTAGGTTCTGGAGCTGGAGATAAATTCGAAGTTGTGGCAAGAGTGAATTACAAATACTCTCCAAAACTTGACTTCCAAGCTTGGTATTCTTATGTAGATATTGATGCTCAAACTAAAGCTAACGACAATAGCAAAAACAGCGTAAGACTTCAAGCTCTCTATAAATTCTAAAAACACTTAGAATCAAACTCCAAAGTTTAACTTTGGAGTTTCAAACTTTTTTCTCTCTTTTGTTTTTTTCTTTTTTTGGTTTTTTTCTTTTTTAATTTTTTGTTTGTTTTGTTGTTTTATTTATTTAGTTTATTTAGTTTTCTAGTTTTTTAGTTTATTTTGTTTTTCTTTTTTCTTTTTTGGTTATTTTATTGATTTTCTTTTCTCACTTTTTTTGTTTTTTAATTTTTTAATTTTTTAATTTTTTTGCTTCTTTCTTTTTTTCATTTCTTTTGTTTTTCTTTATTTTTTTTAGTTTTTTATATCTTATATTGATTGACTTTTATCTCTATTTATATTTTTTTCTCTTTTTTTTATTTTATTTGTATTTTTCTCTTTTTTTTATTTTATTTGTATTTTTTCTCTTTTTTTATATTTTTATATTTCAAATTTCCTTGATTTTATCTTTATTTTTGTTGTTTTATTTGCTTTATTTTATTTTCTTGTTTCAAATTTTTTTATTTTTCTTTGCTGTTTTGTTGATTGTTTTTCTTGTTTCAAGTGTTTTCTTTATCATTTTTATTATTTTCTTTATTTTTGTTATTTTCATTTCAAACTTTCTTGATTTTTTCTATTTTTCACTTCAAATTTTCTTTATTTTTTGTTCTCTTACTTAATTTTTTATTAATTTTTATTCGCTTCAACCTTATTTTTTGTTTTTTTCATTTCTTTTATTGAGGATATTTTTCTCGTTTTTTTACCTTTTTTATTTATATTTTCATTTTTTCTCTTAAATTATTTTCATCTTTTTGAGTTTTTTAAACCTTTGATTTTTTTCAAATTTTCAAAATCTTTAAATTTTTCAAATTTCTTTTTGAATTTGTTAAAATTTTTGAGTTTTTTATCTTAAGGTATTTTAAATTTCTTTTTAAATTTGCTAAATTTTTAGTTTGAAAAATTGAATTTTTAAATTCTTGTTTTTTAAATTTTATTTTTGTTTTTATTTCTTTTTGAATTTCTTAAATTTCTATCTTAATGTATTTTGATTGATTGAAATCTTTCTTTTTCTCTTAATCTTTTTAGAATTTCTAATATTCCTTTAATTAATATTCCTTTAATTTAAGAACTAAGTCTCACCTTGCAAAGACTCAGCTTGAAAAATTAAAGTATTTTAAGACTAACTTAAGCAAGGTAAGACTATAATAGGTTAGGTTTTAAAGAGTGTTAATTTTTAGTTTTTTATAACTAAAATTAACACGATTAAAAGAATAATTAGAAAATAAATTTCATTCATCTTTTAACCTCCTTAAAACAAGCCAAGTCTTTAAGGATAAAGTCTTAAAACTATCAATTATACTTTTTTATGACTTAAATTTATCTTTTTAAATATTGATGTGATAGTAAGAACTAAGTCTCACCTTGCAAAGACTCAGCTTGAAAAATTAAAGTATTTTAAGACTAACTTAAGCAAGGTAAGACTATAATAAGCCCGTTAATTAAGAATGTGCTTTATTTTAGTTTTTAATAACTAAGATAAGCACGATTAAAAGAATAATTAGAAAATAAATTTCATTCATCTTTTAACCTCCTTAAAACAAGCCAAGTCTTTAAGGATAAAGTCTTAAAACTATCAATTATACTTTTTTATGACTTAAATTTATCTTTTTAAATATTGATGTGATAGTAAGAACTAAGTCTCACCTTGCAAAGACTCAGCTTGAAAAATTAAAGTATTTTAAGACTAACTTAAGCAAGGTAAGACTATAATAAGCCCGTTAATTAAGAATGTGCTTTATTTTAGTTTTTAATAACTAAGATAAGCACGATTAAAAGAATAATTAGAAAATAAATTTCATTCATCTTTTAACCTCCTTAAAACAAGCCAAGTCTTTAAGGATAAAGTCTTAAAACTATCAATTATACTTTTTTATGACTTAAATTTATCTTTTTAAATATTGATGTGATAGTAAAAGCTAAGTCTCACCTTGCAAAGACTCAGCTTGAAAAATTAAAGTATTTTAAGACTAACTTAAGCAAGGTAAGACTATAATAGGCTTAGTTTTTTTGGATTTGTCTTAATTTTAGTTTTTTACAGCTAAGATTAAGACGATGAAAAGAATTAAAATTAAAGCTAATTCCACCATCATAACCTCCTTAAAACAAGCCAAGTCTTTAAGGATAAAGTCTTAAAACTATCAATTATACTTTTTTATGACTTAAATTTATCTTTTTAAATATTGATGTGATAGTGTTTTGGATTGTTGTTGAATAAATTTTTAAATATTTTTTTTTGTTTTTATAGTTTTAATTAGAAATTGAATGAAAAATTTAATTTTTAAATTCTTGTTTTTTAAATTTTATTTTTGTTTTTATTTCTTTTTGAATTTCTTAATGTATTTTGATTGATTGAAATCTTTCTTTTTCTCTTAATCTTTTTAGAATTTCTAATATTTCTTTAATTAATATTCCTTTAATTTAAGAACTAAGTCTCACCTTGCAAAGACTCAGCTTGAAAAATTAAAGTATTTTAAGACTAACTTAAGCAAGGTAAGACTATAATAGGCTTAGTTTCAAAAAGATGTTTCTTGTTTTAGTTTTTGCAGACTAGAACAAGAACGATTAAAGCTATCATAAAGTAAATTACTTCAATCATACTAGACACCCCCTAAACTCAAAGCCAAGTCTTTAAGGATAAAGTCTTAAAACTATCAATTATACTTTTTTATGACTTAAATTTATCTTTTTAAATATTGATGTGATAGTGTTTTGGATTGTTGTTGAATAAATTTTTAAATATTTTTTTTGTTTTTATAGTTTTAATTAGAAATTGAATGAAAAATTTAATTTTTAGTTTTTATCTTAATTTATTCAATTTACTTTACTTAAATTTTTAAA